>NZ_JBWKFN010000003.1:164702-482149 GCF_056434245.1 Streptomyces sp. NPDC044064
TGAGGGGGGGGCCTGGCTGGCGTCCCCCTTCCCCCCCCCCCCCCCCTTCCCCCCCCCCCCCCCCCCTCCCTCCCCCCCCCCCGCCCCCCCCCCCCCCCCCCCCCCCCCCCCCCCCCGCCCCGCTTCTCACCAGGACACGACGACCTTGTCGCCGATCCTCACCTGCGCGAACAGCCGCGCGATCGCCGCCTCGTCCCGCACGTTGACGCATCCGTGCGAACCGCCCGCGTACCCGCGCGCCGCGAAGTCGTAGGAGTAGTGCACCGCCTGGCCGCCGCTGAAGAACATCGCGTACGGCATCGGGGAGTGGTAGAGGGTCGACACGTGGTGCCGTGACTTCCAGTAGACGCGGAACTCACCCTCGCGGGTGGGGGTGTACTGGCTGCCGAAGCGGACGGACACGGTCTCGACCGTGCGTCCGTCGACCATCCAGCGCAGCGTCCGGCTGGTCTTGCTGACGCACAGCACCCGGCCGGCCAGACAGCGCGGATCGGGCGCGGCGGCCGGCTGACCGCCCATCAGGTACAGCTCCCAGCGGCCCGGCCGGTGCGTCATGGCCAGCAGCCGCTGCCAGGTGACGGTGTCCAGCGCTCCGCTCCGCGGCAGCCCGCGCCTGCCCTGGAAGCCCCGGACGGCCTGCTCGGTCAGATCGTCGTACGTCCCCGTCGGCCCGTCGAACAGCCACTCGACCTGGCGGAGTCGGGCCTGCAGCTCGCGCACGCCGGGGCCGCTGTCCCCGCGCGACCACAGGACCCGGGGCGCGGGCCCCGCGGCGGGCGTGCTCTGGGCCGTCCGGGTGGGTTCCGGGGCGGAGCTGGAAGGCAGCTGGATCTGCACCGGCAGGCGGTGCTTGCCGTCGGCGTCCGGGGGCTGCACGGTGCAGCCGCAGAGCGCGGCGAGGGCGGCGGCCGAGACGAGTAGGACGGCTGGTCTCCCCGGGATCGTCATGCCGGGGATGTTTCCCCGCGTGACCGCCGCCGAACTACGGGGCATGGTGAGGAGTGACAAACCGTACTGCGGAGGCATCCATGGCGCGTGAGTCGGAGTCGGGGCTGCCGATCGAGCCGGTCTACCGGCCGACGGACCTCACCGGGTGGGACCCGGCCGGGAAGCTGGGCGAACCGGGGGCGTACCCGTACACCCGCGGGGTGTACCCGACCATGTACACCGGCCGCCCCTGGACCATGCGCCAGTACGCCGGGTTCGGCACGGCGGTGGAGTCCAACGCCCGCTACCGGCAGCTGATCGCGCACGGCACCACCGGGCTGTCCGTCGCCTTCGACCTGCCCACCCAGATGGGCCACGACTCCGACGCGCCCCTCGCGCACGGCGAGGTCGGCAAGGTGGGCGTGGCGATCGACTCGATCGAGGACATGCGGGTGCTGTTCGACGGCATCCCGCTGGACCAGGTCTCGACGTCGATGACGATCAACGCCCCGGCGGCCCTGCTGCTCCTGCTCTACCAGCTGGTGGCCGAGGAGCAGGGCGTACCGGCGGACCGGTTGACCGGCACCATCCAGAACGACGTCCTGAAGGAGTACATCGCGCGCGGAACGTACATCTTCCCGCCGAAGCCCTCCCTCCGCCTGACCGCCGACATCTTCAAGTACTGCACGGCCGAGATCCCGAAGTGGAACACCATCTCGATCTCCGGCTACCACATGGCCGAGGCGGGCGCGTCCCCCGCGCAGGAGATCGCCTTCACCCTCGCCGACGGCATCGAGTACGTCCGCACGGCGGTCGCGGCCGGCATGGACGTGGACGACTTCGCACCCCGCCTGTCCTTCTTCTTCGTGGCCCGTACGACGCTGCTGGAGGAGATCGCCAAGTTCCGCGCGGCGCGCAGGATCTGGGCCCGGGTGATGAAGGAGGACTTCGGCGCGCGGAACCCGAAGTCGTGGATGCTGCGGTTCCACACCCAGACGGCCGGGGTCCAGCTGACGGCCCAGCAGCCGGAGGTGAACCTGGTGCGGGTGGCGGTGCAGGCCCTCGGGGCCGTGCTCGGCGGCACCCAGTCGCTCCACACCAACTCCTTCGACGAGGCCATCGCCCTCCCGACGGACAAGAGCGCACGTCTCGCGCTGCGCACCCAGCAGGTCCTGGCGTACGAGACGGACGTACCGGCGACGGTGGACCCGTTCGCGGGCTCGTACGCGGTGGAGAAGCTGACCGACGACGTCGAGACGGCCGCGCTGGACCTGATGCGGAGGGTCGAGGACCTCGGCGGCGCGGAGGCGGCGATCGAGCACGGATTCCAGAAGGCCGAGATCGAACGCAACGCGTACCGCATCGCCCAGGAGACGGACTCCGGCGAGCGGGTGGTCGTGGGCGTCAACCGCTTCCAGCTGGACGAGGAGGAGCCGTACCAGCCCCTGCGCGTGGATCCGGCCATCGAGGCACGCCAGCGGGAACGCCTGGGCGTGCTGCGCTCCGAACGGGACCGGGCGGCGGTGGACTCGGCCCTGGCCGCGCTGAAGAAGGCGGCCGAGGGCGAGGAGAACGTGCTGTATCCGATGAAGGAGGCGCTGCGCGGGCGGGCGACGGTGGGGGAGGTGTGCAACGCGCTGCGGGAGGTGTGGGGGAGCTACGTGCCCTCGGACGCGTTCTGAGCGCCCGCACCGGATCCGATGTCGTAGCCCCGTGCGACACTCCTTCTCATGTTCGGCGTCATCGACCTCCCCACCTACCTGGCCGGCCTCGCCCTGATCGTCCTGCTGCCCGGCCCCAACTCCCTGTACGTGCTCTCCGTGGCCGCCCGGCGCGGTGTGCGCTCCGGCTACACCGCCGCCGCCGGCGTCTGGTGCGGGGACACCGTGCTGATGACGCTGTCCGCCGCCGGAGTCGCCTCGCTGCTCCAGGGGAACGCCGTGCTGTTCGGCATCGTGAAGTACGCCGGTGCCGGATATCTGACCTGGCTCGCGTTCGGGATGCTGCGGTCAGCGTGGGCGATGTGGCGCAGCCGGCGGGATCAGCCCGTCGAGGAGGCCGCGCCGGTCGCGTCGGCCGAGGAGCGGCCCTTCCGGCGGGCCCTGGTCGTCAGCCTCTTCAACCCCAAGGCGATCCTGTTCTTCGTCGCCTTCTTCGTGCAGTTCGTGGACCCGGGGTACGCCTACCCGGCGCTGTCCTTCGTGGTCCTCGGTGCCTTCGCGCAGCTCGCCAGCTTCCTCTACCTCAGCGCCCTGATCTTCGGCGGCACCCGCCTGGCCGCCGCCTTCCGCCGCCGCAGGCGTCTGTCCGCGACGGCCACCTCGGCGGCGGGCGCCCTGTTCCTCGGGTTCGCGGTGAAGCTGTCGCTCGCCGGCGCCTAGCGTCTAGCGGCCGCCGACCCGGGCGAGATACGCGTCCAGCCCGGCCGTGGTGTCGCCCGTCCAGCCGACGTACCCGTCCGGGCGGACCAGGAAGACACCGGAGCCGTACGACTGCGGGGCCGCCGGGAGCGCGTGGAGGCCGGCGACGGGGGCCGGCGCGCCCAGCAGCGTCCAGTGCGGCCCCCTGAACGCGTCGAAGAGGCGTACGCCGTCCACCGTGCCGTCGGGGGCCCGGTCGCCCGCCCGGACCGCGGACGGCACGGCCCGGGTCTCCTCGCTCAGGGACGACTCCCGGTACCCAAGCCCGAGCTGCACCGTCGCCTTCCCGCGCTGCACCTCCCCGCGGTGCACGCTCGTCGACAGGCCCAGCATGGCCGCGGCGTTGGGGCGCCGCTCCTCCTCGTAGGTTTCGAGGAGCGCCTGCGGAGCCCCGTCGCGCAGTACCGCGCCCAGCTTCCAGCCCAGGTTGTACGCGTCCTGGACGCTGGTGTTCAGGCCCTGTCCGCCGGCCGGTGAGTGCACGTGGGCCGCGTCGCCCGCGAGGAACACCCGGCCCGCCCGGAACCGGTCCGCAAGGCCGGTGCGCGGCCGGAACTCCGAGGCCCAGTAGAGCTCGGTGACGTCCTCGGCGTCGAGGTGCGTGTACGCGGCGACCAGCCCCCGGACGCCGTCGAGGGACAGGTCGATCTCCGTGCCCTCGGCGAGCTTCCCGGCCAGCTGGAAGACGTCCGTGCCGGCCAGCGGGCACAGCGCCACGCCGGTGCCGTCGGCTCCGGGGAAGGCGTGCCAGTACTCCCGGTCGAGCCCCTTCACCCGCACGTCCGCCACCAGGAACGGGCTCGGGTCGACCGTCTCACCGGCCATGCCCACGCCCACCGCGCGCCGTGCCGCGGAGCGCCCGCCGTCGGCCGCGACGACGTAGCGCGCACGGACGGTCGTACCGTCGGCGAACCGCACGCTCACGCCTTCCGCGTCCTGCTCCAGGCCCGTCACCTCGCGCCCGAAGTCCACCCCGCCGCCCACCTCCACCAGCCGCGCGTACAGGACTTCCTGGGTCCGCCACTGCGCGACCATCAGCGGCTGCGTGTACGGCGCGCCCTCGTCCGCCTCCACCGGCTCGAACATCGGCTGCTCGCCGAGCCGTTCGCCGTCCTTCCAGATCATCCGGGTGGGATAGGGGCCGCCGGCCGCGCGGATCGCGTCCAGCGCGCCGAGGTCGTCGAAGACCTCCTGGGTGCGCGGCTGGATCCCCTTGCCGCGCGAGCCGGGGAAGAGCCCCTGCGCCCGCTCCACGATCAGCGCGTCCACGCCGCGCCGGGTCAGGTCGATGCCGAGGGCGAGGCCGGTCGGACCGGCCCCCACGATCAGGACATCACGCATGATTTCTCCTTAACGCTGTTAAGTTCCGTCGCCCATGAGAGTGCCCTTAACGCTGTTAAGCTGTCAAGCGTGAGTACGGAACGACGCGCGCCCCTGGACCGCAAGCGGGTCGCGGACACGGCGCTGCGGCTGCTGAACGAGACCGGCCTCGACGGGCTGACCCTGCGGGCCATCGCCAAGGAGCTGGACGTCAAGGCCCCGGCGCTGTACTGGCACTTCAAGGACAAGCAGGCACTGCTCGACGAGATGGCGACGGAGATGTACCGGCGGATGGTCGCCGGCACGGCGCTCGATCCCGCCGACAGCTGGCAGGAGCGGCTGCTCGTGACGAGCCGCGGGCTGCGTACCGCCCTGCTCGGCTACCGCGACGGCGCCAAGGTCTACAGCGGCTCACGCTTCACGGGTACGGACCACGCCCGCGAGATGGAGGCGCACCTGCGCGTCCTCACGGACGCCGGCTTCACCCTGGCGCAGGCCGTCAACGCGGCGCGGACCGCGAGCATGTTCACCATCGGGTTCGTCACCGAGGAACAGGGCGTGCAGCCCCTCCCGGGCGAGCGCCGGGAGGGGTACGACATCGAGGAGCGCGCCCGGCGCATGGCCGGCTTCCCGCTCGCGGCCGAGGCCGGGAAGGCGCTCTTCGACGACTACGACGAGCAGTTCGAGGAAGGGCTGGCGCTGGTGATCGCGGGCATCGAGGCCCGCTACGGGATCCGCTGAGCGGGGGGTCAGCTCCGGGCCGCGCGTGCCTTGCGGATCGCCCGTGTGACGACCGGCGGCAGCAGGTCCACGGCGACCCGGCGCACCCGGCTGCCACGGCGGGGCGCGGGCCGGGCGGGCCGCGCCGCGGGAGCCGGGTCCGGTGCCGGGGCCGGGGCCGGCGCGGACACCGCGGCCGGTGCCGGCACCGACGCCTCGGCCGCCACCGCGTGCTTGGAGGGCGGGAACGCCGGCGCGGACATCCCCTTGGACTTCAGGCGGACGATCCGGTGCCCCGCGGCCTCCTGGACGCTCAGATGGCAGTCGGACCGCTCCCGCGCCATGGCCAGCAGCGCCTCCTGGACCGGCTCGGGATCGCCCCAGGTGCCGTAGAGCTTCTGCGTGCTCAGGCAGACGGGATGCAGACCCCGGTTGAGCACGGCCTCCCAGGCGGCCATGGACACGCCGGGCGTGTGCTCGGAGCGGAAGTCGTCGAGGACGACGATGCCGTCGGGCAGCAGCAGGTCGTGGGCCGCGCCTATGTCGTCGTGCACGTGCTCGTACAGGTGCGAGGCGTCGATGTGCACGAACCGGCAGGAGCGGGTCGCGACCTCGTCGGGCACCAGGGAGCTGGGCCCCTGGAGCACCCGGGGCAGCTCGTCGTGGAAGGAGCGGTAGTTGTCCTCGAAGACGCGCCGGGTCAGCGCGCTGTAGGACTTGGTCGACTCGGCCCGGTTGGCGTCGTCCGGGGCGTCGCCCTCGAAGAGGTCGCACACGGTGTACTTCTCGCCCGGCTGCTGGTGCCGGCCGATGAAGATCGCGCTCTTGCCCATGTAGACACCGACCTCCAGGAGGTCGCCGTGGGTTCCCCCGGCCTCCTGCCGGTTCAGGAACCAGTCGAAGAGCAACTGGTCGAGCACCGGGAACCAGCCGGGCACGTCGTCGAGCCGGTGGGGCGGGCGGGTCGCTTCCTGGATGGTGGCCATGAGGCGGGGGCACTCCCTCGGTACGGCAGTCTGTGGGTTCACTGCGGAAAGCCTGTGGCGCGGGGGGCGGGGCACTACGGTGCCTGCCCCCGGGCCCGGTTCAAAACCCAAGGCGAGATGAACTGCTGCCCAACTTCCGGCCATGGAGGGCTCGCTTCAGCCTCGGGCCGAGCGGCTGCTCCACGAACCGGTGCATCAGCCACGCCAGCAGCAGCATGCCGAGCACCGTCGACACGAGCGTCGGCCACGCGGGCAGGCCCAGGCCCCGGTGCAGCACCCGGATGACGAACCAGCCCAGATGCTCGTGGACCAGATAGAACGGGTACGTCAGCGCGCCGGCCGTGGCCAGCCAGCGCCAGTCGGCCCGGCCGGTCCAGCCCAGCGCCACGGCCGCCACGGCGGCGAAGGCGAGGGTGACGATCAGCAGGATGACGTACGGGTCGCGCACGAAGTCGCCGTGCGCGCCCGTGTGCCACAGCCCGCGCGTGGCGTTGCTCTGCCCGAGCAGCCAGGAGACGGCCACGATGCCCCACAGCAGCAGGTCGCCGCCGAAACGGTGGATCAGGTAGAGGGCGAGACCGCCGACGAAGAAGGGGGCGTAGTCCGGCATGACCAGCTGGTCGATCAGGGCGTTGCCGGACGTGCGGCACACCACCGCCGCCAGCGTCCACACGGAGCAGAAGAGCACCACCCGGCGGTAGGTGACCCCGCGCAGGACGACGAGAAGGGCGAACAGCGCGTAGAAGCGGACCTCGACCCAGAGCGTCCAGCACACGCCCAGCACGCGTGGGGCGCCCATGGGCTGTTGCAGCATGGTCAGGTTGACCAGGAACTCGTCCGGGCGGACCGGGTGCACGACGGCCGGCAGGGCGAGGGCCGCGCCGGTGACGAGCGCCAGGGCGACCCAGTAGGCGGGGTAGAGGCGGGCGACGCGGGAGCGGAAGAAGTCGCCGAGGGTGCGGCCCCAGCTGCTCATGCAGATGACGAAACCGCTGATGACGAAGAAGAACTGGACGCCGAGGCAGCCGTAGGTGGCCGCCTGGGACAGGGTCGGGAAGACGTGGGCCGGTGTCCGGTGCCAGGACGCGGAGACGGTGCCGCCGCGTCCGGCGTAGTGGTAGAGGCAGACCATCAGCGCGGCCACGAGCCGCAGGCCGTCCAGGGCGAGCAGGCGGCCCCGGCGCGAGGGGGCGGGAGCCGGCGCGGGCGCGGAGGGAGCGGGAGCGGGAGCGGTGGTGAGGGTGGGGGACGAAGCAGCCATGATGCTCGGCGCCTACCCGACGATGCGCTGATCATCTCGGCTTCTTCTGTGAAAGTCCCCGGCATGAGGGAGCCGCTCCGCCGTCACCTGGCGGAATCACAGGAACGAGGTGATTGACCGTCTAACCATTCTCTTACCTGTCCGGATTCGTTAACCCGGTGGTCGCTTTGGCTTCCTAGTTTCTCCATCCACCCCCACGTTTTTGCAAACCCACGGCATGCCGCCGTAAACACCGTATTTGCTTGGCAAAATCAGGAGAGCTATGACGAGGGTCCAGAACCGGCGGGCACCTGCGCGTGGAGGGGAGCTGGAGGACTGCCTGCGCGCCTGCGCCGTCCACAGCGGCAAACTCGTGGGCAGTCTCGACCGCCGTCGCACGGAACTGGCCGAGCAGCTGCGCAAGTTGCTCGTGGTGTTCAGCACCACCGGCACGTCCGCTCCCGCCACCGCCCCGGCCGGTGGCGCGACCGCCCTGCTCAAGCGTGCCGTCAAGGGGGCCGCCGCGCCCGCCGGCAGCATCCCGGGCGACCTGCTGGACGCCCTGCTGGCCGTCGGCAACAAGGCCCTCGAGTGCGGCTACGGCGACGAGCTGCACCTCGCCCTGCAGATCAGCGACACCGTCCTCGCCGAGCGCAAGAACTCCCGGGCCGGCTGGCGGCTGCGCGCCCGGGTCCTGGAGGCCCTCGGTGAGGAACGCGAGGCCGTCGGGGCCTACGAGCGCTACCTGGAGCTGACCGACGAGGACGGCTTCGGGGTGGCCGCCCGGATCACCGGCCTGCGCCGGGCCGCCGAGCGCGAGCGCGAGCTGCTCGCCCTGCTGCAGCGCCAGTGCCCGCGCGCCGCCGACTTCGCCCGCGGCCCCGCCACCGACGTGTGGGCCGAGGGCCTGGCCCTGCACGCCCTCGGCGACTGGGACGCGGCCGAGCCCCGGCTGGTCGGTGCCCTGCTCGCGCTGGCCGCCGACGAGGCCCCGGTCGCCGACCGGCAGGAACTGCTCAGCCAGTACCTCGACCTGCGCACCGGGGTCACCGGCGACCCCACCGCCCTCACCGAGGCCGTCGCCCTCTACGCCGAGCAGCGCCGCATCCGCATGCGCGGCCCGGTCGCCGACCCCACCATCGGCGGGGTGGAGTGGATCAGCCTCGGCGAGTTCCGCAACCAGATCGCCGGCAAGTCGATCTGCCTGATCGCCAACTCCGGCCGTGTGGGCCAGAGTTCGATGGGTGCCGAGATCGACGGCTACGACCTGGTCGTCCGCTTCAACTCGTACCGGATCGACCCGGGGCACACCGGCAGCCGTACCGACATCCACGCCACCATCCACAAGCACGGCTTCAACTGGGACCGGCCGGTGACCACCCGGCTCGTCTTCGGCGGGGTCTCCGGCGACTGGAAGCACTCGCTGCGCAACCGCCTGGTGCCCGGCGCCCAGCGGTACCTCGGCGACGAGTCGCTGCGCTGGCCCGTCCGCAACATCGGCCGGCTCGGCAACGACGTCTGGTCCGGCATCCCGACCACCGGCTTCAACATGCTGTGGCTGCTGGACTTCCTGGACGTCAGCCCGACCCTGGACCTGATCGGGTTCGACTTCTACGAGAGCGGCGCCTACCGCGTCCAGGAAGCGATGAAGCTCGCCATCACCTCCGTGCACGAATACACCAGCGAGAAGGCATGGGTCATGGAGCGGGCCCAGAGCGTGACCGACATGAGGATATCCCTGCGATGACCACCTTCACCCCGGTAGCACCGGAGACCGCCGCGCACGCTCTGACCGGCAAGCGGCGCATCGCCTTCGCGAGCTTCGTCGACGAGAACTACCTGCCCGGCTTCCTCGTTCTGCTGCGCAGCCTCGCCCTGTCCAACCCGGGCGTCTGCGAGGATTTCGTCGTCCTCCACGACGATCTGAAGCCCTCCTCCGTCGCCCGCATCCGAGCCCTGCACCCGCGCATCGTGCTGCGCCGCGTCGACGCCGAGCACTACGACTCCTACGTCAAGGGCGACCAGGACAACTACCTGGTCCGCAAGGCGTACTTCATCCTCGACATCTTCAAGCTGCGCGACTACGACACCGTCATCACCCTGGACACCGACATGGTCGTCCTCGGCGACCTCGGTGAACTCCTCCAGCTGCGCGAGGGTCTTGCCGCCGTACCGCAGTTCTTCTACGGGCAGCACAAGCTCAACTCCGGGCTGCTGGTCATCCAGCGCGAGTACCTGTCGGACGCGTTCTGCGCGAAGATCGACCAGGTCGGGCGCAGTGGCGGCTACGAGCTCGACAAGCACGACCAGGGCATCCTCAACGCGGTCCTCGACGGCGACTTCGTCCGCCTGGACGCCCGCTACAACTTCGTCAAGCGGCGGCTCTCGGGCGACCTGCCGGTCCCCGACGACACCGCGATCCTGCACTTCACCGGCCGGCACAAGCCCTGGCAGGGCGGCGAGGCCGGGTACGCGCTGGCCGAGGACCGCTGGCGCGAGTTCGAGCTGGGCGAAGCCGAGTTCCACGCGGCCTACCTGGCCAAGGGCAACCTCCACCACGACCTGCTCGTGCACTACGGCACCCCGCACGTGCGGCGCACCGGTGACGTGGAGGCCGCCCGCAAGGTCGCCGCCGCCCACATCGCGGCCGGTGAGTACCAGGACGCGGTCGACCTCCTCGGCGGCGTCCGCATCCCGGTGGACGAGGCCTGGCCGCACGAGGTGCTCGGGCACGCCCTGATGAGCGTCTCCCGCCAAGCGGAGGCGAAGACCCAGCTGCTGCTGGCCACCGCCGCCCCCAACCGGGCCGCCACCGCCTACGCCCGCCTCGCCCAGCTGGCCTGGGTGCACGGCGACAACGCCGAGGCCCTGAAGTACGCCACCGCCGGCCTCACCGTCGACCCCGCCCACCGCTCCAGCCGACTGTGGGCGCAGCGCGCGGCCGCGGTACCGGCCCAGGAACAGGGCGCCGCCGAGGACCAGCTCGCGCACGTCGCCTTCTACATGGACCGGCAGGGCAACGCGGGCGACAAGCTGCTGCCCGAGACGGTCCGGCTCGCCTTCGGCCCCGACTTCACCTCCCGGCGCTGGCACTCCGTCCACGCCCACCGGCTGTTCGACAAGGCCGCCCTGGAGCGGGTCAACGCCCGGCGCGGCCTGGTCATCGGCGGCGGCGGACTGTTCATCCCGGACACCATGCCCAACGGCAACAGCGCCTGGCAGTGGAACGTCCCGGACGAGCACCTGCGCGCCGTCGACGTGCCGGTCATGGTGTTCGCGGTCGGCTTCAACGCCTTCGACGGGCAGTCCTACCGGGCCCAGCGGTTCAACGAGAGCCTGCGCCTGCTGGTGGAGAAGGCCTCCTTCTTCGGTCTGCGCAACCACGGCTCCATCGCCAAGGTCCGCTCGCTGCTCCCGCCCGAGCTGCACGACAAGGTCGTCTTCCAGCCCTGCCCGACCACGGTCATGCGGCAGCTGGTCGCGGGCTGGAGCGACCCGCTGCACCGTGAGGACACCGTCCTGCTGAACGCGGCCTACGACCGTGCGGGCCTGCGCTTCGGCCACGACTACGGGCACTTCCTCGCCGAGATGGCGAAGGCGGTCCGGGCGATCGGCGCCCACACCGAGGTGCGGTGCGTCGCCCACTCGCTGGACGACGAGCGCATCGCCTTCGACCTGCGCCGCGAGCACGGGATCTCGCTGCCGGTGATCCCGATGTACGACTTCTCCAACGACGAGATCCGCGAGACGTACGCCAAGACCCGTCTGGTCATCGGCATGCGCGGGCACGCCGGAATGATCCCGTTCGGGGTCGGCACGCCCATCATCAGCCTGATCTCGCACCCGAAGATGGCGTACTTCCTCAGCGACATCGAGCGCCCCGAGTGGGGTGTCTCCGTCCACGAGAGGAACCTGGGCGCGGTGCTCACCGAGCGGGCGCTGGACATCCTGGACCACCACAGCCGGACCGTCGCCGACGTGCACGACCGGCAGGAGCTGCTGTGGAAGGTCACGCAGGAGAACGCGACCCGGATCCGTACGATCCTGGGCCGCTGAGAAGCCGGAAGGGCGGGCCCGTGAAGGGCCCGCCCTTGGCGGTCGGCGAGAAGGGGGTGGGGTCAGCGGCGTACGACCCGGCGCAGATTGCGCGCCTTGCGCGCCACCCGGCGGACCGTGGCGTTGCGCGGGATGAACGACAGCTGGGCGGGCACCCCACCGGGCAGCGCCAGCGAGGTCAGACGCTTGCGCTTGAAGTAGCGCAGCGTGTGCGGGTTCAGGTTCCGGGCGAGGTACCGCTCCGTCTCCTCGCGCAGCCTCGGCAGGATCTTCGGCTGCATCGCGAAGCCCACCGCACGCACCAGCGCGCCCAGCGCCTCCACGTCCATGCCGGGGCGCTGCTCGGTGACCGCCGCACGGTCGCCCAGCTCGGGCAGCAGCGCGTCGACCACGGTGACCGGCACCCGGTTGCTGTTCTCGAACGGTGTCAGCCGCTCCAGCAGCAGATCGGTGCCGACCCGGGCGACCGGCAGGCCGTACAGCGCGGAGGCGGTGAGCAGCGCGGTGGAGAAGCAGCCGACGACCAGCGCGGGACGCATCCGCTGGTACACCACCTCGGCGAGGACCGGCGTGTCCAGCACGGTCAGCTCCACCTCGAGCTTCTCCGCCTCCTGCTCCAGGGTGCGGGTGAAGCGGGCCGGGGCGGTGGGGTGCGGCTTGAACACCACCTTGGTGTGCCCGAGCGCGACCGCGCCCTTCAGCATCCGCACATGCAGGTTCTCCTCCTGCTCGGCGGTGAGGATGTCCAGCGCGGAGAGGTACTGCCCGAGCAGCAGCGCGGGCTCCTCGATCTCCGGCAGGTCGTCGCCGAGCGGGGCGAGTTCGGCCAGCACCTTGGTGAAGGCCTGGGTCGGCACGATCTCGCCGGGGACACCGAACTCGGTGAGCAGCAGCGGCTTCAGGCCCGGCACCAGGTCGAGGTGGAGCACCCGGTCCACGCGGGTGCCGACCAGCGGGTCGATCTTGTTGCGGGTAGGGCCGTAGCTCATCAGACCGTCGGCGTAGACGGTGACCGGGGCGCCGGTGAAGATCTGGGCGAGCGCCAGCGACGGGTTGACCTGGATCGACTCGACCGCCAGCTCCACGTCGTCGTCGCCCAGCTGCCACTCGTGGCGCAGATACCGCTCCCAGAGCGGCATGTCGTCCACCCGGGGCGCCCACCCGCCGGGGTGGAAGGGGAAGATCGTCTCGTTGTACGAGATCACCTCGTCGAAGCGCTCGCGCAGCCGCTCGAAGCCGGGCATCTCGTCCAGGCCGGGCGTGGTCTCGGGCGTCGCGGCGTTGTTGCAGACCAGCAGGATGCGCCGGCCGGCCGGGCCGAAGCAGCCCGAGTCCAGGGCGGCGGCGAGCGTCGCCGTGCCGTACAGCGTCGACGCCTGGAAGATCTGGGTGGTCACGCGGCGACCCCCGTCGGGGCGGGGCGGCGGCGCAGCCGGCGCAGCTTGGTGGCGCGCTGCAGGTCCATGGAGTCCAGCGCCTCGTCCAGCACGTCCTGCGGCATGCGCCGCAGTGCCCCGGCGCTCATGGATTTCAGTTTTTTCGCCACCGCGGGCTCGAACCTTTCGATGGATCCCAGGTGATGGGAAATGATCGCGCAATAGGTACGCACGGCCTTCGGCAGGAGCGCGTCGGCGTCCGGGTCGGCGGCGGTTTCCGCGATCACCTGATCGAACGCGCGAATGAAATCGAGCTGCCGGACATCGCCGATCTGGGTGAGTGACGAGGCCACGCCGCGCCGGTAGAACACACCGAGCATGCTGACCGCGGCGAAGGATTCCGCCTCGCGGTGCAGCTTCCAGATCCAGGGCCGGTCCTCGGCCGTGCGCAGCCCGTCGGTGAAGTGCAGCAGCCCCTTGTCGACCAGCCGGCGGTGGTAGACGCCCGCCCAGGCGTAGGCGTAGTCGACGGAGGTGGAGCGGTCCGCGGGCAGGATCGCCTCGCGCGGGTTCAGCACCACGTTCCGCCGGCCGACCGGCACCCGGTGCACGGTGCGTGCCCGCGCCGTGCACTGCACATGGTCGGTGCGCAGGAAGTCGCAGCCCAGCTCCTCGATGGCGTCGACCAGCTTCGGGTAGTAGCCGGGGGCGAGCCAGTCGTCGCCGTCCAGGAAGGTCAGGTACTCGCCGCGCGCCCGGTCGATGCCGGTGTTGCGGGCGGTAGCCAGTCCTCCGTTCTGCTCGTGCCGGACGAAGACCGCGCCTGGCAGCTCGCGCTCCGCGCGCGCGAGAATGTCTGGTGTCCCGTCGCGGGAACAGTCGTCGACGAGAATGAATTCGAAGTCCTCACGTGCGTTCGCACTGAGGCTCCTCAGGGTGTCGGGCGCGTATTGCTGCACGTTGTAGAACGGCACGATGACGGAGAGCTTGACCACGTGGGGGACGTTAGGGCGAAGCCCGTCATTCGTCTTGACCGTTGGCTTGATACGAGGTGAACGACGCGTGGCGAAGCTGTGAACCGGGCTTTTTTCCGGCCCGATCATGGCCTGATTCGCCATTCGGCGATGTGCTGTTAACCGTTTGTTGCATTCAGGTTGGGCGGAACCTCGGAATGCCTTCCTAGCGTCTTCGACGTGCCAGCAAGTGCAACGAAGTCCCTGCGGGTCGCCGTCCTAGCCGATTCCGACACCCGGTGGAAGTGGGGCGCGCTCACCGCGCAGCGCGTCACCCCCACCGGCGCCGAGATCCGGCTCGACGGCTACCTCCTGCGGGGACGATCCACCCCCACCGCCCGCCAGCTCGAGGAAGTCGGCGTCCGCGCGGACTCCCTCCGCGAGGTGACCGGCGTCGAGTTCCTGCGAGCGATGAGCGAGCAGTCCTACGACGTCCTCGTCCTCGCCCTGGTCGGCGGCGGTGTGCAGGCGATGCTGCACGGGCTGCGCAACGCCTGGGGCCCCGGGAAGCGTCCCGTCGTCGTCACCGGCTATGTCGGTGTCGTCTACGAGAAGCTCGCCGACGGCCTGCTGCTGCGGCACGGCGCGGACCTCGTCCTCGCCAACTCCCGTCACGACGCGGACCGTTTCCGCGCCGTGTACGAGGGAGTGGGTGCCGACGCCTCCGCGGTGACCGAGGTCGCGCTGCCGTTCCTCGGCGGAGAGCCGTACGCCGGTGAACACGACCCCTACACGGTCGTGTTCGCGGCCCAGCCCTCCGTCCCGGACAGCCGCAAGGACCGTACGTACCTGCTCGACCGGCTGATCGAGCACGCCCGCAGGCACCCCGGGCGCGAGGTGCTGCTGAAGCTGCGCTCCAAGCCGGGCGAACACACCACCCACATCGAGGAACTGCCGTACCAGAAGCTGGTCCAGGGCAAGGACGTGCCCGCCAACTTCCGTCTGGTGTACGGCCACATGGGCGAGGTGCTCGACCGCACCGACCTGCTGGTCACGGTCAGCTCCACGGCCGCCCTCGAAGCCCTGCACCGCTGCGTCCCGACGGTCGTCCTGACCGACCTCGGTGTGCGTGAGGTGCTCGGCAACCACCACTTCACCGGCTCCGGGTGCCTCGCCTCCTGGGACCAGCTCGACGCCGGACACCGCCCGGCGCCGGACGAGGAGTGGGTGGCCCGGCAGGGCGTCGCCGCCGACGGCTCCTACGCCACCGCCTTCGACGCGGCCCGCGAACGCATCGCGAAGCTGCTGGAGCGGTCCGGGGGGCTGCCGTCCCTCGCCCCCTACTACACACCCGAGACAGCGCCGGGCTACCTGCCCGGCATCCTCGCCCGCCATCACCTCGGCCCCGACGGCGCACCGCTGCCCGGCGCGCCCGCCGCCGACAAGCAGCCGGGCCCCGTCCGCCAGATCGTGCGCCGGGCCGCGCGCGGTGCCTACCGCCACGGCGTGCAGCGCGTGGCCCCCGTGATCCGACGAATGGGAGAGCTGTGAGCGACCGGATCCCCCGGCAAGGAGTGGAGCAGATGACCGACGCCAACCCCGACGCACCCGCGTTGCGCCGCGTGCTCGCGGTGATCCCGGCGCGCGGCGGCTCCAAGGGTGTCCCCGCCAAGAACCTCGCCTCCGTCGGCGGTGTCCCGCTGGTGGCCCGCGCGGTGCGCGAGTGCCGCGCCGCCCGGCTGGTGACCGACGTGGTCGTCTCCACCGACGACCAGGCCATCGCGGCCGCCGCCCGCCAGGCCGGCGCCGAGGTCGTGCTGCGCCCCGCCGCCATCGCCGGCGACACCGCCACCTCCGAGGCCGCCGTCCTGCACGCCATGGACGCCCACGAGACCCTGCACGGCGCGGCCGTCGACGTCGTCCTGCTCGTGCAGTGCACCAGCCCGTTCATCATCCGCGAGGACATCGACGGGGTGGCCGGCGCGATCGTCGAGAACGGCGCCGACACGGCCGTGACCGTGGCGCCCTTTCACGGCTTCATCTGGCGGGACGAGGCGGACGCCCCGGTACCGGTTCCGGTCGCCACCGGCTCGGCGGGGGAGGACGCCGACCCGGCCTCCGTGGGCGGCGGTTACGGCGTCAACCACGACAAGTCCTTCCGCCCGCGCCGCCAGGACCGCCCCCAGGACCTGCTGGAGACCGGCGCCGCCTACGCGATGGACGCGGCCGGCTTCCGCGAGCACCGCCACCGCTTCTTCGGTCACACCGAGCTGATCCGCACCGACCCGGCCCGGGTGCTGGAGATCGACGACCCGCACGACCTGGCCCGCGCCCGCGCGCTGGCCCCCCTCTTCGACGCGGACCGCCCCGGTTCGCTGCCGACTGCCGCCGATGTGGACGCAGTCGTACTGGACTTCGACGGCACCCAGACCGACGACCGGGTGCTGATCGACTCCGACGGACGGGAGTTCGTCTCCGTGCACCGCGGAGACGGGCTCGGCATCGCCGCGCTGCGCAACAGCGGCCTGAAGATGCTGATCCTGTCCACGGAACAGAACCCGGTGGTCGCCGCCCGCGCCCGGAAGCTCAAGCTCCCGGTGCTGCACGGCATCGACCGCAAGGACCTCGCCCTCAAGCAGTGGTGCGAGGAGCAGGGCATCGCGCCGGAGCGCGTGCTCTACGTCGGCAACGACGTCAACGACCTCCCGTGCTTCGCCCTCGTCGGCTGGCCCGTGGCGGTCGCGAGCGCCCACGACGTCGTACGCGGCGCCGCACGCGCGGTCACCACCGTCCCCGGCGGCGACGGCGCGATCCGAGAGATCGCCAGCTGGATCCTCGGCCCCTCTCTCGATTCCCTCCCCAAGTAAGGACATCTCCTGATGAGCACCAACTCCCGTATCCGCACCTTCGGTACGCGTGAGGCCGGCCCGGGCCGCCCCGTCTACATCTGCGGCGAGATCGGCATCAACCACAACGGTGAGCTGGAGAACGCGTTCAAGCTGATCGACGTGGCCGCCGAGGCCGGCTGTGACGCCGTGAAGTTCCAGAAGCGCACGCCGGAGATCTGCACCCCGCGCGACCAGTGGGACATCGAGCGCGACACCCCCTGGGGCCGGATGACCTACATCGACTACCGCCACCGCGTGGAGTTCGGCGAGGACGAGTACCGCCAGATCGACGAGCACTGCAAGGAGAAGGGGATCGACTGGTTCGCCTCCCCGTGGGACACCGAGGCCGTCGCCTTCCTGGAGAAGTTCGACGTCCCCGCCCACAAGGTGGCCTCCGCCTCCCTGACGGACGACGAGCTGCTCCGCGCCCTGCGCGCCACGGGCCGCACGGTCATCCTGTCCTCCGGCATGTCGACCCCGAAGCAGATCCGCCACGCGGTCGAGGTCCTGGGCAGCGACAACATCCTGCTCTGCCACGCCACCTCGACGTACCCGGCGAAGGCCGAGGAGCTCAACCTGCGGGTCATCAACACCCTGCAGGAGGAGTACCCGAACGTCCCGATCGGCTACTCCGGCCACGAGACGGGCCTGCAGACCACGCTGGCCGCCGTCGCCCTCGGCGCCACGTTCGTCGAGCGTCACATCACCCTCGACCGCGCCATGTGGGGCTCGGACCAGGCCGCCTCCGTCGAGCCGCAGGGCCTCACGCGCCTCGTCCGTGACATCCGCACCATCGAGGCCTCCCTCGGTGACGGCGTCAAGAAGGTCTACGACTCCGAGATGGGCCCGATGAAGAAGCTGCGCCGTGTCGCCGGCGTCGTCGCCGAGGCGGAGATCGCGGCCGCGGCGGGCGAGCCGGTCGCGGTCTGAGCGCCCTGATCGCCTTAACTGCCCTACGACGGGACGGTCGTACGACGATGAGCCCCCGCGCCGGTCAGGCCGGCCACCCTGCCCACACGCTCGCCTTCGTGGAGAGCCCGGTACAGCTGCTGAACGTACTGGAGTGGGCTCACCTCCACGGCCTGCGCGGTGCGCCCGAGCCGACCCGGCTGTCCGTGCCCGCACAGGCACGGCGGTCGCCGGACGGTGCCCAGGCACCCACCGACTCGGAGCTCACGGTCGTCGTCCTGTCCCCGACCGACCCCATGACCCGGGGCCAGCTCCGCCGCATGGCGGACCTGGCCCGGGACGAGGGGTACCGGGTGCGCTGGGAGGAGGCGCGGGGCGGTACGACCGCGCCCTTCCACACGATCGGCGGCCTGGCGGGTTCCCTCCGCCGGGCCGACCGCATCGTCATGGGGGACCCGTTCTCCCGCTACGTACAACTGCTGCTGACGATCACCCGGGCCGACGACCTGGTCGTGGTCGACGACGGCACGGCGACGATGGAGTTCGTCGCCCAGCTCGCCCGCGGCGAGCGCCTGGTCCGCTGGCACCGCAAGGGCGGCCGCCCCGGAGCCAGGGACCTGCTCTTCGCCCCCGTCTCCTCCTCGGCCCGCCGCCGCCTCACACCGAGCGACCGCCGCCGCGTCGAGGTCTTCTCCTCGATGCCCGTGACCGAGACCCCCGAGGGCGTCACGGTCACCGCCAACGACTTCGCCTGGACCCGCGCCCGCTTCGGGCCGCCGCGTATCACCAAGGGCGCCGACCTGGTCGGCACCTCCCTGGTGGAGACCGGCGTGGTGGACGGCGACCGCTACCTGGAGGCCGTGCAGTCCCTCGCCAGGGCCCACGGCGCCACCCGCTACTTCGCGCACCGCCGCGAGCACACCGACAAGCTGCACCGCCTGGCCACGCAGACGGGCCTGGAGATAGTCCGCCCGGACCTCCCCCTGGAACTGATCGCCCGCCGGGGCCCCATCGGCCGCACGATCCTCAGCTTTCCCTCCACGGTCGTCCACACCCTGCCCCTGGCGCTGGTGGGTACGGGTGTCCGTGTCGCGGTCTGCGACATCGATCCGAGCTGGCTGACGGAGAACGCGTCACCCCGCGCGCAGGGGTTTCTGTCGGGGGTCACGGGGACGGCGAAGGATGTGCATCGGCTGGCGGCGGTGGGGTTGGTCTAGGGGAGGGCCGGGCCACAACTTCGGTGCCGGTCCGGGCCCGTTGTGGGCTCGGACCGGCACACGCGGGTCGATCGATCCCGTCAGTGGCCGTGGCCGCCGTCATGGTCGCGACCGCTGTGGTCGCCGTGGCCGACGATCGTCCACGGGCGCATCAGATCGTCGTCCTCGTGTTCGAGAATGTGGCAGTGGTGGATGTACGTCGCCGGAAGTTCGGTACCGCTGCCCGGAATCGACGCGATCGTAGCCGTCGGCGGGGTGAATTCCTGGATGATGATTCTGGTCACCGTCTCCGGATAGGATTTGAACGTGTCCTTGCTGGACCGTACTTCGTCCGGGTCCGGCGGTACCGGCGGGCCGGTGAAATAGTTCTCCAGCACCGGCAGGTCCTTCGTTTTGCGGCCACCGTCGATCCACTTGTCGTAATCGGCCTGGTAGGCGGCCGCGTCGATCGGCTGCCTGTCCAGCACCTGGAAGTTGACGAGGTGGACGTGCATCGGGTGGGCGTCGTGGTTGGGATTGATGTACTCCCAGATCTCGGTCGAGCCCTCCTCGATGAAGTCCTGGGACGGCGCCTCGAACGGCACCGCGTTGAACGTCATGGTCCTGAACAGCTTGTGCTGGTACACGACCCATTGCCGCCGACGGGTGTGCGGTTTCGGCTTGACCGGTGCGACTGTCGGCAGCCTGAGTTCCTTGGGCGGCCTCGACCTGTCCCCGCCTCCGGACAGTGGTTTGGTGACCTGGAACTCCATGATTTCCCGGATCTCCGGCCCCTCGCCCGGCATGCCGGGGTAGTGGACCGGCGCGTGGTAGTTCACCAGTCTGACCTTCGTGCCCATGCGCACCTGGCTGAAGTCGATGATCAGGTCGTACCGCTCGGCCGGTGAGATCAGGAAGTTCAGCATCTGCAACGGGGCGCGGAAACCGCTGTCGGTGCCGATCAGCCAGAACGGCAGTTGGGCCTCAGGCACTGCGTTCCTGGGCTGAGTCTCGAACCTCAGCCGCCAGAAACGCTCGTTCGAAGCGTTGAGAAGGCGTAGCCGGTAGCGTCGCGGCTCGACGGTCAGGAAGGGGTACGCCTTCCCGTTCACGACCGGGGTGTCCTCGCCCTCCCTCAGGGTCATGGAGTAGGCGAGCGAGCCGTCCGGGTGGAAGGTCCGGTCCTGCAGGATGAGCGGGACCTCGAATTCACCTCGCGGCAGCCCGAGCCGCTCGTCGGCGGGGTCACCGACGCGCCAGAGACCGGCCAGGCCCGCGTAGACGTTGAGGCTGGTCATCCCCATGCCGTGATCGTGGTACCAGAGCATGCACGAACGGTCGTGGTTGGTGTAGGCGTAGATCGCTTCGTTGGGTTCGACCCGGCCCGGCTCCAAGGTGGTGTAGGACTCGGCGTGGATGCCGTCCGGACTGAAGGACTGCAGCGGCATGCCGTCGGACTGCGGCGCTGTGAAACCGCCGTGCTGGTGTACGACGTTCCACACATTGACATTCGGGGGAAACGGCACCATGGACTTGTAGGGAGGCGGAGGGGTCGGGGTCAGCTCGTCGCACCCGCTGCGAATGGCGTCGATCACGAACTGGAACAGGTGGGTGGTCGGCAGTTCGTTGCGGTATTTGACGACCGTCGGGCGGTCCGTGGTCACGCTGATGGTCGGCCCGAGATAGCCCATGCCGGTCGGCTTGTGCGGATCGTGCGGGTTATTGGCCCAGTAACCCCACACGGTTGCCGGCCCGAGATCCCGGTGGAAGCGCCACGAGTCCTGTCGCATCGTGATCTCGTAGTAGTCGGCACCCGGATAGGCGGAAGGATCCGGGACGGCTGTCAACGGCATGGGAAGCGGGTCGACATACTTCTTCAGATGAGGGGTGTGGGGGACCGGGCCGCCCGGACACGTTGCTGCATACGCCCGCGCTCCCAGAACACCCTGTGGAAGCACGGCCGCACCCCCCATGGCGCCGGCCATGAGGAATTTCCTTCGCTCAAAAGCCATCTTCTCCAGCCTTCCATCGCCTCAGGTGACGTTCCAGACAGAGATACAGGCCTGGTTTGGAGCGTGCTGCGGTGCGCCGGTCCGGTCTGCCGAAGAGCACCCGATCAGCCCTTTCAGCGCTGCCGCTCCGGCGTGGAAAGAGCAGGGATCATTGCCCGCATGTGGAACGCGCTCGGGGACGCGCCGCAGACGTTCGCCGTTCTACAACGGGTCGAGCGGGAGGCGCCCCAGGAGGTCCGCCGGCCCGCGCTGCGGGAGTTCGCGGCGTGCACCGGCGCTCCGGCCGGCTGGGCGGTCCTCGTTCAGGGGGTCTGAGTGCGGACTTCGGAGCCGTCTTGGCCGCCCTCTTTCAGGGCCTCGACGAAGGGGGCGAAGGCTCCGGCCGGGAAGGTGAGGGCGCCGACGGCCGGGGCCTTGGAGTCGCGGACGGCTATGTGGGTGGGGGAGTTTGCGATCTCCACGCACTCGTTGCCGTCGCCCTCGCCCGAGTAGGAAGACTTCCGCCAGTTGTCCATGGGATGCCTCACAGCTCTTTCGCCAGCTGGTGGATGAAGTCACGGGATTCGTCAGGTTCGAGTGATGCCGCCTCCACCATACGGAAGCGTGTTCGGTAAATGTCGAGCTGTGCCTCAGCCTCGATGAGGACTGAGCCGTGAGGCGCGTCCCGCATCACCGTGTCCAGCTTGGGCAGAGGGCCACCGGCGTATGTCATCGCGCTCGAGGCGGCGAAGCCGTCCAGGTCAAAGGGAATGACGCGCAAGGTGACATGGTCCGCTTCGGAGAGCTCGAGGAGCCAGGCGAGCTGGGCCTTCGAAGTGGCACGGTCGTTGACCCTGATGCGCAGGGCCGACTCGTGGATCAGTGCTTCGTACGGAGTGCTGATCCTCTGGCGCGCCTTTCGGTGCCTGATGCGCAACTCAAGCTCTTCATCGGTGAGTTTGGGCAGTCTGGACGAGAAGACGGCGCGTGCGTAGTCCTCCGTCTGCATCAGGCCTGGCACATACAGGATGGCCACGTGGTGCAGGAACCGGGCGTGGTGCTCCAGCTCGGACAGGTCCAGGAAAGACTTGGGCAGCAGGCCCCGGTACTCCTCCCACCAGCCGCGTGTCCGATCGGTAGCCATCGCCACCAAGGCGTCGATGAACTCCTCGTCCGTACAGGCGTAGTGGGAAGCGAGGCAGCGCAGTCGCTGTTCGCTCACTCCCGCTAGTGCGGACTCGATGTGGGTGATCTGGGCGGGGCCCACGCCCAGCAGCGCGGCTGCCTGTCGGGAGTTGAGGTCCGCTGCCTCGCGGAGTCTGCGCAGTTCGGTTGCCAGTCGCATCTGGCGTGCCGTCGGTTCGCGCCTCTTCACCATCGACCGGTCCTCCTAACACGCCCCTGGGCGCGACTCGTTCGGCGTCAGATTACGGGATCGGCTTGCTGCGTCCCTAGATTTAGACCTACCGTCAGTGATGCGACGTACACACAGCGGAAGTGCACCGCTCTGCCATGCCATGGCGGTCGCGGCAATGCCACCGCGCGTGAAATCCCCTCCATCTGACCGGAGTTGATGACGCATGCCCGAAACCTGGGACTACACCCTCTACATCCCCAACGACCTCAGAGCCGTGACCGTCTGCCGCCGCACCCTGCGCCTGGTCCTGACGATGCACGGCCTGATCGGGATGGTGGACACGGCCGAACTCCTCGCGACGGAGCTGGTCTCCAACGCTGTACGCCACACGAAGGGGCCGGCCGCGCTGAGGGTCCGCCGCACCCCGGAGGGTGTGGTGTGGATCGGGGCGTGGGACACCGACCCCGCGCCGCCGGAGCCGCCGCAACCGTTGGACCAGGTCCCCGAACCGGAGGAGGCGGGGCGGGGTCTGGCGCTGGTCCGGGCCTGCGCGGACTACTGGGGCTGGCAACCGTCGGCCAGGTTCGGGAACCGGGGCAAGTTCGTGTGGTGCGAGCTGGGGGTGGCCTGATCCGTGCCAACGTTGTCAGATTTGATTGGTCTAGACCTTGACTGGTACATACCAACGCGGTTGAGTGTGGCTTCAGCCCCCCACCCCTGCTCCGCAAAGGAGTTGACCCCGTGTCGAAGCGCCGCCTCTCCGCATTCCTGGCCGCGATCGCGATAGGAACCGCCACGCCGGTGCTGTTGCCGGCCGCGGGAGCTTCCGCCGCGGCCTGTTCCAGCTACCCGAGCTGGACGGCCGGCAAGTCCTACGTCACCGGTGACATCGTCCGGTACACCGACGGCAAGGCCTACATCGCAGAGCACGACAACCCGGGCTACGACCCCACCATCAGCACCTGGTACTGGGACCCCTACGCCTGCGACGGCGGCACCAACCCCTCGGGCAACTTCGTCGTGAGCGAAGCGCAGTTCAACCAGATGTTCCCGAACCGGAACTCGTTCTACACGTACAGCGGGCTGACCGCGGCCCTCAGCGCCTACCCCGGCTTCGCGAAGACCGGCAGCGACACCGTGAAGAAGCAGGAGGCGGCCGCCTTCCTCGCCAACGTCAGCCACGAGACCGGCGGGCTGGTCTATGTGGTGGAACAGAACACCGCCAACTACCCGCACTACTGCGACTGGAGCCAGCCCTACGGCTGCCCGGCCGGTCAGGCCGCCTACTACGGCCGCGGTCCCATCCAGCTCAGCTGGAACTTCAACTACAAGGCGGCGGGCGACGCCCTCGGCATCGACCTGCTCCACAACCCGAACCTCGTTCAGACCGACGCCTCCGTCGCCTGGAAGACGGGGCTCTGGTACTGGAACACGCAGACCGGACCCGGCACGATGACGCCCCACAACGCGATGGTCAACAGTGCCGGATTCGGCCAGACCATCCGCAGCATCAACGGCTCCCTGGAGTGCGACGGCAGGAATCCCGCGCAGGTGCAGAGCCGCGTGGACGCCTACCAGCGGTTCGTGCAGATCCTGGGTACCTCGGCGGGCGGTAACCTCTACTGCTGATCGAGGGGTTGATCACGCCCCACGTTAAGATCCCTGCGCCGCACACGAGTTGCATGACACGGGGGATCGATGAACGGCGCAGGCGTGCCCCAAGGAGCCCTTCAGGCGCTCACCGAGGACGATCCGCAGCAGATCGCCGGTTATCGGTTGGCCGCCCGGCTCGGGGCCGGCGGCATGGGCAAGGTGTATCTGTCCCACACGCCGGGCGGGCGTCCGGTCGCGATCAAGGTGATCCGGCCGGAGTTCGCCGAGGATCCGGAGTTCCGGCGGCGGTTCGCGCAGGAGGTGCGGGCGGCCGAGCAGGTGCAGGGGCTGTACACGGCTCCGGTGATCGACAGCGACACCGACGGCCCGCAGCCCTGGCTGGCGACCGCCTACGTCTCCGGGCCCACGCTCGCCGCGGCGGTCGCCGAGCACGGGCCGTTGCCCGCCGCCACGGTCCTGCTGCTCAC
The DNA here is from genome assembly GCF_056434245.1 of Streptomyces sp. NPDC044064. Classification (NCBI taxonomy): domain Bacteria; kingdom Bacillati; phylum Actinomycetota; class Actinomycetes; order Kitasatosporales; family Streptomycetaceae; genus Streptomyces; species Streptomyces sp. NPDC044064. Next base: position 189,123 of record NZ_JBWKFN010000003.1, read on the forward strand.
CGCGGGTGTGGCCGAGGCCCTCCAGGTGGTGCACGGCGCGGGCATCGTGCACCGCGATCTGAAGCCGTCCAACGTGCTGCTGGCCGCCGACGGCCCACGAGTGATCGACTTCGGCATCGCCCGCGCCGCCGACTCCACCGCGCTGACCGGCAGCGGGGTCACGGTCGGCACGCCGTCCTACATGTCGCCGGAGCAGGCCGCGGGGCGGGCCGTGGGGCCGCGGTCCGACGTGTTCGCCCTCGGCCAGGTCACCGCCTTCGCCGCTCTGGGCAGGTCCGCCCACGGGGACGGGGCGTCCCATGCCGTGCTCTACCGGATCGTGCACGAGGAGGCGGACCTCACCGGACTGCCCGCGGAGCTGACCGAACTCGTACGCCGGTGCCTGGCGAAGGACCCGGAGTCGCGCCCGTCGCTGAGCGAGGTCCTCGCGCTGTGCAACGCCGCCTCCGGCGCCACGCAGCTGCGCCGGCCCGAGGGCTGGCTGCCGGGCGCGGTGACCACGGCCATCGCCGACCGTTACGCCGCACCCCTGCCCGCGGTCGTGCCGCCCCAGCAGCCTCCGGCGCCCGCAGCGGTGCCGGCGCCGCCGCAGTACCGGCCGACGGCCGTGTCCTCCTCGCCCGCCCCGCAGGCGTCGCTGCCCCAGCAGCCGCCCGTCGCTCACCAGCAGCCTCCGGCGGCCCCCGCGTACCCCCTCTACACGCCGACGCAGACCGCCCAGCCCGTTCAGCCCCGTCCCGCCCCGCGCCGCAAGACCGGGGTCGTCCTCGGCTGTGTCGCGGGAGCCGTCGTGCTCACCGCCGCCGCCGTCGGCTACCTCGGCAACCTCGACCACGGCTCCACCGGCAGTGACGGCGGGAAGCGGGCCGGCGCCTCCGGCGGTCAGGCCACAGGTGGCGCGAGCAGTGCGCCCGAGCCCACCGTCCACAAGAACCTCAGCCTGGCGGACGGCTACTACATCAAGCTCAGCGACCAGCCCTTGGTGCCGCACAAGGACAGCCACGACGACCTGTACCTGATCTGCACCAGCAACTCCTGCACCTTCGGGTCCTACAACGACAAGCTCGTGCTGCTCGACCAGGGCGAGAAGGGCTCGCTCGACGCCTGCAGGCGGGACACCCGGTACCTGCCCCAGGAGGTCTCCCTGGAGCGTTTCTCCCGGGGCAGGAAGCTGTGCGTGACCACCGACGGCGGCATCGTCGCCCTCGTGACGTTCCAGGGCCAGTCGCCCAGCAGCAGCGCCAGCCGCTACGTCACCCTGGACGTCACGATCTGGCGCGACGCGGTGCCGGCGACGGACGGCTAGGGCTTCCGGGCCAGCAGGAACGCCCTCGGGCGGGTCTCCTCCCCGTCCGGTTCCCGGACCACCGTGGCCACCAGCTCCAGGCCCGCCCCCGTGAGCAGCGCCGTGACCTGCTCCGGGGTGCGCCAGTGGTAGTCCAGGTCGATCCGATGGCCGAAGCGTTCCGCCAGATGGAGGTGGCCGGATTCCGTGCCGGACTGGAAGGCGAGCAGCACCGGGCCGCCGGGGGTCAGGGTGCGGTGGAACTCGGCGAAGGCGGCCGGGAGGTGATCGTCGGGGACGTGGATGGTGGAGTAGAGGGCGAGGATGCCGCCCAGGGTGGCGTCGGGGAGGTCCAGGGATGTCATCGAGCCCACGTGGAAGCGCAGTTGGGGGTGTGCCTCGCGGGCCAGGCTCACCATGGCGGGGGAGATGTCCACGCCGAACGCGGGGACGCCCAGGCCGTGCAGGCGGGCGGTGACATGGCCGGGGCCGCTGCCGAGGTCGGCCACGGGGGCCGGGCCGTTCGCCGTGACCAGCTCGGCGAAGGCGCTGACCAGCTGCCGGTCCAGGGGGTGGAACAGGCCGTCCGGGAATCGGGACGCGTAGTCCTTGGCGATCGCGTCGTAGGAGGAGCGGGTGGTCTGCAGGAAATCCGCGGTCGAGTCGCTCACGACCGCGGAGCCTACTGGCCCGGGCCTGGTCCGGTCCGTGGACTTGCAGAGCGGGAGTATGGGTGGGCGTGGTATCCGTGGAAGGAGAAAAGAGAGGTTTTACCCATCAGAGTCCGCCGTCATGCGTCCCCCGGTCAGATTTTCTTCACCTAACGGGCTGAAGTTTTGTTGATCGAGGGTCAGTTGACCGGTCGGGCGTCCTACCCTTCAGAGGGTGAACCAATTGATGTCCCTAGAGTCCGAGACCAGTCTCCCCGGGGATGTTCTCCCCGGTGCGCTCAGCGAGTCCCTGCATGCCGAACTCGTGGCCTTCCGGCGCGACTTGCATATGCACCCGGAGCTGGGCAACCAGGAGTTCCGTACGACCGCCGCGATCAAGGAGCGGCTGGAGCAGGCCGGGCTGCGCCCCCGCGTGCTCGCCACCGGAACCGGGCTCATCTGTGACATCGGGCTCACGGAGGGACAGCGGCCCACCATCCCACTGATCGCCCTGCGGGCCGACATCGACGCCCTGCCCATCCCGGACACCAAGACCGACTGCCCGTACCGGTCCACGGTGCCCGACCGGGCCCACGCCTGCGGCCATGACGTGCACACCTCCGTCGTGCTCGGCGCCGGGCTCGTCCTCGCCGACCTGCATGAGAAGGGGCTGCTGACCCGCCCGGTCCGGCTGCTCTTCCAGCCCGCCGAGGAGGTCATGCCCGGCGGTGCCCTCGGTGCCATCGGGGACGGGGCGCTCGACGATGTCGGCCGGATCCTCGCCGTGCACTGCGACCCCAAGGTCGACGTCGGCCGGGTCGGGCTGCGGCACGGGCCCATCACCAGCGCCTGCGACCGGCTGGAGATCGCCCTGGACGGGCCCGGCGGCCACACCGCCCGTCCGCATCTGACCACCGACCTGGTCACCGCCGCCGCCCGGGTCGCCGTCGACGTGCCCGCGCTGATCGCCCGGCGCGTCGACACCCGCAGCGGTCTCGCCCTGACCTGGGGCCGGATCGAGTCGGGCCATGCCCCGAACGTGATCCCGCAGCACGCCGAGCTGTCCGGCACCGTCCGCTGCCTGGACCTGGAGGCCTGGCGCGAGGCGCCCGACATCGTGCACGCGGCCATCGACGAGGTCGCCACCCTGCACCGCGCCAAGTCGGAGATCACCTATGTGCGGGGCGTGCCGCCGGTCGTCAACGACCGGGAGTCCACCGAACTGCTGCGCAGATCCATGGTCGCCCGGCGCGGTCTGAAGTCCGTCGAGAGCACCCAGCAGAGCCTCGGCGGCGAGGACTTCTCCTGGTACCTGGAGCACGTGCCCGGCGCCCTGGCCCGCCTCGGCGTCCGCACCCCCGGCGACCGCACGTCCCGTGACCTGCACCAGGGCGACTTCGACGCCGACGAGCGCGCCATCACGGTCGGCGTGGAGCTGTTCACGGCCGCCGTACAGCTCGACGACCAGTAGGCCGCCCGGAGGGGGAGGCACCCGTTCGGTGCCTCTTCGTCCCCTTGTGCCACGCCGGCGTAACCGGCGGCGCACGGCTGTAACCCGGAGTCGGCACGAATCGATAACGGCCGCGAGAAACCCCGTTCCCCTCCCCTTCTACGCGCGTTACTGTGCGCCGAATCGCCACCACTGGCGGCATATTGGGGACAGCGGCCCGTGACGGCGCCGTGGGGATGAAGGGTGCTTGCTGTGCGTATGGTCTCTCGGAACATCTCCCGGAGAACGAGGTTCTCCCAGGCAGCGGTGGCCGTCGCGGTCGTCGCCCTCGCGGCCGCCGGCTGCGGAAAGTCCAGCACTGATTCCACCGGCACGTCGTCGAAGGACGGCAAGTACACGGGCAAGGGCATCGGCCTGGCGTACGACGTCGGTGGCAAGGGTGACCAGTCCTTCAACGACGCCGCCTACGCGGGCTTCGAGAAGGCCGAGAAGGACTTCGGCATCGGCGGCCGGGATGTCGAGCCGACGGACAACGAGTCGGACGCGGACAAGGTGCAGCGCCTGGAGACCCTGGCGAAGGCCGGTTACAACCCGGTCATCGGTGTCGGCTTCGCCTACGCGGGCGCCGTGCAGGAGGCCGCACAGAAGTTCCCGAAGGTCACCTTCGGCATCATCGACGACAACAAGACCCAGGCGAAGAACGTCGCCGACATGGTCTTCCACGAGGAGCAGTCCTCCTACCTCGCCGGTGTCGCGGCCGCCAAGGCGACCAAGAAGAACCACATCGGCTTCATCGGCGGCGTCGACGTCCCGCTGATCCACAAGTTCGAGGCGGGCTACGAGCAGGGCGCCAAGTCCGTCAACCCGAAGATCAAGGTCGAGTCGCAGTACCTGACGCAGACCGCCCAGGAGGGTGGCTTCGCCAGCCCGGACAAGGGCGAGAACGCTGCCAACGGCCAGATCGACGCGGGTGCCGACGTGATTTACGCGGCCGCCGGTCTCTCCGGCCAGGGCGTGATCAAGTCCGCCGCCGAGCACAAGGTCTGGGCCATCGGCGTCGACTCCGACCAGTACAACCAGGCTGCGCTCGCCAAGTACAAGGACTACATCCTCGGCTCTGCCCTGAAGAACGTCGGTGGTGCGGTGTACGGCCTTGCCAAGTCGGTCCACGACGGCAAGCCGTTGAGCGGCGACGTGCGCGGTGACCTGAAGTCCGGCGGGGTGGGCTTCGCCGACTCCAACCCGAAGTACCAGGCCATGAAGGACGTCGTCGCTGCGGTCGCCAAGGCGAAGCAGGACATCGTCGACGGCAAGATCACCGTCAACACGAAGTAAGTCGGCACTTGCCGCAGGCATGAAGAAGGAGCCCCGACCGTTCGGTACGGGGCTCCTTCCGTGCTTCAGCCTGCAGTGAGTGCGCCGGGGGCGGTCTCGCGGCGGCGCTGTGCTGCTACGAGCGACTCCATCGCCTCACCATGCAGGGCGCGGTTCTAGTCGAACGGGTCCGTCTCGACGCTGATCTTGTACACGCCGACACCCGAGGCCCTCGGGTTGGTGGTGCAGACGGCCTTCGAGGTCTCACCGTTGCGGGTGTTGGCCCAGTTGCCGTTGACGTTGAACGTGTGGCCGCTGGGGCCGACGCAGACGACCTTCACCCGGTGGGTGTCGAAGCGGGTGCCGCCCCCGGTGCACTTGGCGTAGCCGGTCGACCCGTCGTGGGAGATCCAGGTGTGACAGTCGGCCGAGGCCAGTGCGGGTGTGGCGACACCGATGACGGTGGCCGACACGGCGACGCCGACACTGGCTGCCGCAGCGGCGATCCTGGTCATTTTCATGTTGTTCCCCGTAGATCAATGAGGTGCCGCAGGTTGGTCAGGACCTGCGGAGATGCGCATTGCGATCAAGGATTCTCCCGGTGCCGGCCAGTCGGAAGATCCTCCCCAGGGGTGATCTTGAGGAACAGCCCATCTGATAGGCCCATGTCAAACCAGGTGGGGTAGAGGCTGTTTGTCCACGTGGCCCAGCCGTTGCGGTGACGGACCACCGAGGTTCAAAACGGTCGTATAACGCTCTGGCAAGTTGGGGTTCTCTCGTTTGTCTACGCGCGTTACGCTGCGGCGGAACCAGCGCCTGGTTTGGGCGCTTGCACAAAGGAGTCAAGTTCCATGCGCCGGGTGTCTCGTATCACGATTGCAGGCGTTGCGACCGCAGCGCTGGCCGTCACCGTCTCTGCCTGTGGCAGCTCGTCCACCTCCTCCTCCACCGAGGGCAAGTCCAAGGGCATCGGCCTGGCGTACGACGTCGGTGGCAAGGGTGACCAGTCCTTCAACGACGCCGCCTACGCGGGCTTCGAGAAGGCCCAGAAGGACTTCGGTGTCAGCGGCCGGGACGTGGAGCCGACGGACAACGAGTCGGACGCGGACAAGGTGCAGCGCCTGGAGACCCTGGCGAAGGCGGGCTACAACCCGGTCATCGGTGTCGGCTTCGCCTACGCGGGCGCCGTGCAGGAGGCCGCGCAGAAGTTCCCGAAGGTCACCTTCGGCATCGTCGACGACAACAAGACCCAGGCGAAGAACGTCGCCGACATGGTCTTCCACGAGGAGCAGTCCTCCTACCTCGCCGGTGTCGCGGCCGCCAAGGCGACCAAGAAGAACCACATCGGCTTCATCGGCGGCGTCGACGTCCCGCTGATCCACAAGTTCGAGGCGGGTTACGAGCAGGGCGCCAAGTCCGTCAACCCGAAGATCAAGGTCGAGTCGCAGTACCTGACGCAGACCGCCCAGGAGGGTGGCTTCGCCAGCCCGGACAAGGGCGAGAACGCTGCCAACGGCCAGATCGACGCGGGTGCCGACGTCCTCTTCGCCGCCGCCGGTCTCTCCGGCCAGGGCGTGATCAAGTCCGCCGCCGAGCACAAGGTCTGGGCCATCGGCGTCGACTCCGACCAGTACAAGCAGGCTGCGCTGGCCAAGTACAAGGACTACATCCTGACCTCGGCCATGAAGAACGTCGAGGGCGCGGTCTACGGCCTTGCCAAGTCCGTCATCAAGGACAAGAAGCCGCTGTCGGGTGACATCCGCGGCTCGCTGGACAACGGCGGTGTCGGCCTGGCCGACTCCAACCCGACCTTCAAGAACAACGCCGCCATGCAGGCCGCGATCAAGAAGGCCGAAAAGGGCATCAAGGCCGGCACCATCACGGTGAAGACCTCCTGACGATCCAGTCGGAGGCCTTGGCCAACAGAACGCTGTAATGGCAGCGTTACGGCCACGGAACGGGGTGCGGAGAGGATGACCTGCCCGCACCCCGTTCGCGCGGCAGAATGCTCGGAACGGATCGGATTTTTGCTCGAGGAGAAGTTCTCGATCAAGGTCGGTCAGATCCGGGCACTATTTAAAGCAGGGGCGCTACGCGCGTAGAGCGGCCCCTTTCCCGAGGAGAGTGCGCCATCGACGCGTCCAGCAGCCCTCCGCTCACCGCTCCGTCGACAGTCGCGGTCGAGCTCGCGGGCATCACCAAGCGTTTCCCGGGTGTCGTGGCCAACCACGACATCCACCTGACGGTCCGCAAGGGCACCGTCCACGCCCTCGTGGGCGAGAACGGCGCCGGCAAGTCGACCCTGATGAAGATCCTCTACGGCATGCAGAAGCCGGACGAGGGCACCATCCAGATCGACGGCGAGCAGGTCAGCTTCTCCAGCCCCGCCGACGCCATCACCCGCGGCATCGGCATGGTCCACCAGCACTTCATGCTGGCCGACAACCTGACCGTGCTGGAGAACGTGGTGCTCGGCAGCGAGAAGCTGCACGGCATCGGCGGTGGCGCCCGCAAGAAGATCAAGGAGATCTCCGACCGCTACGGCCTGGGCATCCGCCCGGACGTGCTGGTCGAGGACCTCGGTGTGGCCGACCGCCAGCGCGTTGAGATCCTCAAGGTCCTCTTCCGCGGAGCCCGCACCCTGATCCTCGACGAGCCGACCGCCGTGCTGGTCCCGCAGGAGGTCGACGCGCTCTTCGACAACCTGCGCGAGCTGAAGTCCGAGGGCCTGTCCGTCATCTTCATCTCCCACAAGCTGGGCGAGGTGCTGTCCGTCGCCGACGACATCACCGTCATCCGGCGCGGTACGACGGTCGGGACCGCGATCCCCTCCCGGACCACCCCGCGCCAGCTGGCCGAGCTGATGGTCGGCAGCGAGCTGCCCACCCCGGAGACCGCCGAGTCCACCGTGACCGACCGGGCCGTACTGGAGGTCAGGAACCTCACCGTGCACGCCCGCGGCGCCGTCTCCATGGGCACGGAGGAGGAGCCCTCCGCCGAGGGCCTCACCGAGTTCGCGCCCGCGGGCGAGGTCAAGAAGGTCCTCGACGACGTCTCCTTCACCATCCACGCCGGCGAGGTCATGGGCATCGCCGGTGTCGAGGGCAACGGCCAGACCGAGCTGATCGACGCGCTGATCGGCACCAAGCACGCCGACTCGGGCTCGATCGTCTTCCTGGACGAGGACATCACTCCCTGGACCACCCGCAAGCGCCGTAAGTCCGGCGTCGGCTACATCCCCGAGGACCGCCACCGCCAGGGCCTGCTGCTGGACGCCCCGCTCTGGGAGAACCGCATCCTCGGCCACGTCACCGAGAAGCCCAACGCCAAGGGCTTCTGGCTGAACCCCAAGGGCGCCCAGGACGACACCCGCCGGATCGTCGAGGAGTACGACGTCCGTACCCCCGGCATCGACGTCACCGCGGCCTCCCTGTCCGGCGGCAACCAGCAGAAGCTGATCGTCGGCCGCGAGATGAGCCACGACCCGAAGTTCCTGATCGCCGCCCACCCCACCCGTGGTGTGGACGTCGGCGCCCAGGCGCAGATCTGGGACCGCATCCGTGAGGCCCGCCGTGAGGGCCTGGCCGTGCTGCTGATCTCCGCCGACCTGGACGAGCTGATCGGCCTGTCGGACACCCTGCGCGTCATCTACGACGGCAGGCTGGTCGCCGACGCCGACCCGGCCACCATCACGCCGGAGGAGCTGGGCTCGGCCATGACGGGTGCCGCGTCCGGTCACCTGGAGCACGAAGAGACCGCCCCCGAGGGCGACGACAACGCCGGTCCGGAGGACGAGGCCCGATGAAGAAGTTCGACAAGGAGCGGGTGCTCGTCGCGGTGGCCGGCCCGGTCATCGCGCTCGTCCTGGCGATCGCGCTGACCTCCGTGGTCCTGCTCGCCTCGGGCAAGAACCCGATCGAGCCGTACATCCTGATGCTCCAGCAGCTGCCGTACTCGGACATCCAGGTGCTGATCATCAACCAGGCGTCGCTGTACTACATCGCCGCCATCGCGGTCGCCCTCGGCTTCCGCATGAACCTGTTCAACATCGGTGTCGACGGCCAGTACCGCCTCGCCGCGGTGATGGCCGCCGTCGTCGGCGCCCACGTGGGGCTGCCCGCCGTGCTGCAGGTCCCGCTGCTGCTGATCGTCGCCATGGCCACCGGCGCGTTCTGGGCGGGCATCGCCGGTGTCCTGAAGGTCACCCGGGGTGTCAGCGAGGTCGTCGCCACGATCATGCTGAACTCGATCGCCACCGCCGTCATCGGCTACGTCACCCTCACCGACGTGTGGGGCGTGCAGGTCGGCGACAACGTGACGACGGGCGTCATGAAGAAGTCCGGCTGGTTCCCGGGCATCGACCTGGGCTCGGACGTCGGTGAGATCTACGGCCTGGTCTTCCTCGCCGTCCTGCTCGGCATCGGCTACTGGGTGGTCCTGAACCGCACCCGCTTCGGCTTCGACCTGCGCGCCACCGGCGCCTCGGAGACCGCCGCCGCGGCCTCCGGTGTCGACGCCAAGCGCATGGTGCTGACCTCGATGCTGATCTCCGGCGCCATCGCGGGCCTGGCCGGCCTGCCGCTGCTGCTCGGCGACACCCACACCTACAGCCTGAGCTTCCCCGCGGGCCTCGGCTTCACCGCCATCGGCATCGCCCTGCTCGGCCGCAACAACCCCGGTGGCATCGCCCTCGCCGCCCTGCTGTGGGCCTTCCTCGACAAGGCCTCGCCCGCCCTCGACTACGCGACCCCCGTGGCGTACGACAAGGAGATCGCGACGATCATGCAGGGCCTGATCGTCTTCGCGGTCGTCATCTCGTACGCGGCCGTCCAGCAGTGGGCCCTGCGCCGCCAGCAGCGCCGGGTCGGTGCCGAGCTGGCCGCGGCCGCCGCCCAGAACACCAACAAGGAGGTGGCTGCCTGATGTCCACCGCGACCATCGCCAAGCCGCAGGCGAAGCAGCCCGGCAAGGGCGGCCGCCGTATGTCGCTCCCGGTACTCCTGCTGGTCATCGCGGGCGTGCTGGTGCTGACCTCGATCGTCCGCGTCATCACCGGCGCGGACGGCATCACCTCGGTCGGACAGATGTCCACCGCGCTGCAGCTCGCGGTCCCGATCGGCCTCGCCGGCCTCGGCGGTCTGTGGGCCGAGCGCGCGGGCGTCGTCAACATCGGCCTCGAGGGCATGATGATCCTCGGCACATGGTTCGGCGCCTGGGCCGGCTACCAGTGGGGCCCGTGGGTGGGTGTCGTCTTCGGCATCATCGGCGGCGCGCTCGGCGCCGTCCTGCACGCCATCGCCACCGTCACGTTCAACGTCAACCACATCGTCTCCGGTGTGGCGCTGAACATCCTGGCCCTCGGCGTGACCCGCTACCTGTCGAAGTTCACCTTCGCCAACGCCCCGCAGGGCTCCACCAAGCAGTCCCCGCCGATCGACTCCCTCGGCGAGTTCAGCATCCCGGGTCTGTCGGACTGGCTGAACACGCTGAACGAGAAGCACTGGTTCCTGGTCTCCGACATCGCCGGTCTGCTCGGCGGTCTGGTCACCGACCTGTCCCCGCTGACCGTGATCGCGGTCGCCACGGTCCCGCTGACCTGGTGGGTGCTGTGGCGGACCTCCTTCGGTCTGCGCCTGCGCTCCTGCGGTGAGAACCCGGTGGCGGCCGAGTCCCTCGGCGTCAACGTGTACAAGTACAAGTACATCGCCGTGATCATCTCCGGTGGCTTCGCCGGCCTCGGCGGCGCCTTCCTGTCCATCGTCGCCTCGAACGTGTACCTCGACGGCCAGACGGCCGGCCGCGGCTACATCGGTCTCGCCGCGATGATCTTCGGCAACTGGATGCCGGGTGGCCTCGCCCTCGGCGCCGGCCTGTTCGGCTACACCGACAGCCTCAACCTGCGCGGTGGTACGACCAACGTCCACGCGCTGATCCTGCTGCTGGCGATCCTGCTGGTGTTCGGCGCCGCCTACCAGGCCTGGAAGAAGAAGTACGTCCCCGCCGTCATCACGGCCGTCATCGCGGTCCTGATGTTCGTCTGGTACGCCTCCACCAACGAGGTTCCGCGCCAGCTGGTGACGGCGACCCCGTACATCGTCACGCTGCTCGTCCTCTCGCTGTCCGCGCAGAAGCTGCGCATGCCGAAGGCGGACGGCCTGCCGTACCGGAAGGGACAGGGCAAGTGACCGCCGCAGCGGCCGCCGACTTCGACTGGGAGGCGCTGCGCGCCGAGGCGCGGGAGGCCATGTCCCACGCCTACGCCCCCTACTCGGGCTTCCCGGTCGGTGCGGCCGCTCTGGTCGACGACGGGCGTACGGTCAACGGCTGCAACGTCGAGAACGCCTCCTACGGCCTCGGCCTGTGCGCCGAGTGCGGGCTGGTCTCGCAGCTGCAGCGCACCGGGGGCGGCCGTCTCACGCACTTCACCTGCGTGGACGGCACGGGCGGGCTGCTCGTCCCGTGCGGCCGCTGCCGTCAGCTGCTCTACGAGTTCGGCGGCCCCGACCTGCTGCTGGACACCCCGGCGGGCATCCTCCCGCTCTCCGAGATGCTGCCCCAGGCCTTCGGCCCGGACCATCTCACCAAGTAACTCCCGTACGGCCCCCCTGACCTGCGCAGGGGGGCCGTGCACTTCGCACCTCCCGGAAGGAAGCCATCAGCCATGGCCATGGACGCCATCTCCGTCATCCGCGCCAAGCGGGACCGCGGTGAGCTGACCGACGAGCAGATCGACTGGGTCATCGACGCGTACACCCGCGGCGAGGTCGCCGACTACCAGATGGCCGCGCTCAACATGGCGATCCTGCTCAACGGCATGAACCGCCGCGAGATCGCCCGCTGGACCGCGGCCATGATCGCCTCCGGCGAGCGCATGGACTTCTCCTCGCTGTCCCGTCCGACGGCGGACAAGCACTCCACGGGCGGCGTCGGCGACAAGATCACGCTGCCGCTCGCGCCCCTCGTGGCGGCCTGCGGTGCCGCGGTCCCGCAGCTGTCCGGCCGCGGTCTCGGCCACACCGGCGGCACCCTGGACAAGCTGGAGTCGATCCCCGGCTGGCGCGCGCTGCTCTCCAACGAGGAGATGCTGCACGTCCTGGACACCACGGGCGCGGTGATCTGCGCGGCGGGTGACGGCCTGGCCCCGGCCGACAAGAAGCTGTACGCCCTGCGCGACGTCACCGGCACCGTCGAGGCGATCCCGCTGATCGCCTCCTCGATCATGTCGAAGAAGATCGCCGAGGGCACCGGCTCCCTGGTCCTGGACGTGAAGGTCGGCTCGGGCGCCTTCATGAAGACGATCGAGGACGCCCGCGAGCTGGCCTCCACGATGGTCGGCCTCGGCACCGACCACGGCGTGAAGACGGTCGCCCTCCTGACCGACATGTCCACCCCCCTCGGCCGCACCGCGGGCAACGCCCTCGAGGTCCGCGAGTCGGTCGAGGTCCTGGCCGGCGGCGGCCCGGCGGACGTCGTCGAGCTGACGATCGCGCTCGCCCGCGAGATGCTCGACGCCGCCGGCGTGAAGGACGCGGACCCGGCGAAGGCCCTGGCCGACGGCTCGGCGATGGACGTCTGGCGCCGGATGATCGCGGCCCAGGGCGGCGACCCGGACGCGGTGCTGCCCACGTCCCGCGAGCAGCACGTCATCAAGGCCCCCTCCTCCGGCGTCCTCACCCGCCTGGACGCCTACGGCATCGGTGTCGGCGCCTGGCGCCTCGGCGCGGGCCGCGCCCGCAAGGAGGACCCGGTGCAGGCGGCGGCGGGCATCGAGATGCACGCCAAGCCGGGCGACACGGTCACCGAGGGCCAGCCCCTCCTGACCCTCCACACGGACACCCCCGAGCGCTTCGAGTACGCGCTCCAGGCGGTCGAGGGCTCGTACGACATCGCGGCCCCGGGCACGGACTTCACGGCTTCGCCGGTGGTGCTGGAGCGTATTGCCTGATCAGGGTTTTCCCGCTCGGGTGAAGGGGATCGGCGTACCTGTGCCGGTCCCCTTCGGCGTGTCACCCCAGGGCCGCCGCGACCGCGACCAGCACCGGCACGGACACCACCGTCGACAGCAGGATCGACTCCCGGGCCAGGGACTCGGCCACCCGGTAGCGGCTGGCGTAGGTGAACAGGTTCTGGGCGGCGGGCAGGGCCGAGGTCACCACCACGTCCAGGAGCGGGGCGCCGTGCAGGTCGAAGACGCCCCGCGCCAGCACCCACGCCACCAGCGGCTGCCCCAGCGACTTCAGCGCCACCGACATCAGGACCAGCCGGCGGTCGCGGCCCCGGCCGGGGGCCTTGCTGCCGTGCAGGGACATGCCGAAGGCCAGGAGGGCCGCCGGGACGGACATGTTGCCGATCAGGGTGAGGGGGTCCATGACCGGGTCGGGGACCTTCCAGCCCGCCGCCGACACCACGACGCCCGACAGTGAGCCGATCGCTATCGGGTTGCGCAGCGGGGTCAGCAGGCGGCGCGGGAGCGTGCCCTTCTCGCCCATCCCCGAGAGGTCGAGGATCGTCAGGGCGACGGGCGTGACCAGGACGACCTGGAAGAGCAGCACCGGTGCCACCAGGGACGCGTCGCCCAGGACATACGCGGCGATCGGGATGCCGAGATTGCCGGAATTTACGTAGCCGGAGCACAGCGCGCCGATCGTGGTGCGGCCCACGCCCCAGCGGCGCAGCGCACCGATCGCCACGAAGACCCCGCAGACAGCGGCCGTGCTCAGGGCCGTCACCAGGAGCCGGCTGGAGAACAGCACCGACAGGTCGGCCCTGGCCAGGGTCGTGAAGAGGAGCGCCGGGCCCGCCACGGTGAACGCCAGCGCGGTCAGGACCTCGCGGCCCTGGTCGCCGAGCGAACCGCGCCGCCCGAGTACGTACCCCACCCCGATGACGACCGCGATCACCGCGAACCCGCTCAGCACCCCCTGCACGGAGCCCACCCTCCGGCGGAGCGGGGGAGCGGGTCAATGTGATCTTCGTCAGGGTGCGGGCCGGCGCGATGAGTTAGGGGCGGCCCGCCGGTCTACCGCACGTGGATGAGAGGACACCTGCCGTGCTCGTGCCGGCCGGCCCCGTCACCAGGGACGAGGTGGCGGGGCTGTGCGACGACGTACGGGCGCTGCTGGAGGTCACCGGGGCCGGGGCCGTCGTCTGTGACGTGGCCGGGCTGGGGCCGCCCGGCCTGGCCGCGGTCGATCTGCTAGCACGGCTGGAGCTGGCCGCACGGCGGGCCGGGGGCCGGATACGGCTGCGCGGCCCGGACCCCGCGCTACGCGCCCTCCTCGATCTTGTCGGGCTCCGCTTCCAGGTGGAGGGGGAGCCCGAAGAGCGGGAACCAGCGCTGGGTGTCGAGGAAGAAGTGGAACCCGGTCAGCCGGCCGTCTGAGATCTCCAGGACCTGGATCGACCACGGTGTGAAGCCGCCCGCCTCCGGGTCCGGCTTGTACTGGGCGAAGCCCGGCAGCCCGTTGACCTGCACGGGCAGCAGACGGGAGCCGGCGCAGGCGGCACCCAGGGTGGTCATGAAGCCGGTGATGTCGTCGTGCCCGGTCAGCCACAGGTCGAACGGCGGCATCGTCATGATGGCGTCCTCGTGCAGCAACGCCGTGAGCGCCGTCATGTCGTAGCCCTCGAAGGCCTTCACATAGCGCTCCAGGAGCTTTTGCTGCTCCTCGTCGAGCGGGTCCGAGACCGCCGCCCCGGCACCGGACTGTTCCCGCTCGGCGAGCGTCGCCCGGGCCCGCTGCAGCGCGCTGTTGACCGAGGCGACCGTGGTGTCCAGCAGCTCGGCGACCTCGCTCGCCTTCCAGGCCAGCACCTCGCGCAGGATCAGCACCACCCGCTGCTTGGGCGGCAGTTGCTGCAGGGCCGCCATGAACGCCAGCCGGATCGACTCCTTGGCGACGGCAGCCTCCGCCGGGTCCTCGACCGTCGGCAGCACGCGCGCGTCCGGCACCGGCTCCAGCCAGGTGTTGTCCGGGCGCGGGGCGAGGGCCGCCTGCGCGAGGGGCGTCGAGTCGGTGAGGTCCATGGGGCGGGCCCGCTTGTTCCCCGCCGTCAGCATGTCCAGGCACACGTTCGTCGCGATCCGGTACAGCCACGAGCGAAGGGAGGAACGGCCCTCGAACTTGTCGTAGCTCCGCCAGGCCCGCACCAGGGTGTCCTGCACCGCGTCCTCGGCCTCGAAGGAGGAACCGAGCATGCGGTAGCAGTACCCGGTCAGCTCGGTCCGGTGCTTCTCCAGTGCGAGGTCCAGGTCCGCCGCCACCGTGCCGTTGCCCATCGTCCACCCACCCCTGTGGCCGTTGTGTTCACGCGCCTTCGCGCTCCAGCACTTCGGAAGCTACCGCAGCCCACTGACAATGGCCCCCCGAGCACGGAAAAGCGCAGTTCAGACCGGTTGCTTCCGGGAGTTGAGCGGACCTGGCACCGGCTCAGTGCGCCGGCACCGGCTGCCGGCGGGCCGCCACCCGGGCCGCCCGGGAGCCGAGGACCGTGATCGTCACGACCCCGAGGACCGCGAGGACGCCGACGGTGACCGTGCCGGCCCAGCCGCCCGAGTGGAAGGCCATCGCGCCGACGGTGCTGCCCGCGCTGGAGCCGACGTAGTACGCGGACTGGTAGAGGGCCGAGGCCTGGGCGCGGCCGCGGGTGGCCGTCTTGCTGACCGCCGAGGAGGCGACCGCGTGCCCCGCGAAGAAGCCCGCGGTGATCAGGACCAGACCCAGCAGGACCAGCGGCAGGGAGTCCGCCAGGGAGAGCAGCAGGCCCACCGCCGTCGTACCGCCCGCCAGGTACAGCGCACCCCGGCGGCCGAGGCGGCCCACCAGCCGGCCCGCGGTCGACGCCGACACCGTACCCACCAGGTACACCAGGAAGATCGAGCCGACGATGCCCTGCGGGAGGGAGAAGGGGGCCTCCGTCAGCCGGTACCCGATCACCGTGTACACGCCGCCGAACACCGTCATGAACAGCGCGCCGATCGCGTACAGGCGGCGCAGCAGCGGGTCGGAGAGGTGGTCGCGGACCGTGCCGAGCAGGACGCGGGGGCGCAGCGAGCCGGGCCTGAAGTGCTTCGGCGCCGGCAGCAGCAGCCGGAACGCCACCGCACAGGCCACCGCGATCGCGCCGATCACACCGACGGCCACCCGCCAGCCCCACTCCTGCGCGACCCAGCCGGTGATCACGCGGCCGCTCATCCCGCCGACGCTGTTGCCCGCGACGAACAGCCCGATCGCCGTGACCAGCGCCCTCGGCCGGACCTCCTCGGCCAGGTACGCCGTCGCCGAGGCCGGCAGACCGGCCAGCGCCGCGCCCTGCACCGCCCGCAGCACCACCAGCGCGCCGATCGACGGCGCGAACGGCACCAGCAGCCCGACGCCCACCGCGACCGCCAGCGAGGCCGTCATCACCGTACGGCGGCCGAAGCGCTCCGACAGGGCGCTCATCGGCAGTACGAACAGCGCCAGACCGCCGGTCGCGGCCGCCACCGTCCAGCTCGCCTCGCTCGCCGCGACCCCGAACTCCCCGGAGATCAGCGGCAGCAGTGCCTGCGTGGAGTAGAGGAGGGCGAAGGTCGCGACTCCGGCGAGGAAGAGGGCGAAGCTCATCCGGCGGTAGCCGGGGCCGCCCGGCGCCATGCGGGCGTCGGGCGCGGAGTCGGAGGAACGGACGGGCGAGACGGCGTCCACGCTGGTGGACGCCCCGGTACTGGCGGGAGACATGCTTCGAAGCTACGTACGGATCCGTTCATCCGTCCAATGCATGGATTCGTCATAATCGTTCCCATGGTGCATCAGCAGAGCTCACAGGCGCGACTGTCACCGTCCGGTGACACAGAAGACATGGCTGAGATGTCGAGGTTGCTGGCGCCCCGCCTCGCCTACTTCGCCGGCGTCGCCCGTACCGAGCACGTCACCCGGGCCGCCCACGAGATGAACGTCCCCCAGTCGACCCTCTCGCGCGCGATGGCCCGCCTGGAACAGGATCTGGGGGTCGACCTGTTCGCCCGCCACGGCCGTACGGTCTCCCTCACCACCGCCGGCCGCACCTTCCTCGCCTCCGTCGAACGCGCGCTCGCCGAGGTCGAGCGTGCCGCCGAGGAGGTCCGCGCCGACGCCGACCCGGCCACCGGCAAGGTCGCCTTCGGCTTCCTGCACACCATGGGCGCCGAGACCGTACCCGGCCTGCTGCACGCCTTCCGGGCCGACCACCCGCGCATCCGCTTCAGCCTGGTCCAGAACTACGGCGAGGCGATGCTGGAGCGGCTGCGCGCGGGAGAGCTGGACCTGTGCCTCACCTCTCCGGTCCCCGACGCGCCCGACCTCGTCGCCCGTCGCCTGGACGAACAGAAGCTCCGCCTGGTCGTCCCCGCCGACCACCGCCTGGCCGCCCGCCGCCGCATCCGCCTGGCCGAGGCGTCGGACGAAACCTTCGTCACCCTGGAACCCGGCTACGGCCTGCGCCGCATCACCGACGACCTCTGCGGAGAAGCAGGCTTCCGCCCGAGGGTCGCCTTCGAGGGCGAGGAGGCGGAGACCCTGAGGGGCCTGGTGGCGGCGGGCCTGGGCGTCGCCCTCCTGCCCCCGCCGACGGTCCCGCGTCCGGGCGTGGTGGAACTTACGGTGACGGCTCCCAGGGCGGTCCGCGAAATCGGCGTCGCCTGGCTGGCCGACCGCCCGGACACGCCCCCCGTGGCCGCCTTCAAGAAGTTCCTGCTCTCAAGAAGGGGGAACCTGCTGCCCGCCTAGGGGCGGGGCCATGCCGGACATGCCTACCGTCTCAGCGACTTCCCGAACCCCGCAGCCAACGGCATCCGGAGCCCGATCGGCGGCGGAGCGGCCAGCGCATCCTCCACGGGCCGCGACACCGAACACCCGAACAACGCCCCCATCGCGAAGTCCACCGCAAGGCTCAGCACTTCCTCCCGGTGCTGATGCAACCCATGGCCGTCGGAGTGCACTTCGAACCGGCACACGTCCCGGTTCGCCTTCTTCGCCCGGGCCGCCAGCCGGAACGACAGTTCGGGATCGGTCCGTTCGTCGTTCGTGCCGTGCACGACCAGCACCCGCCGCCCCACCAGCTGCTTCACCGGCTCGGCGGCCGCCGCCACGTCCTCCTCCGGCAGCCAGGGCGCCAGCGCGACGACCGAGTTCACCGCCTCGTGCCCGCCGGCCCGCAGCGCCGCCCGTGCGCCCATGTCGAGTCCGGCCAGACACACGGGAACGTCCCCGTAGCGCCGTACGATCTCGTCGGCGGCCCACTCCGCGTCCCCCGCGAGATGCGCCTCGCTGCCGTTCCAGCCCCGGTAGCGGTAGTGGACCGTATGGACAGCCAGCCCCTCCGCGCGGCCCGCGCGAGCGAACCTGCGGCCGAGGGAGCGGACGAAGGCCGTCGCACGGAGGGGCGACGGCCTGCGGGCGGAGACCTCCTCGCCCCCGGGGAGCAGCAGCACCGCTCCGCTCACTGACGTCGGCTCCGGGCCGACTGCCCTTCCCAGCCTGGCCGTTCGGACCGGCGTCGCTTGCTGTCCCATGACAGAACAGTGTCAGAAGCGACGGTGTACGAAACCCGTCCGTGGGGTCACCGTTAAATATCGACGGAAAAGTACATGCCGTACAACGGCTCTCTACGCGCGTAGGGGCTACAGTGCGGCAATGACGAGCCAGACTGCACCGACTGGGACCGTCCCGACGCACGTCCCGACGCCGGACCAGATCCGCCGGGCCCCCAAGGTTCTGCTGCACGATCATCTCGACGGCGGGCTCCGCCCCGGAACCGTCGTCGAACTCGCCCGGAGGGCCGGCTACTCCGAGCTCCCCGAGACCGACCCCGACAAGCTGGGCATCTGGTTCCGTGAAGCGGCCGACTCCGGCTCGCTGGAGCGGTATCTGGAGACCTTCTCGCACACCGTCGGTGTGATGCAGACCCGGGAGGCGCTCGTCCGGGTCGCCCGGGAGTGCGCGGAGGACCTCGCCGAGGACGGGGTCGTCTACGCGGAGGTGCGCTACGCGCCCGAGCAGCATCTGGAGGGCGGGCTGCGTCTGGAGGAGGTCGTCGAGGCGGTCAACGAGGGCTTCCGGGAGGGTGAGCGGCTCGCCCGCGAGGACGGTCGCCGCATCCGGGTCGGCGCCCTGCTGACCGCCATGCGGCACGCGGCCCGCTCCCTGGAGATCGCCGAACTCGCCAACCGCTACCGGGACCTGGGCGTGGTCGGTTTCGACATCGCCGGCGCCGAGGCCGGCTACCCGCCCACCCGGCACCTGGACGCGTTCGAGTACCTCAAGCGCGAGAACAACCACTTCACCATCCACGCCGGCGAGGCCTTCGGGCTGCCGTCCATCTGGCAGGCGCTGCAGTGGTGCGGCGCCGACCGGCTCGGGCACGGCGTGCGGATCATCGACGACATCGAGGTCCGCGAGGACGGCTCGGTGCGGCTCGGGCGGCTGGCCTCCTACGTCCGCGACAAGCGCATCCCGCTGGAGCTGTGCCCCAGCTCCAACCTGCAGACCGGGGCCGCCTCCTCCTACGCCGAGCATCCGATCGGGCTGCTGCGGCGCATGCACTTCCGGGCGACGGTCAACACCGACAACAGGCTGATGTCGCACACCAGCATGAGCCGGGAATTCGAGCATCTCGTCGAGGCGTTCGGTTATACGCTCGACGACCTCGCATGGTTCTCCGTCAATGCGATGAAATCAGCGTTCATTCCTTTCGATGAACGGCTGGCGATGATCAATGACGTGGTCAAGCCGGGGTATGCAGAGCTGAAATCCGAGTGGCTGTTCCAGCAGACCGCCTCCACCAGCGGTTCTTCCGGATCCGAGGGGTAGCGGCGAGGCGAACGGCGGCACGGAATGCGGACGTGCTTTCACAAGTCGTCCGCATTTCGGTGTTTGCGGGCGGCGGTCCGGCATGTTTACGGTCGTGGACCGCTCAGATTTTTTGTCACCTCCCTTCTCCGCATTCAAGGACGCATTCACCATGAAGCAGTCTGCTGCCAAGACCCTCGGTGTCGCCGCCCTCGGTGCCGCCTTCGCCGCCGTCGGTGCGGGCGCGGCCAACGCGGCCCCGGCCGTCCCCGACGCCACGCAGGCCCTGGACACCGTCACCCAGACGCTGCCGGCCCAGAACGTCGGCAAGGCGCTGCCGGGCGCCGCTGAGGCGCTCACCCAGGGGCAGGGTGCCCTCGGCGGCGGGCTGGCCGCCGCGCAGCCGACCGTCCGGAAGGTCCTCGCCGACGGCCCGACCGCACCGGCCGCCGGCCTGCTCGGCGGGCTGCCGCTGCAGGGCCTGCCCACGCACGGCGTGCCGGTGAACGGCATCCCGCTCGGCTGACATCCGCAGCGCGCACGACGCCGCTGGGGCGCCCCGGAGAAGTCCGGAGCGCCCCAGCGGCGTCTGCGTGCCCGCACTCACCAGGCGGTGGCCTTGTCCTCCGCCGGCAGCAGGATCCACAGCGCTATGTAGAGCAGGAACTGCGGGCCGGGGAGCAGGCAGGAGAGCAGGAAGACGACCCGCATCGTCGTCGCGGAGGTGCCGAAGCGCCGGGCCAGCGCGGCGCACACTCCGCCGATCATGCGGCCGTGGGTGGGGCGGGCGAGGCTGGACATCTGCGGCTCCTTCGTGAGCGTCGGGTGAGGCTCTCCCGTCGATCGCCTCAACTGTCTTCCACGGTACGGAGACGAAGGGGACGAAGCGTCGCTCTACGGGGCGATCCCGACCCTGGGAATCGTCGGGGTACGACCCTGAGGGAGGTCCTCCTGGACGGTGACCTGCTCCGCCTCGTGGGGTTCGCGCTCGCCCCGGCGCCGCAGCCAGGCCCGGCCCACGGGCACCACGGCCAGGTGGGCCAGGATCACGCCCACGGTGTTCAGCAGCAGCGAGTCGACGTCCACGACCCTGCCCGGCACCCCCGTCTGCAGCAGGGCTATGCCCAGCGAGATCAGGGCGCCCGTGGCCGCCGTACGGATCAGGGAGGTGAGCGGGGAGACGTCGAGCCTGCCGGACATCGGCAGCAATACACCCAGCGGCGCGAGCAGCGCCAGCCCCTCGCCGAGGCGTCTGGCGGCCTCGGGCCAGCCCAGCGCCAGATCGGCCCGGATTCCGGCCAGCGGGCGCAGATTGGCGGGCATCACCCAGGGGACGTCCAGGGGGCGCAGCATCAGCCAGGCGACGAGCCCGAGGTGCGCGACGAGGAGGACACCCCCTGTCGCACGGATGCGGATCGCGGCACTGCCGCCGATGGAGCCTTGACGCTGCACGCCCCCGAAGACGCACCCTTGTGCACGATCGGTTCCGCATCCGTCACGCGGATGCACATGAGGCGTCCGCCACACCCGCCCGCGTGCGGCAGCTCAGGCCGCCGTGACCTCGCCGGACGGCGGCTCGGTCGTCCCCGGGCGGTTGCGGACGTCGTCGGTGCACTCGTAGCGGCGCAGCGGGGCGGTGCCCGGGCCGCCCAGGATGACCGAGCCGTCGCCCTCGGTCGCCGCCGAGTCGGACAGCGTGCACACGAGCTGGGCGAGGGCGTAGGAGGTGAGCTGTTCCGGCGCGGTGCTCAGCCGGAGCGTGTCGTCCGGGTCCTTCCGGCCCGGCCCGGTCACGCTCAGGCCGCCCGGCACGTACGTCGTGTAGCCCGCTGCCTTCTGCCCGGCCGACGGGGACGCGGCGAGCTGGTCCAGCAGGCCCTGCGCCACGATCACCCGGCGCCGCTCGTCCGGCGTGCCCTCCGGGACCCGGACGGTCCGGTCGACGGCGGCCAGGGACGAGCCGCACAGCAGGAAGACCTGCACGGCCACTCCCTGCGAGGACTGCGTGGACACACCGGGCCCGGACGGCGTGCACGGCACCCGGGAGGGTGCCCCGCCGAAGTCCGTCGGCACCTCGGTGGGCCGGATGCCGCATCCGGTGAGCAGCGCGGCCAGGAGGGGCGCCGTCAGCAGGCTGCGTACCGTCCCTGCTCTCATGACCCCTCCTTCCCGGAGTTCCCGGCCTCGTCGTTGTTGGTGCCCTCGTCGTTCTCCTCCGTCAGCCGCGAGGCGTCCCGCGGCAATCGCAACGTGAACACCGCACCCCCGTCGGGGGAGTTGGCCGCGGTGATCTCACCGCCGTGGATGTGGGCGTTCTCCAGGGCGATGGACAGGCCCAGGCCGCTGCCCTCCGAACGCGGCCGGGAGGCGCTGGCCTTGTAGAACCGGTCGAAGACGTGCGGCAGGACGTCCTCGGGGATGCCGGGCCCGTGGTCGCGCACCGCGATGACCAGGTCGGCGTCCTCTTCGCCGTCCATGCGCACCGACACCCGCACCGGCGACCCGCCGTGCTTGAGCGCGTTGCCGATCAGGTTGGCCAGTATGACGTCCAGGCGGCGCGGATCGAGGCGGGCGTGGGTCCCGCGCTCCGCGTCCAGCTCCACGGCGTCCAGCCAGGCGCGGGCGTCGATGCAGGCGGTGATCTGGTCGGCGATGTCGACGTCGTCCAGGACCAGACGGGCGGTGCCCGCGTCGAAGCGGGTGACCTCCATCAGGTTCTCGACCAGGTCGTTCAGCCGCCGCGTCTCGCTGACCACCAGCCGTACGGCCGGCTCGATCATCGGGTCGATGCTCCCGGCGTCCGCGTCCAGCTCCTCCTCCAGCACCTCCGTCACGGCGGTGATGGCGGTCAGCGGCGTCCGCAGCTCGTGGGACATGTCGGCCACGAAGCGCCGGGACGCGTCGTCGCGCGCGGCCATCTCGGCCACCCGCTGCTCCAGCGCCTCGGCCGCGTTGTTGAACGTCCGGGACAGATCGGCGAGTTCGTCCGTGCCCGAGACCCTCAGCCGGGTGTCCAGCCGGCCCTCGCCGAGCCGCCGGGCGGCCACCCCGAGCCGGTGCACCGGCTTCAGCACGGTCGTGGCGGCGGCCTGCGCGAGCAGGGCCGAGCCGATCAGCGCGAGACCCGTCGCGATCCCCAGCGACCAGGCCAGCGAGTTGAGGTCCTTGGCCTCCGGCTCGAGCGACTTGGCCATGTAGCCCGTCGGGCCGCCGCCGATCAGCCGGGTGCCGGCGACCAGATACGGCGTGCCGTGGTTGTCGACCCGCTGCCAGTACAGGTGGTACGGCGACTCGTTGGAGCCGGTCACCTTCTGCCGCTTGTTCACCGCGGCGCGCAGCGACCCCGGCACGTCGTCCAGGGCGAAGCCGTTGATGCCGCCCGAGTTGCCGTACACCGTGTCGCCGCTCGGGTCCTGAGCGACCAGCAGCACGCTGAACCGCTGGCTGCTGCCGGCCATCTGGCCCGCCACGTGCTGCAGTTCGTCCTGCGAGGGGTGCACCGGCAGCGCACCCGCCCGGTTCTGCATCTCCTGCTGGAAGTCGCGCAGCACCGCGTCCTGGGCGCGGGTGAGCACCGCCTCCCGGTTCAGCCAGTACGCGATGCCCGACGCCGACACCGCGGCGGTGAGCGCGACCAGCCCGAAGACGACGACCAGTCGCAGCCTGAGGCTGGTGAACCGCAGCCGCGACAGACTTCCCTTGCGCCCCGCGGTCCAGCCGCGCAGCCCCCCCTGAGTATCGGTCACTGAGGAGCGTCCAGGCGGTAGCCGACACCACGGACGGTACGGATCAGGGTCGGGGACGAGGGCACGTCCTCCACCTTGGCACGCAGCCGCTGCACACACGCGTCAACCAGGCGCGAGTCGCCCAGGTAGTCGTGCTCCCACACCAGCCGCAGCAGCTGCTGCCGGGACAGCGCCTGACCGGGCCGCCGGCTCAGCTCCAGCAGCAGTCTCAGCTCGGTCGGCGTCAGTTGCAGGTCCTCGCCGTTCTTGGTGACCGTCATCGCGGACCGGTCGATGACCAGGCTGCCGAAGGCCGCCGAGTCGCTGGACTCGCGTTCGCCGCGGCGCAGCACGGCCCGGATCCGGGCGTCCAGCACGCGGCCCTGAACGGGCTTCACGACGTAGTCGTCGGCGCCGGACTCCAGTCCCACGACCACGTCGATGTCATCGTTACGGGCGGTCAGCAGGATGATCGGCAGCTGGTCGGTGCGCCGGATGCGCCGGCACACCTCGAACCCGTCGATGCCGGGCAGCATCACGTCCAGCACGATCAGATCCGGTCGCTGCTCACGCAGCAGCTTCAGACCGTCCTCACCGCTGGCAGCGGTGGCCACCCGGTGACCCTGGCGCGTCAGTGAGAGCTCCAGGGCCGTGCGGATGGCGTCGTCGTCCTCGATCAGCAACAGGGAAGGCACGGGCTCATTCTGGCCCATGGACGGGCTCTCGTACGACCTACCGGCACCATGCCATCCCTACCGCCACCTCCTGTGCGCGCTCTGTGACGGCCCTGGGCCCGGCCCCTGTGACAGGTCTGTGACAGTCGGCGGACACGGCCATGAAGGTCGCTCGGCAAGCTTTTCGGCACAGGCAGGAAAGCAACACCGAGCAAGCCGGACACCGGAAGTCCACGACGGGGGAGCGCGAGATGAACACGCTGCACAGCATCAGCACCAGCGCAGTGGTCACGCGTCTGCACGACGTGCACCGGGGTTCCGAGAAGTCCGGCGCCGTGAGCGGGCGGGGGTGCGCTCGCGGCGCCGGGCGTCAGCACACCGGCTACATGACGGTGGTTGACGCGTACACGGGGGAAACGCACGGGGGATCCGCGTACAGGGAGGACTCGGGGGAGCGCCGTTCGCTGAGCGAGGCGGAGTTCACCGCCTACGTCCAGGAGCGCCGCGCCTCCCTGTACGCCACCGCCTACCACCTGACCGGTGACCGCTTCGAGGCCGAGGACCTGCTGCAGAGCGCGCTGTTCTCGACGTACAAGGCGTGGGACCGGATCAGCGACAAGGCGGCGGTCGGCGGCTATCTGCGCCGCACCATGACCAACCTGCACATCAGCGCCTGGCGGCGCCGCAAGCTCAACGAGTACCCGACCGAGGAACTGCCGGAGACGCCCGGTGAGACGGACGCGATGCGCGGCACCGAGCTGCGCGCGGTCCTGTGGCAGGCGCTGTCCCGGCTGCCCGAACTCCAGCGCACCATGCTGGTCCTGCGCTACTACGAGGGCCGCACGGACCCGGAGATCGCGGAGATCCTCGACATCAGTGTCGGCACGGTGAAGTCCAGCATCTGGCGGTCGCTCCGCCGGCTGCGCGAGGACGAGGTCCTCAGCTTCGGCCGTGACGAGGAGGACGCCTTCGGCGAACTGGTCGCCTGAAGGTTCGGGGGGAACGACGGGGGACCAACGGGGGCCCACTGGGGGGTGGGCCCACGGAGGAACGGGGAAACACGGGGGAAGTACCGAGAAGCGGGGCTGGAGGGCCGGGGGGTCCGTCCAGTCCCGCTTCGCGTGCGCGCGCGTTCCGTTACGCCGGCGTCTGCTGCCGCGCCTGCCGTCCCGCGGCGGCGGCCGCCAGCCGGCCCAGCGCCTCGTCCCGGTCGCAGGGGTGAGCGCCCAGCGAGACCTGGCGGGTCACGATCGACCGCTCCGCGCGCATCAGCCGCCAGCCGCGGCGCAGCAGGAACGGGACCGACTTGCGGCCCTCCTTGAGGTCACGCAGGAAACGCCGGCGGAAGGTGGTGGCCGGACCGCGGGTCAGGCACAGCGCGTCCGCCAGCACCCCCAGTTCGCGGCAGCGCTCCACGATCTCCGCGGCGAAGATGCCCTCCGCGATGAACAGCGGGGTGCGCCCGATGTGCAGCGTCTCCTCGCCGGTACGGGCGCTCAGCGAGATGTCGTAGACCGGTACCGGCGTCGAGCCCGAGGCGCACAGGCGGGTGATGGCCTCGACGGCGACGTCCGCGTCCCACGACAGCGGATGGTCCCAGTCGATGTCCGAACTTCCGTCCACCAGCGGCAGCGTCGGGTCGTCGCCCTCCTTGTAGAAGTCGTCGAGGCGCAGGACGGGGAGCCCGGAACGGGCGGCGACGAGTGACTTGCCCGAGCCCGAGGGGCCGCACAGCAGCACGACGCGGGCGGGAGACGGGGGATGAATGCTCACGGAACACCAGTTTGACGCATGGTGGGCCGCCTGCCGACCCCGCGGGTCGGCTTTTGAGCGTGACCCTCACCTCAACTACCCTACGTGCTGACCGCATTACCCTGCGCACCAGAAGGTGGCACCAGCGATGGCCCGACACGCTTCCTCCCAGCACCCCACCGCGCAGCGCGCCCTGATCGCCCTCGCGACCGCCGGAGCGGCCCTGGGCGCGGGCGCTGCGACGGCGCACGCGGCCGCCTCCCAGGTCCTCGACGTGCCGTGGCGCCCCACCTCGCTCGGCAAGGTCGACCCGAACGCGGGCCTGACGGCCCTCACCGGGACGGTCGGCTATGTCACCGGCCCGGTCTCCGGCCTCAAGCCCAACCCGCTCGCCGGCACCGGCGTCGACCCGCTCGACAACGGCGTGGGCACCCAGATCGCCGACTTCAAGCCGGTCGGCTCGCAGATGCTGACGGGTCCGGTCGCGCAGGCCCGGTCGCTGAACGCGGTGCCGGGAGTGGGGCTGGTGACCGGTCTGCTGGGCGGCGGTACGGGCGCCCCGCTGGGCTGAACCCCGGCCGCGGTACGAGGAGAGCCGCGCCGCCCCCGGACGGAGGGGTGGCGCGGCTCTCCGGCTCTGCGGGGCCGTCGGGCTGCCGGGCCGTCAGCCGTGAGCCGTCAGTACGACGAACCCGACGCGCCCAGCGACCCTGTCGGGTGCCAGACCGTCTTGGTCTCCAGGAACGCCGTCATGCGGTCGATGCCGGGAGTCGCCGACCAGTCGTCCACAGGCTGTGGACGAAGAACGCGCTTCAGATTGTCGGCCGCGGCGATCTCCAGCTCCTTCGCCAGGACGTCGTCGGCGCCGGCGAGGTCGATCGCGTTGACGTCCTGGTGCGCGGCCAGCGGGGCCGCGATCTCCGCCGTACCGCCGGAGAGGACGTTGACCACACCGCCGGGCAGGTCCGAGGTGGCCAGCACCTCGCCCAGCGACAGGGCGGGGAGCGGGGACTTCTCGCTCGCGATCACGATCACCGTGTTGCCGGTGGCGATCACCGGGGCGATCACGGACACCAGGCCCAGGAAGGAGGAGTCCTGGGGGGCGAGGACGGTCACGACGCCCGTCGGCTCCGGCGAGGAGAGGTTGAAGAACGGGCCCGCCACCGGGTTCCCGCCGCCCACGACCTGGGCGATCTTGTCGGTCCAGCCCGCGTACCAGACCCAGCGGTCGATCGCGGCGTCCACCTGGGCGGCGGCCTTCGGCTTGGACAGACCCTCCGCGTCGGCGACCTCGCGGACGAACTGCTCGCGACGGCCCTCCAGCATCTCCGCGACGCGGTAGAGGATCTGGCCGCGGTTGTACGCGGTCGCGCCGGACCAGCCGCCGAACGCCTTGCGGGCGGCGACGACCGCGTCACGCGCGTCCTTGCGGGAGGAGCGGGGAGCGTTGGCCAGCCAGTTGCCCTTGGAGTCCGTCACCTCGTACACCCGGCCGCTCTCGGAACGCGGGAACTTCCCGCCGACGTACAGCTTGTAGGTCTTGAAGACCGACAGCCGCACGTCGGTCTTTTCCGTCTTCTCAGACATCGAGGTACGCCTCCAGGCCGTGACGACCGCCCTCGCGGCCGAAGCCCGACTCCTTGTAGCCGCCGAACGGCGAGGTCGGGTCGAACTTGTTGAACGTGTTGGACCAGACGACGCCGGCGCGCAGCTTGTTCGCGACGGCCAGGATCCGGGAGCCCTTCTCGGTCCAGATGCCGGCCGAGAGGCCGTACTGGGTGTTGTTGGCCTTGGCGACGGCCTCGTCGGGCGTGCGGAAGCTGAGCACCGACAGCACCGGGCCGAAGATCTCGTCGCGGGCGATGGTGTGCGCCTGGGTGACGTTCGTGAACAGCGTCGGGGCGAACCAGTAGCCGGAGGACGGCAGTTCGCAGGCGGGGGACCAGCGCTCGGCGCCCTCCGCCTCGCCCCGCTCGACGAGCGAGGTGATGCGGGAGAGCTGCTCGGCGGAGTTGATCGCGCCGATGTCCGTGTTCTTGTCCAGCGGGTCGCCCAGACGCAGGGTCGAAAGGCGGCGCTTGAGGGAGTCCAGCAGCTCGTCCTGGATCGACTCCTGGACCAGCAGGCGGCTGCCCGCGCAGCAGACCTGGCCCTGGTTGAAGAAGATGCCCGTGACGATGCCCTCGACGGCCTGGTCGATCGGGGCGTCGTCGAAGACGATGTTGGCGCCCTTGCCGCCCAGTTCCAGGGTGAGCTTCTTGCGGGTGCCCGCGACGGTCCGCGCGATCTCCTTGCCGACGGCGGTGGAGCCGGTGAAGGCGACCTTGTCGACGTCCGGGTGCCCGACCAGCGCGGCGCCCGCGTCGCCGTAGCCCGGAAGGATGTTGACGACACCCTTGGGCAGGCCCGCCTGGCGGCAGATGTCCGCGAAGAAGAGCGCGGAGAGCGGGGTGGTCTCGGCGGGCTTGAGGACGACCGTGTTGCCGGTCGCCAGCGCCGGGGCGATCTTCCACGCCAGCATCAGCAGCGGGAAGTTCCAGGGGATGACCTGGCCCGCGACACCCAGCGGGCGCGGGCTCGCGCCGAAGCCGGCGTGGTCGAGCTTGTCCGCCCAGCCCGCGTAGTAGAAGAAGTGCGCGGCGACCAGCGGGAGGTCCGCGTCGCGGGTCTCCTTGATCGGCTTGCCGTTGTCCAGCGTCTCCAGTACGGCCAGCTCGCGGCTGCGCTCCTGGACGATGCGGGCGATGCGGAACAGGTACTTGGCGCGCTCGGAGCCCGGCAGCGCCGACCACTTCTCGAACGCCTTGCGGGCGGCCTTCACCGCACGGTCGACGTCCGCCTCGCCCGCCTGGGCGACCTCGGAGAGGACCTCCTCGGTGGACGGGCTGACCGTCTTGAAGACCCTGCCGTCCGCCGCCTCGGTGAACTCGCCGTCGATGAACAGGCCGTAGGAGGGGGCGATGTCGACGACGGAGCGGGACTCGGGCGCCGGTGCGTACTCGAATGCGGATGCCATGGTGATCAGTCCACCGTCACGTAGTCGGGGCCGGAGTAGCGGCCGGTGGCCAGCTTCTGACGCTGCATCAGCAGATCGTTCAGGAGCGAGGAGGCGCCGAAGCGGAACCAGTGGTTGTCCAGCCAGTCCTCGCCCGCGGTCTCGTTGACCAGGACCAGGAACTTGACGGCGTCCTTGGTGGTGCGGATGCCGCCGGCGGGCTTCACGCCGATCTGGACGCCGGTCTGGGCGCGGAAGTCGCGCACCGCCTCCAGCATCAGCAGGGTGTTGGCGGGGGTCGCGTTCACGGCGACCTTGCCGGTGGACGTCTTGATGAAGTCCGCGCCCGCCAGCATGCCCAGCCAGCTCGCCCGGCGGATGTTGTCGTACGTCGACAGCTCGCCGGTCTCGAAGATGACCTTCAGTCGGGCGCTCGACCCGCAGGCCTCCTTCACGGCGACGATCTCGTCGTACACCTTCAGGTACCTGCCCGCGAGGAATGCGCCCCGGTCGATCACCATGTCGATCTCGTCGGCGCCCGCGGCGACGGCGTCACGGACGTCGGCGAGCTTCACGTCGAGGGCGGCGCGGCCGGCCGGGAAGGCGGTGGCCACCGAGGCGACCTTCACACCGGAGCCGGCGACGGCCTCCTTGGCGACGGCCACCATGTCGGGGTAGACACAGACGGCGGCCGTGGTCGGGGTCGTCCGGTCCGTCGGGTCCGGGTGGACCGCCTTGGCGCCGAGCGCCCGGACCTTGCCCGGGGTGTCCGCGCCTTCCAGCGTCGTCAGGTCGACCATCGAGATGGCGAGGTCGATGGCGTACGCCTTCGCGGTGGTCTTGATGGAACGGGTGCCGAGAGACGCGGCGCGCGCCTCCAGGCCGACCGCGTCGACGCCGGGCAGCCCGTGGAGGAAGCGGCGCAGCGTGCTGTCGGACGCGGCGACGTCAGCGAGAGCGTGTGCTGTGGGCGTGGGGGCGCCGCCCTGTTCGAGCGGAGCCGAGAACTTGGGGGAGGGCATGGTCACCAGACGAGCATATCTACGCGCGTAGCGTCTGTATACCCCCGGGTGCTCATTGCCTCGTAGTCGATCACGGATGAGCGCCGCCACGGGGGCGCATGGCGGCTCTCGCGCCGGCGTCGTGCAGAATCAGGACCATGACGACCCCGGACCACCAGTCGGCCACCACCAAGGACCTGACCTACCGCTCGCCCCTGGCGCTCATGGCCGGTGTACTGCTGCTCGCGCTGGCCGCCTGGCTGGGTTTCGACGCGCTGATCCACGGCAGCGGGCGCACCCCCTGGCTCGCCCTCGCCGCGCTGATCCTGGTCGTCCCGCTGGTGATCGCCTTCACCCTGCGGCCGGCGGTCTTCTCGGGCGAGGACCGGCTGCGGGTCCGCAACCCGTTCCGGGTGATCACCCTGCCCTGGGGCGAGGTCGCCTCCCTGCGCTCCGGCTACACCAACGAGGTCGTCGACAACTCCGGCACCAAGTACCAGCTGTGGGCCATCCCCGTGTCGCTGCGCGCCCGCAAGAAGGCGGCGCGCCAGCAGACCCGGGCGAAGGCGGCGGCCAAGGGCGAGGGAGGCGCCGCCGGCCCGGGGCCCGGCTTCGGCATGTTCGGCGGCTTCGGCGGCCACGACGGCCCGACCCGTGCCGAGACCGACCAGATCATGGACGACCTGCGGACCGCCATGGAGCGGCGCGGGCAGGCCAAGTCGGCGCAGGGCGAGGTGACCGTGCGCTGGGCCTACGAGGTGATCGCGCCCGTGGTCGCCGGGGCGGTGCTGCTGGCCGTTCTGCTGGCGATCGGCTGAGGCCCCCGGGGCCCGACCCCCGGTCCGTTCACAGTCGTACGGGTCATCATCGGCTGCCGCTCCGCGCAACCGCCGGAAGAGCAACCCGCTGTACCGCCCGACCGTCTGGAAGTCCATGAACACCAGACGTCTGGAAGTCCATGAACACCAGCCCCGGGCAGCCCCTGCCGCTGCCCGCGTCCGCCCTGCCCGACGGCTGCCCCTCCTGGGACGGTGAGCGGGCGCGCCGGTGGACCGACGCCCTGCCGCCGGGCTGGGTGCCCCGGCCGTCGCGGGGCGAGCACATCGGCCTCGCCCTGCTGGCCGCCGCGCTGGTCACCGGCGCGCTGATCTGGCCCGCCGACTGGCGTCCGTGGCTCGCCGCGCTGCTCGGGCTGCATCTGCTGTGGTCGGTCACGAGTCCGGAGACCGTGCGGGTCGTGGCGCCGCCGTCGGCGGCCGTCCTGCTGCTGTGGCCGCCCGCCTCGTCGTGGCCCCAGGCCGTGGCCGGTGTCCTCGCCCTGGCGCTCCTCTGGACGGCGGCGCTGCTGCGGCTGGCCGCGCGGACCCGGCAGCGGGAGCGGGCCGCGGACGTGTCCGGCGGTGTGACCGCGCCGGTGCCCGATGCCGGACCCGCCGTCGTGCGGGGGCGGTTCCAGGCCGGGTGCGGTGGGTTCCTCGCCGCCGTGGCGGTCGGAATCGTCCTGCTCGCGGTACCCGGTGGCTTCGCGGCCGCGCTCTGCTGGCCGGCGGCCGGGCTCGGCGCCACGCTGTTCGTCGCCGGGCTGCTGGGGCGGCGCCGGGCTGCGGCGCTGCGGGGCGGGCCGGTGCCCGTGCTGCGGGTGCTCGTGCGCGAGTCCGCCGGCGTCGGCACCGAGGTCTTCGCCGCCGACGACACGGGCGCGCTGCGTCCGCTGTTCACCGTCGCCGTCGCCGAGCTCGACCCGAAGGACGGCGAGGACGGCGAGGGCGAGGAGGACGCCGAGGGCGACGAGGAGCTGCTCGCGCGGCTGGAGCGCGAACGGCCCGGGCCGTTGCGGGAGGCCGTGCTGTACGGGGTGCCGTACGACGGTGCCGAGATCGTGCTCGTGTCCGCCGCCGAGGAGGCGGAGAAGGCCCCGCTGCCGGAGCGGTCGACGGGGCCGGTACGGGCACTGTCCGACGGCGCGCTACGGCGTCTGGCGGCGAAGGAGAAGCGGACCGCGGCACGGAGGGCGGCGCGCGAGGCGGCCTACGAGGAGCGCCGCCGGGCGGTTCGCGCGGCCGTGGCCCACGAGACGCCCGCCGAGGCCCCGGAGGGCGTACGGAGCTGGCGTGCGGGCCTGCTCGACCGGCTCGGCGGGCTGGCGCTGATGCTGTGGGGCGGCTACGTCATGTGGGGCGGCGGCGGCCTGTGGCACTCCCTGCTCGGTACGGTCCTCTGGATCGGCGGCATCCTGCGGCTGCCGCGCTGGTTCGCCTGGCGGATCACCGCCGACAGCGAGGGGCTGTGGTGCAACGGGCTGCGCGGCATCCGGCACATCGCCTGGGACGACCTGCGGAAGGTCGAGTGCGCGGGCACCGAGCTGACGCTGGGCAGCCGGCAGGCCGCCTTCAGCCAGTGGTCGGCGCACGCGCCGCGCTGGCCGTGGCTCGAGCGCCGGTTCGGGCTGCTGCACCCCTACGAGCGGACCGCCGCCGAGATCACCGTGCTGTGGCGGGAGCCCGCGCTGCGCCCGACGGTGCGCAGCGAGGAGAGCGACCGGGGACGCCCGCTGTGGCCGCTCGCCGCGGTGCTGGCGGTGGTGTGGACGGCGGCCCTCGTGTTCCTTCCGTAGGCCGCTGCCCGGGTACGGCGAAGGGGTGCCCCTGGAATCAGGGGCACCCCTTCGCCGTGGTGTGTGGACTCAGATGCCGGCGGCGGCGGACAGGTCCCGCTTGACGGCCGCGAGCAGGTCGGCCGCGCGGCTGTGCGCGGCCGGGAGGCCGTCGTGGGACGCGACCGGCACGACGACCTCCAGGTAGCACTTGAGCTTGGGCTCGGTGCCGCTGGGGCGGACGATGACGCGGGCGCCGTCGAGGGTGTAGCGCAGGCCGTCGGTGGGCGGGAGCCTGTCCGTGCCCAGGGTGAGGTCCTCGGCGCGGGTGATGGCCAGGCCCGCCAGCTCGGTCGGCGGCTGCTCGCGCAGGCGGCGCATCGCGTCCGAGATGACGGAGAGGTCCTGGACGCGGACCGACAGCTGGTCGGTGGCGTGCAGGCCGTGCTCCACGGCCAGATCGTCCAGCAGGTCGAGGAGGGTGCGGCCCTGCTCCTTGAGCACCGAGGCCAGCTCGGTGATCAGCAGCGCGGCGGTGATGCCGTCCTTGTCCCGTACGCCCTCCGGGTCCACGCAGTAGCCGAGGGCCTCCTCGTAGCCGTAGCGCAGGCCGTCCACGCGGGCGATCCACTTGAAGCCGGTGAGGGTCTCCTCGTACGGCAGGCCCGCCTTCTCGGCGATCCGGCCCAGCAGCGAGGAGGAGACGATCGACTCCGCGAAGGTGCCGGTGGCGCCCCGGCTCACCAGGTGGGCGGCGAGCAGCGCGCCCACCTCGTCGCCGCGCAGCATGCGCCAGTCGGACCCTGCCTTGACCGCCACGGCGCAGCGGTCGGCGTCGGGGTCGTTGGCGATGACCAGGTCCGGGTCGCTCGCGCGGGCCTGCGCGAACGCCAGGTCCATCGCGCCCGGCTCCTCCGGGTTGGGGAAGGCGACCGTCGGGAAGTCCGGGTCCGGGTCGGCCTGCTCGGCGACCAGCACCGGCTCGGGGAAGCCCGCACGGGCGAACGCGGCCAGCAGGACGTCCTTGCCCACGCCGTGCATCGCCGTGTAGACCGTGCGGGCGGTGCGCGGCGAGCCGGCGGCGAGGACGGCGTCGGTACGGGCCAGATAGGCGTCCAGCACCGAGTCGTCCAGGGTCTCCCAGCCGAGGTCCGGGCGGGGGACGTCGTGCAGCGAGACGATCGCGTCGATCTCGGCGGCGATCTCCGCGTCCGCCGGCGGCACGATCTGGGAGCCGTCGCCGAGGTAGACCTTGTAGCCGTTGTCCCGGGGCGGGTTGTGGCTGGCGGTGACCTCCACGCCCGCGACCGCGCCCAGGTGCTTTATCGCGAAGGCCAGGACGGGGGTCGGGAGGGGACGGGGAAGGACGGCCGCGCGCAGACCGGCGCCGGTCATCACGGCGGCGGTGTCCCGGGCGAAGTCGGCGGACTTGTGACGGGCGTCGTAGCCGATGACGACGAGTCCGCCGTGCTCACCCTTGCTCTTCAGGTAGGCGGCGAGGCCGGCGGCGGCGCGGATGACCACCGAGCGGTTCATGCGCATCGGGCCGGCGCCGAGTTCGCCCCGCAGGCCGGCCGTGCCGAACTGGAGAGTGCCGCTGAAGCGGGCGGAGAGTTCGGTGACGTCCCCGGCCTCGATCAGCTTGGCCAGTTCGTCGCGGGTCTCCCGGTCCGGGTCCTCGGCGAGCCATGCGCTGGCCTTGGCGATGAGATCGTCGTGCACCTTGGGATCAACCTCTCCTGTGTCTGCCTGCCGCCTGGGGACTCGGGCCCCAGACCCCCGTTCGCCCACCGGCCCACTCGGGGCGGTGGGCCGAAGAGCCCGCTTACAGCCTGCCCAGCACCTGCGTCAGCAGCTGGCCCATGCGCGCCGCCGAGTCGCGGCCCGCCTGGAGGACCTCCTCGTGGTTGAGGGGCTCGCCGGTCATGCCCGCCGCGAGGTTGGTGACCAGGGAGATGCCCAGCACCTCGGCGCCCGCCTCACGGGCGGCGATCGCCTCGAGGACGGTGGACATGCCGACCAGGTCAGCGCCGATCACGCGGGCCATGCGGATCTCGGCCGGGGTCTCGTAGTGCGGGCCGGGGAACTGCGCGTAGACGCCCTCCTCGAGGGAGGAGTCGATCTCCTTGCACAGGGCGCGCAGACGGGGGGAGTAGAGGTCCGTCAGGTCGACGAAGTTGGCGCCGACGATCGGGGACGTGGCCGTCAGGTTGATGTGGTCGCTGATCAGGACCGGCTGACCGGGGCGCATGCCCTCGCGCAGGCCGCCGCAGCCGTTGGTGAGAACCACGGTCTTGCAGCCGGCGGCGACGGCCGTGCGGACGCCGTGCGCGACGGCGGCCACCCCGCGGCCCTCGTAGAAGTGCGTACGGCCCAGGAAGACCAGGGCGCGCTTGTCACCGAAGGAGTACGAGCGGACCTTGCCGCCGTGCCCCTCGACGGCCGGCGGCGGGAAGCCGGGCAGCTCGGTGACCTGGAACTCGGCGTCGGGTGCGCCCAGGGCGTCGACGGCCGGAGCCCAGCCGGAGCCCATCACGAGGGCGACGTCGTGGGTCTCGGCGCCGGTGAGTGCGCGCAGGCGCGCGGCGGCGGCGTCGGCGGCGGCGTAGGGGTCGCCCTGGATGTCGTCCGGAAGAAGAGATGCGTTCACGCGATGAGGGTAGCCGGTCTTCGCCTACGCGCGTAGATGACAGACCTCACGGGAATGCTTTCGTTGTCTTGTCGTTTCCGACGAAGCGCGGGCAAAGCCGCAGGAAGGCCGCTGCCCGGCCGGCCTCAGCAGGGGCGCTTGCGGAGTTCCATCACATAGTCGTGGGGCGCCCCGGCCGACTCGGCCGCGTCCGCGATCTCCCCCAGGTACCGGGCCGAGGGCAGGCCGCCCTCGTAGGCGTTGAGGACGTACGTCCACGCCGACTCCTCGCCGTCCAGGGTGTGCACGCGGACCCGGGCGCGCCGGTAGATGCCGAGGCCGACGCCCTCCCAGCGGTCGAGGGACTCCTCGTCCATGGACGCGATGTCGTACAGGCCGACGAAGACCTGGGCGCCGGGCTCCTCGACGATCGTCGCCAGCGCGCCCTCCCAGCCCAGCTGTTCGCCGCCGAAGGTCAGCCGCCAGCCGTTCAGCCAGCCGATGGCGCGCAGCGGGGAGTGGGGGGCGCGGCGGGACATCAGCCGCGCTTCGAGGTTGCCGGCGTACGCGGCATAGAGCGACATGGGGAGAGGGTACGGCAGAAGAAACTCCTGTCTCGTCCGTACCGGAGACAGCCGTCCGACGCCCCCCCCGGGCAGTAGCACCTTGAAGCGTGCGGGACAATGGGGTACGTGACTCGGATCGTGATCATCGGTGGCGGACCCGGCGGATACGAAGCGGCGCTGGTCGCCGCTCAGCTCGGCGCGGAGGTGACCGTCGTCGACTGCGACGGTCTGGGCGGAGCGTCGGTGCTGACCGACTGCGTGCCGTCGAAGACCCTTATCGCTACGGCCGAGGTGATGACCACCTTCGACTCCTCGTACGAGGAGCTGGGGATCATCGTCGCCGACGACACCCCGCCGCTGGAGCAGGCGGCCCGGGTGGTGGGCGTGGACCTCGGGAAGGTCAACCGCCGTGTGAAGCGGCTCGCCCTCGCCCAGTCGCACGACATCACCGCGTCCGTCACGCGTGCCGGCGCCCGGGTCATGCGCGGCCGCGGCCGGCTGGACGGCATGCAGGGCCTCGACGGCTCCCGCAAGGTCGTCGTCAGCGCCGCCGACGGCACCGAGGAGACCCTCACCGCCGACGCCGTCCTCATCGCCACCGGAGGTCACCCGCGCGAGCTGCCCGACGCCCAGCCCGACGGCGAGCGCATCCTCAACTGGACCCAGGTCTACGACCTCACCGAGCTGCCGGAAGAGCTGATCGTGGTCGGCTCCGGTGTGACCGGCGCCGAGTTCGCCGGTGCCTACCAGGCGCTCGGTTCGAAGGTGACCCTGGTGTCCTCGCGCGACCGCGTGCTGCCGGGTGAGGACCCGGACGCCGCCGCCGTCCTGGAGGACGTCTTCCGCCGCCGCGGCATGAACGTCATGGCCCGCTCCCGCGCGCAGTCCGCCAAGCGCGTCGGCGACCGGGTCGAGGTGACGCTGGCCGACGGCCGCGTCATCACCGGCTCGCACTGCCTCATGGCAGTCGGCGCCATCCCGAACAGCGCGGGTCTCGGGCTGGAGGAGGCGGGCGTGAAGCTGCGCGACTCGGGCCACATCTGGACCGACAAGGTCTCCCGTACGACCGCTCCCGGCGTCTACGCGGCCGGTGACGTGACCGGTGTCTTCGCCCTCGCGTCCGTCGCCGCCATGCAGGGACGTATCGCCATGTACCACTTCCTCGGCGACGCGGTGGCCCCGCTGAACCTCAAGACGGTCTCCTCCAACGTCTTCACCGACCCCGAGATCGCCACCGTCGGCTACACCCAGGCGGACGTGGACGCGGGCAAGATCGACGCCCGGGTCGTGAAGCTGCCGCTGCTGCGCAACCCGCGCGCCAAGATGCAGGGCATCCGGGACGGCTTCGTGAAGATCTTCTGCCGGCCCGGTACCGGGATCGTCGTGGGTGGTGTCGTGGTGGCGCCGCGCGCCTCGGAACTGATCCACCCCATCTCGATCGCGGTCGACAACAATCTGACGGTCGAGCAGATCGCGAACGCCTTCACGGTGTACCCCTCCCTTTCGGGGTCGATCGCGGAGGTGGCGCGGCAGCTGCACACGCGCAAGGCGGGCGTCGAGGTCTGACGGCCTGCCCCGACTTCCCGCTGGTCACAGGGAGTTGTCGAGCATGCGTGCGGCATAGGCGGGAAGATTAGGCCCTATACCACTTCCCGTCCTACCGTGCGAACAACTTCTGTTATTCGGCGCAAACTGCTGAAACCAGACGGTCGTTGGGGTTACTGTCAGTTTCGTGTTCGCTGCAGAACGTCGCCAATTGATCCTCGAAATGGTGCGAGCGAACGGGGCCGTGTCGCTCCGTGAACTCGCCCGCGTCGTCCAGACCTCCGAAGTGACCGTACGGCGGGACGTGCGCGCACTGGAGGCAGAAGGACTCCTCGACCGCCGGCACGGCGGTGCGGTACTGCCGGGCGGGTTCACGCGGGAGTCCGGCTTTCCGCAGAAGTCCCATCTCGCGACCGCCGAGAAGACGGCCATCGCCGATCTCGCCGCGGGACTCGTCGAAGAGGGCGAGGCCATCGTGGTCGGCGCGGGTACGACCACGCAGGAGCTGGCCCGCCGGCTCGCGCGGGTACCCGGGCTGACCGTCGTCACCAACTCCCTGCTGGTGGCACAGGCGCTGGCCCACGCCAACCGCGTGGAGGTCGTGATGACCGGCGGCACCTTGCGCGGCTCCAACTACGCCCTCGTCGGCTCCGGAGCGGAGCAGTCCCTGCAGGGGCTGCGGGTGTCGAAGGCGTTCCTCTCGGGGAGCGGCCTGACCGCGGAGCGGGGGCTGTCCACGTCCAACATGCTCTCGGCGTCCGTCGACCGTGCGCTGGTGCAGGCCGCGGCGGAGGTCGTGGTCCTCGCCGACCACACCAAGCTGGGTGCGGACACCATGTTCCAGACGGTGCCGACCGATGTCATCACCCGGCTGGTCACGGACGAGCCGCCCGCGCACGACGATCGTGCCGCCACGGAGCTGCAGGCTCTCGCGGATCAGGGGGTGCAGATCGCTGTCGCGGGGGCGAGCAGCCCTCCGGGGGGTGAGCAGGTCCCGGCGCGGCGTCCGCTGCCGGGACCTCGGCGGGGGCAGGGCGGGTTGCGGGGAATGCTGGGGGAGCCGTCGGCAGGGGTTGAGCGGGGGCGCGTCGCCGACCTTCGCAGGCGCTGAGGTTCCTTCGCCTGTGCGCCGTAGGGCCTGTGGCGGGTGGGCGCGTGCGAGTCGTGTGTGGCTGGTCGCGCAGTTCCCCTCGCCCCTGCGGTTGCGCCCTGACGACTCGAAAAGCGGACGCCCGGCAGAGCCTTTGTCCACCGGGCGTCGCTCAGACTTCTGACGTCAGTCCTTGATCTCGCAGATCGCGGCGCCGGACGTCACCGAGGCGCCCACCTCGAAGTTGAGGCCCTTGATGGTGCCCGCCTTGTGGGCGTTGAGGGGCTGTTCCATCTTCATGGCCTCGAGGACGACCACCAGGTCGCCTTCCTTGACCTCCTGGCCCTCCTCGACCGCGACCTTCACGATCGTGCCCTGCATCGGCGAGGCGAGGGTGTCGCCGGAGGCCACCGGGCCGGACTTCTTGGCCGCGCGGCGCTTCGGCTTGGCGCCGGCGGCGAGGCCGGTGCGGGCCAGGGACATGCCCAGGGAGGACGGGAGAGAGACCTCCAGGCGCTTGCCGCCGACCTCGACGACGACCGTCTCGCGGCCCGTCTCCTCCTCGGCCTCGGCCTCGGCGGGGGTCGCGAACGGCTTGATCTCGTTGACGAACTCCGTCTCGATCCAGCGGGTGTGGACCGTGAAGGGCTCGCCGGAGCCGGTCAGCTCCGGGGCGAACGCCGCGTCCCGCACGACCGCGCGGTGGAACGGGATCGCCGTCGCCATGCCCTCGACCTGGAACTCCTCCAGGGCGCGGGCGGCCCGCTCCAGGGCCTCCTTGCGGGTGCGGCCGGTGACGATCAGCTTGGCGAGCAGGGAGTCCCAGGCCGGGCCGATGACCGAGCCGGACTCCACGCCCGCGTCCAGGCGGACGCCGGGGCCGGACGGCGGGGTGAACTGGGTGACCGTGCCGGGAGCCGGGAGGAAGTTGCGGCCCGGGTCCTCGCCGTTGATCCGGAACTCGAACGAGTGTCCGCGCAGCGCGGGGTCGTCGTAGCCCAGCTCCTCGCCGTCGGCGATACGGAACATCTCGCGGACCAGGTCGATGCCGGCGACCTCCTCGGTCACCGGGTGCTCCACCTGGAGGCGGGTGTTCACCTCGAGGAAGGAGATCGTGCCGTCCTGGCCGACCAGGAACTCACAGGTGCCGGCACCCTCGTACGCGGCCTCCTTCAGGATCGCCTTCGAGGCGCGGTACAGCTCGGCGACCTGCTCCTCGGAGAGGAACGGCGCCGGGGCCTCCTCGACCAGCTTCTGGTGGCGACGCTGCAGGGAGCAGTCACGGGTGGAGACCACGACCACGTTGCCGTGCTTG
Source organism: Streptomyces sp. NPDC044064 (assembly GCF_056434245.1). Classification (NCBI taxonomy): domain Bacteria; kingdom Bacillati; phylum Actinomycetota; class Actinomycetes; order Kitasatosporales; family Streptomycetaceae; genus Streptomyces; species Streptomyces sp. NPDC044064. The sequence continues at coordinate 228,514 of NZ_JBWKFN010000003.1, forward strand.
TCGGCGAGGCACTGGGTCTCGACGTGGCGGGGGCGGTCGAGGTAGCGCTCGACGAAGCACTCGCCACGGCCGAAGGCGGCGACCGCCTCGCGGACCGCCGACTCGTACAGCTCCGGGACCTCTTCCAGGGTGCGGGCGACCTTCAGGCCGCGGCCGCCGCCGCCGAAGGCGGCCTTGATGGCGATGGGCAGGCCGTGCTGTTCGGCGAACGCCACGACCTCCTCGGCACCGCTCACCGGATCGGGCGTACCGGCCACCAGGGGGGCACCGGCGCGCTGGGCGATGTGTCGGGCGGCGACCTTGTCACCCAGGTCGCGGATGGCCTGCGGGGGCGGGCCGATCCAGATCAGACCGGCGTCCAGGACCGCCTGCGCGAAGTCGGCGTTCTCCGAGAGGAAGCCGTAACCCGGGTGGACCGAGTCCGCGCCGGATTCGCGCGCGGCGTTCAGCACCTTCTCGATGTCCAGATAGCTGGTGGCTGGGGTCTCACCACCCAGGGCGAACGCCTCATCCGCGGCGCGGACATGCAGAGCGTCCCGGTCCGGGTCGGCGTAGACGGCCACGCTCGCGATCCCGGCATCCCGGCAGGCCCGGGCAACGCGGACAGCGATTTCGCCACGGTTGGCGATGAGCACCTTGCGCACGATTGAGGCTCCCTCCTTGAAACAAGCCGAGTTTAGGGACTGCCGACACGGCACTTCGACCCGTCCCCAATGGTGAGCTTGCCCACACGGAGCGTGATACGAGGCTCGCTCGACCCGCGAAATCCCTTGTCGCACCTCGGTACGCAGGACTCCTCCGGGAAACCCTAGCCCCGTCATGTGGTCAAGGTCTCTGTGAGAGCGTGCTGCGGCCCACTCTGTTTCTTTGTCGAGTCCCTACGAATGGCCCAATGATTCTTTGCCGGTGACCGAACCCTTGTCCCAGGGTTTACCCGTTAGTAGCGTTCGCGATGACTCGAACGTACTTCAGGTAACAGCAGCTCTGCTCGGGCTGAGGTCGAAGGTGGGTGGGGACCGGTGGTGCGCAGACCGGTGGCATGGGTCGTAGCGGTCGTCCTCTTGGCCGAGGCGTTGGTGATCGGGGCGCTGAACTGGTTCCTCGGGGTGGTGGTGGACCGGCAGCAGATGTCCCTGGCGGGCCTCGATCCGGACGTCATGTCGAAGTCCTCGAAGATCGGCGGGGTCGCCTTCGGCCTCTACTTCGCTTTGTGCGCTCTGGTGGCCCTGCTCGTGGCGATACGCAACCGCGCACCCGCGGGATTCGGGCGTGTCGCGCTGATCAGCGTGGCGGTCGTGCACGGTCTGCTGGGCGCCTTCACGCTGAGCCTGGTGGGCTGGCCGTCCTTCGTCTTCATGATCGTGATGCTCGGCCTCCTCGTCCTGCTCCTGGTGTCCTACGACCGCGAGGACGGCCCGGAGCAGGCTGCCTCCGGCGGCGACCCGGGGACGGGCGGCGACCCGAAGGCCGAGGGCGAACCGGCCGGGGCCCCGGGTGCCGTGGGCGAGTCGCACAGCCGGACGGACGAGCCCCAGGACGGGGACGAGGAGCCGCAGGACTCCGTCCCCGCCCAGATCACTCAGCCGGTGCCCACAACTCTGTGATCCCGATGCCCAGTTCGGCCAGCAGCCGTCGCACGAGGGGCAGGCTGATGCCGATCACGTTGCCGTGGTCGCCGTTGATGCCCTCGATGAACGGCGCCGAGCGGCCGTCCAGGGTGAAGGCTCCCGCGACGTAGAGGGGTTCGCCCGAGGCCACGTACGCGGCGATCTCCTCGTCCGAGGGCTCGCCGAAGTGGACGACGGTGGAGGCGAGCCCCGCGACGTACCGCTTGGCCGCCGTGTCCCAGATGCAGTGCCCCGTCTGGAGGGTCCCGGTGCGCCCGCGCATCGCCTTCCAGCGGGCGGTGGCCTCCTCGGCGTCGGCCGGCTTGCCGAGCGCCTGCCCGTCCAGCTCCAGCACCGAGTCGCAGCCGATCACCAGGGCGCCCTGCACCTCCGGCTTCGCCGCCACGACGGAGGCCTTGGCCTCGGCGAGCGCGAGCGCCAGATCGGCCGGGGTCGGTGCGGTGACGGCGTCCTCGTCGACGCCGCTCACGATCACCTCGGGGGCGAGGCCGGCCTGGCGGAGCAGGCCCAGGCGGGCGGGGGACTGGGAGGCGAGCACGAGGCGTCTGCGCGGCTTTGCAGTCATGCCGTCAGGTTAGCGGGGCCGCCGGGTTACCTCAGGCCGAGCATGATCATGCCGAGCAGCATGGCCAGGGCCATGACGAAACCGAGCCGCCGGAGCATCTCCTGCGTGTCGCGGAGTTCCTCTGGCGGCTCGTTCTCGGGGTCTGACCACAGCATGCCACCAGCGTGGGGCTTGGGCCGGGCCGGGGGCCTGAGTAGGGGTACTCAAATCGGCCCTGGTGTTGTCGAGCCGGTCGGGCCGTGGGGCGCTGCGGGTCCGTTGTGGCTGGTCGCGCAGTTCCCCGCGCCCCTGGGGAGTCAGGCCTCAGCTCGGCCAGTACGTGCGGGTCCACGACGCCCGGCCCGGCATCGGGACTCGCTGTGCTGCGATGCGGGCAGGGTCCGACCAGGAGTCCCTCGGGCCCGGTGCGCCGGGCGGCAGCGCTGCTGCCGCCGCGGCGCGGGCGCGGACCACCGCCAGAGCGGCGGCCAGCTCCTCCGGGGTGGGGTTGCCTCGTACGACCTTGATGTTCATGACCGCTCCAAGGGTCCGCGGGTCCTAGAGGGGGATGTTGCCGTGCTTCTTCGGAGGCAGGGATTCCCGCTTGGTGCGCAGTTGACGCAGGCCCCGGACGATGTGGCCGCGGGTGTCGGACGGCATGATCACCGCGTCGACGTAGCCGCGCTCGGCCGCGACGTAGGGGTTGAGGAGGGTGTCCTCGTACTCCTGGATCAGGCGCGCGCGGACCGCCTCGAGGTCCTCGCCGTTCGCCTCCGCCTCCGCGATCGTGCGGCGGTGCAGGATGTTGACCGCGCCCTGGGCGCCCATGACGGCGATCTGGGCGGTCGGCCAGGCGAGGTTGAGGTCGGCGCCCAGGTGCTTGGAGCCCATGACGTCGTACGCGCCGCCGAAGGCCTTGCGGGTGATGACCGTGATGAGCGGGACGGTCGCCTCCGCATAGGCGTAGATCAGCTTCGCGCCGCGGCGGATGATGCCCGTGTGCTCCTGGTCGACGCCCGGGAGGAAGCCCGGGACGTCCACGAAGGTGAGCACCGGCAGGTTGAAGGCGTCGCAGGTGCGCACGAAGCGCGCCGCCTTCTCACTGGCGTCGATGTCGAGGCAGCCGGCGAACTGCATCGGCTGGTTCGCGACGATGCCCACCGGGTGGCCCTCGACCCGGCCGAAGCCGGTGACGATGTTCGGCGCGAACAGCGCCTGCGACTCGAAGAACTCGGCGTCGTCCAGGACGTGTTCGACCACCGTGCGGATGTCGTAGGGCTGGTTCGCGCTGTCCGGGACCAGGGTGTCCAGCTCCAGGTCCTCCGCGGTGACGGTGAGGTCCGCCTCCTCCGGGAAGACCGGGGGCTCGCTGAGGTTGTTGGACGGCAGGTACGACAGCAGCTGCTTGACGTACTCGATGGCGTCCTTCTCGTCGCCGGCCATGTGGTGAGCCACGCCGGACGTCGAGTTGTGGGTGCGGGCGCCGCCCAGCTCCTCGAAGCCGACGTCCTCGCCGGTGACCGTCTTGATGACGTCCGGGCCCGTGATGAACATGTGGGACGTCTGGTCGACCATGACCGTGAAGTCGGTGATCGCCGGGGAGTAGACAGCGCCGCCGGCGCACGGGCCGACGACCAGGCTGATCTGCGGGATCACGCCGGACGCGTGGGTATTGCGGCGGAAGATCTCGCCGTACGCGCCGAGGGAGGCGACACCCTCCTGGATCCGGGCGCCGCCGGAGTCGTTGATGCCGATGACCGGGCAGCCGGTCTTCAGCGCGAAGTCCATGACCTTGACGATCTTCTGGCCGTAGACCTCGCCGAGCGCGCCGCCGAAGACCGTGAAGTCCTGCGAGAACACCGCTACGGGGCGGCCGTCGACCGTGCCGTAGCCCGTGACGACGCCGTCGCCGTACGGGCGGTTCTTCTCCAGCCCGAAGTTGCTGGAGCGGTGGCGGGCGAACTCGTCCAACTCGACGAAGGAGCCCTCGTCGAGCAGTAGCTCGATGCGCTCACGCGCCGTCAGCTTGCCCTTGGCGTGCTGCTTTTCGACGGCGCGCTCCGAGCCGGCGTGCGTCGCCTCATGGATACGGCGCTGCAGATCCGCGAGCTTGCCCGCGGTCGTGTGAATGTCGATCTCTTCCGGCTCGGACATCGGGATCGCGGCTCCCTGCCTGCTCAAAAGGGGGGACGGTTACTCATCCGTAGCGTAGTGGCGTGGCTTCGTGTCGGCAGTGCGGCGTTTCCCACACCTAGGGTGACTTGCATGACGCCGCACAATGCATCAGACGACAGCCGTTGGTCCGACCTGGACCGTCCGCCCCTGAACGCCGCCGCGCTGCGCAGGGCCCTGGTGCGGGAGGGCGGGCTGTGGTCGGAGCTGGACGTGGTCCAGCGCACCGGCTCCACCAACTCCGACCTCGTGGCCCGGGCCGGCGCGGGCAAGGCGGGGGAGGGTGCGGTCCTGATCGCCGAGGAACAGACCTCCGGGCGGGGGCGGCTGGAGCGGGAGTGGACCGCGCCTGCCCGGTCGGGGCTCTTCTTCTCCGTTCTGCTCAAGCCGGTCGAGGTGCCGGTGGCCCGGTGGGGGTGGCTGCCGCTGCTCACCGGCGTGGCGGTGGCGGCCGGTCTGTCCCGGGCCGCCGGTGTGGACACGGCACTCAAATGGCCCAACGACGTGTTGGTGACCGTGGGTGACGAGGAGCGCAAGACCGGGGGCATCCTGGCGGAGCGGGCCGGGGACGACGCGGTCGTGGTCGGCGTCGGGATCAACGTCACGCTTCGGGCCGAGGAGCTGCCTGTGCCGCAGGCGGGGTCGCTGGCGCTGGCCGGGGCGGTGAGCACGGACCGGGATCCGCTGCTGCGGGCCGTGCTGCGGTCGCTGGAGGAGTGGTACGGGCGGTGGCGGGCGGCCGGGGGTGATCCGGGGGACAGCGGGCTCCAGGAGGCCTATGCGGCGGGGTGCGCGACGCTCGGGCGGGTGGTGCGGGCCGAGCTGCCGGGGGATCGGGCGCTGGTGGGGGAGGCGGTCGCCGTCGATGGCGACGGGCGGCTCGTCATCGCTACGGAGCGTGGTGTGCAGGAGCCTGTGGGGGCGGGGGACATCGTCCATCTGCGGCCTGCGTGAGGTTGCGGGGTGCCTGCGGCGCCTTTGCCGGTTCGGGTGGGGCCGCTTCTCGCGGCGTCCGGCTGGGCTTGGGTGGGGGTGCCTGCGGCGCCTGCGCGGGTTCGGTGGGGTGCTTGTGGCGCCTGCGCGGGTTCGGTGGGGTGCTTGTGGCGCCTGTGCGGGCTTGGGTGGGGCCGCTTCTCGCGGCGTCCGGCTGGGCTTGGGTGGCGGTGCTTGTGGCGCCTGTGCCGGTTCGGTGGGGGTGCGCGTAGTGCCCCGGGTGGGGTGTGGGTCGGGGTCGCGCCGGGGGGTGTCCGTCCTCGGAACGGCACGGAATCGGTCGGCGGGCAGAAGCTGGTGTCGACGCGCCGACCGCTGCGGGCGGACCCCGGCCCGTCCCCTCCCGCCATGGGCGGCTGCGGCGCCGTTCGGCCGACGGCACGGCAGCTCCCCAAGGGGGGCCGATGCCGGGGACCGGGCGCACGGCCCCGGGGGCGAGCCATCGGCTGAACCCTACGGAGTGAGCTGGCGCACACCTGCCGTAGAGTTGAGGCCGGTCGATACCTGACCGTGGCAGATCGGAAGGGCAACAGGCGTGACCGTCGACGACACGGGCTCCGGCGCGGACGCGGACGGCCGGGTTGACCCCCAAGCCGACGACTCCGGCGAGGATCCGCTTGCCCTGCGTCTCGAGCAGCTCATCCTGGGGGCCGAGCGGCGCTACACCCCTTTTCAGGCGGCCCGCAGCGCCGGTGTCTCCATGGAGCTGGCGTCGCGGTTCTGGCGGGCCATGGGGTTCGCGGACATCGGGCAGGCCAAGGCGCTCACCGAGGCCGACGTGCTGGCCCTGCGGCGGCTCGCCGGTCTGGTGGAGGCGGGGCTGCTGAGTGAGGCCATGGCCGTCCAGGTCGCGCGGTCGACCGGGCAGACCACCGCCCGTTTGGCCGAGTGGCAGATCGATTCCTTCCTGGAGGGGCTGACCGAGCCCCCCGAGCCGGGCATGACCCGCACCGAGGTGACGTACCCGATCGTCGAGCTGCTCCTGCCCGAGCTGGAGGAGTTCCTGGTCTATGTGTGGCGCCGCCAGCTCGCCGCCTCGGCCGGCCGCGTCGTGCAGACCGGCGACGACGAGGAGATGGTCGACCGTCGGCTGGCCGTCGGCTTCGCCGACCTCGTCGGGTTCACCCGGCTGACCCGGCGGATGGAGGAGGAGGAACTGGGCGAGCTGGTCGAGGCCTTCGAGACCACGGCCGCCGACCTGGTCGCCGCGCGGGGCGGACGGCTCATCAAGACCCTCGGTGACGAGGTGCTGTACGCCGCCGACGACGCGGGTATCGCCGCGGACATCGCCCTGCGGCTGGTCGAGACGATGGCGAACGACGAGACGATGCCCGAGCTGCGGGTGGGGATGGCGTTCGGCACGGTGACCACCCGGATGGGGGATGTCTTCGGTACGACCGTCAATCTGGCGTCGAGGCTGACCTCGATAGCGCCGCGTGACGCCGTCCTCGTCGACAGTGCCTTTGCCGAGGAGCTGATCCGTACCGCCGAGGCACCCGCCTCCGAGGCCGAGGCGGCCGAGGCCGCTGCCGCCGCCGAGAAGGAGGGCGAGGAGCCGCCCAAGTACCGCTTCGGGCTCCAGCCGATGTGGCAGCGGCCGGTTCGCGGGCTCGGTGTCGTCGAGCCCTGGCTGCTCAATCGTCGCGACGGTCAGTCCTGACCGTCCGAACGGGCGCCCGGCAGGTCCAGGCACAGGGCGATCACCGGTACGCACACCCCGCCCTGCTCGGGTGCGGGTGTCTGCGTCGTCCGGCTGGGCGTCGGCGTGGGGGCCCGGGTGGGCGTGGGCGTCACCGGAGTCGTGGCTGACGGGCGGGGGGCCGTCGTCCTCGGGGCGCTCGTCGGGATCGTGGTCGGGATGTCCGTGCTGTCCGGGAGCGTCGTGGGGGTCGCCTGCGGGGCGGTCGTGGTCGTGGGTGTCACCGGGGGCGTGGGGGCCGGGCCGAAACCGCCCATGACCGACGTCGCCGAGGGCAGGGTCGTGGGGGCGGTGTCGCTCGCCGGGCCGGACGCGTGGTCGGTGGTGCCGCCCTGGTCCAGGCGGGGCTCCGCCTCCGCCGTACCCGTGGCGCCCACCCCGGAGTCCGGGGCCACCCGGACGAGGCTGAGGACTCCGGCTGCCAGGGCCAGGCCGCCCGCGGCCAGCAGGACCTTGCGGGGGCGGGGCTTGCGGTGGCGGCCGCGGCGGACGAGGGGCAGGACGGGGATCCCCGTCGGCTTTCTCTCGGCCGTGCCGGGCTGTGCAGGTATCGGTGTCATCAGGTTCCTCCCCGCCGTGCGCCATGGCGGAGCGCACGCTATGCGCTCTTGTGGGCGGTGTGGGGTGAGTCGGCCGGGATGTCACTCGAACGGGCGTAGAACAGCGGGCGGGGGCGGCTCTTTCCCGGGGCGGGGTACGGCTGCGATGATCGGGCCGACAGTGAGTTAACCCGCGTTAACCGGAGGGTGTCATGAGCGAGGAGCGGTTCGGGGAGTTCGTGCTGGTGCGGCGGCACGGGCATGTGGCTGAGCTGGTGCTGGACCGGCCCAAGGCCATGAACGCCGTCTCGACGGAGATGGCCCGTTCCGTCGCCGCCGCGTGTACGGCGCTCGGTGCCGACCGGGACGCGCGGGTGGTCGTCCTGACCTCGTCCCACGAACGGGCGTTCTGTGTGGGGGCCGACCTGAAGGAGCGGAACTCGTTCAGCGACGCGGATCTGGTGCGGCAGCGGCCGGTGGCGCGCGGGGCGTACACCGGGGTGCTGGAGCTGCCCATGCCGACGATCGCCGCCGTGCACGGCTTCGCCCTGGGCGGCGGTTTCGAACTGGCCCTGTCCTGCGACCTGATCGTGGCGGACCGTACGGCGGTGGTGGGGCTGCCGGAGGTGTCCGTGGGAGTGATTCCGGGAGGTGGCGGCACGCAGTTGCTGCCGCGGCGGGTCGGGGCGGCACGGGCGGCCGAGCTGATCTTCTCGGCGCGGCGGCTGGAGGCTGCCGAGGCTGCCGAGCTGGGGCTGGTGGACCAGTTGGTGGAGGAGGGCCGGGACCGCGAGGAGGCGCTGGCGCTGGGGGCGCGGATCGCCGGGAACTCGCCGGTGGGGCTGCGGGCGGCGAAGCGGGCGCTGCGGCTCGGGCACGGGCTGGATCTGCGGGCCGGCCTGGAGGTCGAGGACGCGGCGTGGCGGTCGGTGGCGTTCTCGGGCGACCGGGCGGAGGGCGTGGCCGCGTTCAACGAGAAGCGGAAGCCGCAGTGGCCCGGGGAGTGAGCCGGGGCACGGGCGGGGGTGTGGGTCCCGGGTGTGCTCCTGCGGCCACCTGATCGCCACGCTCCTATCCCTGTTTGCACCGTTTCATCCATAACCTGGGGTGATGGGTGAGGACAAGCGGCTCGCCGCCGTGGTGGCGCTGGCTCAGGGGATGGCGGCGGCGCACACCCCGCGGGAGTCGTGGCGGGCCGCCGCGCTCGGTGCCTGCCGGGCGCTGGACGGGACCTTCGCCGCGCTGTCGGTGTGGGAGCGGGAGCTGGGGCGGCTGCGGGTTCTGGTGAACGTGGGGGAGCGCCGCCCGGACGAGGAGGAGTTCCCGGAGGCCGAGGCCTATCCGGTGCACCAGTTCCCGGAGATCACCGAGTTCCTGCACGAGCGCTGGGCGGGCGGCGGCGAGCCGAACGCCTGGGTGGAGACCGCCGAGGGCACGGCGGCCGGCACCCCCGGCTACCACCACCACCGGGTCGCCGCCCTGCGCCGCAGGGGCCGCGGCTGCTGTCTGGTCGCCCCCGTCGTGCTGCACGGCAGGGCCTGGGGTGAGGTGTATGTCGCCCGCGCGGCCGGCGAGCCCGTGTTCGGGCGGGCGGACGCCGACTTCGCCACGGTCCTGGCCGCCGTCGTCGCCGCGGGCATCGCGCAGACCGAGCGGCTGGAGGAGGCGCGCCGGCTCGCGTTCACCGACGCCCTCACCGGCCTCGCCAACCGCCGCGCCGTGGACGTGGGTCTGGAGGAGGCCGTGGAGCGGCATCGAGCGGGCGGGGTCGTCGTCAGTCTCGTCGTCTGTGATCTCAACGGGCTCAAGAGGGTCAACGACACTCTCGGGCACGAGGTGGGGGACCGGCTGCTGGAGCGCTTCGGGTCGGTGCTGTCGCTGTGCGGGGCGATGGTGCCGGGTGCGCTCGCGGCGCGGCTCGGCGGGGACGAGTTCTGCCTGCTGGCGGTGGGGCCGCCCGCCGGCGACGTGGTCGAGGCCGCTGACGAACTGTGCCGCAGGGCCGCCGAGTTGGAGCTCGGGGAAGGGGTGGCGTGCGGGGTCGCCTCGACCGGGGAGGCGATCGGGCCCGTGCGCTCGGCCCGGCGGCTGTTCCGGCTGGCCGACGCCGCCCAGTACCGGGCCAAGGCCATGCGCGCGGACCGGCCGGTGGTGGCGGGCCGGGAGGGGCCGGACGACCCCGTCGTGCGCCTCGCCGACGAGCCGTCGCCCGAGCGGGCCGAGCGCGGGGAGCGGCGGCGCTTCCGCGGGCGCCGGCCGCCCGGGGGCGGCCGTGAGGTGAAGCACACGGATCGGTAAGGGGCACTCCTGTTCCCCACTAGTGACATCAACGCATTCAATGCGTACGCTCCTGAATATGGATATGCACACTGTGGTGGTGGGGACGTCCGGTGTCACCGCGTCCGACGTTCTCGCCGTGGCGCGCGGCGGCGCCCGGATCGAGCTGTCGGCGGAGGCGGTGGCGGCCCTCGCGGCGGCCCGGGAGATCGTGGACGCGCTGGCGGCCAAGCCGGACCCGGTCTACGGCGTCTCCACCGGTTTCGGAGCCCTGGCGACCCGGCACATCAGCCAGGAACTGCGCGCCCAGCTGCAGCGCAACATCGTCCGCTCGCACGCGGCCGGCATGGGCCCGCGGGTCGAGCGCGAGGTTGTACGGGCGCTGATGTTCCTGCGGCTCAAGACCGTCTGCTCGGGACACACGGGTGTGCGGCCCGAGGTCGCGCAGACCATGGCCGACGTGCTGAACGCCGGGATCACCCCGGTCGTGCACGAGTACGGCTCCCTCGGCTGCTCCGGCGACCTGGCCCCGCTGTCCCACTGCGCCCTCGCGCTGATGGGCGAGGGGGACGCGGAGGGGCCCGACGGCACCGTCCGGCCCGCCGGTGAACTGCTCGCCGAGCACGGCATCCAGCCCGTCGAGCTGCGCGAGAAGGAGGGCCTGGCCCTCCTGAACGGCACCGACGGCATGCTCGGCATGCTGGTCATGGCCCTCGCCGACCTGGACACCCTGTACAAGTCCGCCGACATCACCGCCGCCCTCAGCATGGAGGCGCTGCTCGGCACGGACAAGGTCCTCGCGCCCGAGCTGCACGCCATCCGGCCGCACCCGGGCCAGGGCGCCTCGGCCGCCAACATGCTCGCCGTCCTCAAGGACTCCGGGCTCACCGGGCACCACCAGGACGACGCGCCCCGCGTCCAGGACGCCTACTCGGTGCGCTGCGCCCCGCAGGTCGCCGGTGCCGGGCGGGACACCCTCGCGCACGCCCGTCTCGTCGCCGAGCGGGAGCTGGCCTCCGCCGTCGACAACCCCGTCGTGCTGCCCGACGGCCGTGTCGAGTCCAACGGCAACTTCCACGGCGCCCCCGTGGCCTACGTCCTGGACTTCCTCGCCATCGCGGCCGCCGACCTCGGCTCCATCGCCGAGCGGCGCACCGACCGGCTGCTGGACAAGAACCGCAGCCACGGGCTCCCGCCGTTCCTCGCCGACGACGCCGGTGTCGACTCCGGGCTCATGATCGCCCAGTACACGCAGGCCGCCCTGGTCAGCGAGATGAAGCGGCTGGCCGTTCCCGCCTCCGCGGACTCCATCCCGTCCTCCGCGATGCAGGAGGACCACGTGTCCATGGGCTGGTCGGCCGCGCGCAAGCTGCGCACCGCCGTCGACAGCCTCACCCGGATCATCGCCGTCGAGCTGTACGCCGCCACCCGCGGCATCGAGCTGCGCGAGGGCCTGACCCCGGCGCCCGCCTCGCAGGCCGTGATCGGGGCCGTGCGTGCGGCCGGTGTGCAGGGTCCCGGACCCGACCGGTTCCTGGCCCCCGACCTGGCCGCCGCCGACGCCTTCGTGCGCGGGGGGCACCTGGTCGCCGCCGCGGAGACGGTCACCGGTCCGCTTCAGTAGGACACGGAAGAGGTGAAGGGGCCCTGTCGTGCGACAGGGCCCCTTTCACGACGTCACTTCAGCTTGGCCGCCTGGGCCTTGATGACCGGGGCCGACACCGTGTAGGCCTTCTTCGTCATCATCGCGCCGATGTTGATGGTGGTGTACGTGGCGAGGGTGTTCCCGTGCCGCACGACCTCGGCGTGGAGCGGCAGGGCGCCGTCCTTGCCCGAGTCGTTGGTCGCCGTGAAGGCCACCGACTCGTCGCCAGTGCCCGAGGACTTCTCCTCCGCGACCTTGGTGAACTTGCCCTTCTCGCCGTCCTGCTCGCCGGTGAAGCCGCCCGAGCAGGACTTCACCGCGTCGGTCACCGACTTCAGGGCCGACTCGGCGCCGTCGCCGTCGTACGAGGCCAGGGTGACCACGGTGACGTCCAGGTCCATGGAGTCGTTGAGCGCGTCCTCGAACTTGCCGTCGGCCAGGTCGTCCAGGGACGTGGCCTTGTCCGTGGGGGCCTTCTTGTCCTCGGTGGCCATGCGGCTGGTGTTCGCCGCCGGCTCGCCGGGCGCGATGCCGGTCAGGGCCCGGAGCACCGGGTCGCACTGGGCGTCGTCGGACTTGACCTTGCTCTTGTCGGGGATGCCGCCCTCGACGGAGCCGACCTTGTAGCCCGGCACCTCGCCCTTGGCGATGATCAGCTGCTTCAGCTCAGCGGCGCTCAGCGCCTTCGCGGCCGGGTTCCCGCCCTTGCCGCCCTTGCCGTCTCCGGAGTCCTTCGAACCTGCGTCGGAGCAGCCGGTGATGAGGGCGAGCGACAGTGCGCTCACAGCTGCGGTGGCGCACAGCCGCACGCCCGATGATCTCTTCATGGGCGGACTATGCGTTCTCTGTCAAAGAAGAGTCAAGCTCAATTAAAAGCCGAGGCGTTCCCGCCGTATCGAATACACCACGAATCCGGCACCCACGGCGAGGAACAGGCTGCCGCCGACGACGTAGGGCGTGGTGTCGAAGCTGCCGGTGTCGGCGAGCTGGGTGCTGTCCGCGGTGTCCGTGGAGTCCGTGGCCGCGGCCTCGGATATCGCCTTCGCCTGCTGGGTGACCTGCGTCGTTCCGGTCACCTCCGTGGTCGCTCTGGCCGTGCCGTCCTGCGACGCGTTGGCGGACGGGACGAACCACAGGGCGCACAGCAGGGTCCCCGCGGCGGTGGCGGTCAGCAGCGGACGGCGAGCGGATGGCACGGAATATCGATCCCCCTTGTGACGCTGGCGAATTGGCCGTGTGGGGCGATGTTAGTGAAAATCGCGGGTCACGGGAAAGTCACGGGAGGTTTCAGTCGTACGCTCCGGTCATGAGCACGGAAGAGACATCACGTTTTGTACGGCTTCGGGTGGAGCTGGTTCTTGAGGTGCACGACGAGGGCGAGGTGACCAAGGCCGCGCTGCGCCGGCTCGCCGCCGACTCCGAGCTGCCTCCGGAGGAGCGGACCCACGCCGAGAACGCTGTGACGGAAGACACTGCGGAGGCCCTCGCCTATCTCGTGGACCCGTTCGACCTGATCAGCGAGGTGCCCGGAGTGGAACTCCAGCAGGCCTCCTGGTCCAGCGAGCGGATCGAGTACGACCCGGATTCGCCGGACTGGGAACTGGACGAGGAAGATGGGGACGACGAGGAAGACGACGGCATCGGCTGAGCGGCCCGGGGAACCCGGCCCCGGACGGCAACCGCCGTCCGGGGTCTCGTCGTCTCAGGGGGCGCACGGACGGCTTCCGCACCACCCGTCCCGGGCGGGACGTGGTGTGGCCCACACATTCGATCTATGTGGAACGGGGCGGACCGGCCGTAGCGTTGAAAGTTCCCGGCGGGGGCTTTCGGGGATTCCGCGGATTCGGCAGCGATGGAGAAGCGTGTGATGACGGACAGTAAGCGGCGCAAGGGCCTGACGGTCGCGTCCGCACTGCTCGGCGGTGTACTGGTGCTCACCGGGTGTTCCGGCGGTGACGACACCAAGGCCACCGGCAACGGAGACACCTCCCAGGCCAAGGCCGACGAGGCGGCGGCCAAGAAGTCCTCCGAGGCCCAGATCACGATCACGCCCAAGGACGGCTCCAACAACGCCTCCATCAACAACTCGGCCGCCGTCACGGTCGCCAAGGGCACCCTCACCGGTGTGACCATGACCACCGCCGACGGCAAGGCCGTCGCCGGCGCGCTGTCCGCCGACAAGAAGAGCTGGAAGCCGACCACCCAGCTGGAGCGCTCCACCGGCTACAAGGTCGCCGCGGAGGCCAAGGACGCCGCGGGCCTCGTCGCCCACGAGAACGCCTCCTTCACCACGGTCTCCCCGGCCAACAGCTTCATAGGCAACTTCACGCCGGAGGACGGTTCCACCGTCGGCGTCGGCATGCCCGTGTCGATCAACTTCGACAAGGCGATCACCAACAAGGCCGCCGTCCAGAAGGGCATCACGGTCACCAGCAGCGGCGGCCAGGAGGTCGTCGGCCACTGGTTCAACGCCAACCGCATCGACTTCCGCCCCGAGACGTACTGGAAGGAGAACTCCACCGTCACGCTGAAGCTCAACCTGGACGGCGTCCAGGGCGCGAGCGGCGTCTATGGCGTGCAGCAGAAGACGGTCACCTTCCACATCGGCCGCAACCAGGTCTCCTACGTCGACGCGCAGACCAAGCAGATGAAGGTCACGCAGGACGGCAAGACCATCAAGACCATCCCGATCTCCGCCGGTTCGCCCGAGAACAAGACGTACCAGGGCATCATGGTCATGCAGGAGAAGTTCAAGGAGACGCGCATGAACGGCGCGACCGTGGGCTTCACCGACGACGACGGCAAGGGCGAGTACGACATCAAGGACGTGCCGCACGCCATCCGCCTGACCAGCTCCGGCACCTTCCTGCACGGCAACTACTGGGGCGCGAAGTCCATCTTCGGCAGCGTCAACACCAGCCACGGCTGCGTGGGCCTGTCCGACACCAAGGGCGCCGGCGACCCGAACACGCCGGCTGCCTGGATGTACAACAACTCCCTGGTCGGTGACGTGGTGGTCGTCCAGCACACCGGTGACAAGACCGTCTCCCCGGACAACGGCCTCAACGGCTGGAACATGGACTGGGCGCAGTGGAAGGCCGGTTCGGCCGCCTGACAGCCCCCGCACAGCTCTTCCGATGCCGCCCTCAGGGGCGGCATCGGTGTTTCCGGGGCTTTTCCGGGGGCGGCCACAGCCTTCTCATGGTTCTTTTATTTCGGCCTTATCGAGAAATCACGGTCCGTACCTAGCTTGCGGGCATGTTCTTCACCTACCTGAGGCGCGAACTGCGCCGCCGCAGAAAGGCGGCCCTGGTCGTCGCCTCCGGCCTCGCTCTGGGCATCGCACTGGTCATCGTGGTCAACTCCGTTTCCAGCGGCATGGGCAAGGCCCAGGACAAGGTCCTGCAGTCGCTGTACGGACTGGGCACCGACATGACCGTCACCAAGGCGGCATCGGCGTCCACCGGCGACGCCCAGCGGCCCCGCTTCCGGTTCGACGCCCGCAACAACGGCGACGACTCGACCCAGAGCAGCGACCGCGTCATGGTGCAGGGCTTCCAGACGCTGTCGGCCTCGACCGTGACCAAGGTCGGCGCCCAGTCGGGCGTCTCGGACGCGGTCGGCGGGCTGAGCCTGCAGGTCATCAAGATCAGCGGCCAGTTCACGCGCGGCCAGTTCCAGCAGAACGGCGACGGAGGCAGCCGGCTCGGCGGCCCCGGCGCGACCGGCCGGCCGCAGGGTGAAGTGCGCGGCGGCGGCGCCGACTTCGGCGTCAACAACTACTCCGTCTACGGCACCGACGTCACCAAGCCGGCCCTCGGCCCGCTGACCTCGTCGAAGATCACCAGCGGTCGTACGTTCAGGACGACGGAGACGAACGCCAAGGTCGTCGTGGCCGACTCGGCCTACGCCAAGCAGAAGAAGTACAAGGTCGGCTCCACCGTCACCGTCAAGGGCGTCAAGTTCAAGGTGATCGGCGTCGCCACCGCCGACAGCGGTGACCCGGCGGCCAACCTGTACATCCCGCTGGGGCAGGCGCAGGCCCTCAGCGACTCCAAGAACAAGGTCACCACGATCTACGTCAAGGCGACCGACTCGCAGAAGATCGACAACGTCAAGTCGGCCATCCAGAAGAACGTCTCGGGTACGACGGTCACCACCTCGGCCGACCTCGCGGACACCGTCTCCGGCTCCCTGTCCACCGCCTCCTCCCTCGCCACCAACGTCGGCAAGTGGCTGTCCATCGCGGTGCTGGTGGCCGCGTTCCTGGTCGCGGGGCTGCTCACCTCCTCCGCCGTCTCCCGGCGCGTCCGCGAGTTCGGCACGCTGAAGGCCCTGGGCTGGAAGTCCGGCCGGGTGACCCGGCAGGTGGTCGGCGAGGCCGTCGTCAACGGCCTGGTGGGCGGCGCCCTCGGCATCGCGCTCGGCCTGGCGGGCGCGTACGCCGTCACGGCCATCAGCCCGGGCCTCGAGGCCCAGCTCGGCGGCACGGGCGGCGGCGGTTTCGGCGGCGGCCCCGGCGCAGGTGGCTTCGGCGGCCCCGGACGCCGGCCCGGCAAGACCCTGGAGGTCGCCCTCACGGCCCCGGTCAGCCTGACGACGATCCTCCTGGCGGTGGGCCTGGCGGTGGCCGGCGGCCTGATCGCGGGGGCGTTCGGCGGCTGGCGGGCGTCGCGCCTGCGTCCCGCGGATGCGTTGCGACGGGTGGAGTAGCAGGCCCTCTCAGCGGGGCTGGAGCAGCCCCCACCGACCCGCAGCCGAAGACGATCCCAGGAGCCACCATGTACGAACTCACCAACGTGACCAAGCGCTACACCAGGGGCAAGGACACCGTCCACGCCCTCGACGGCATAGACCTCACCATCGGCGACGGCGACCGACTCGTCATCCAGGGCCCCACGGGCGGAGGCAAGTCCACCCTCCTCCAGATGCTCGGCGGCCTCGACCGCCCCACCGAGGGCGAGGTCGTCCTCGACGGCACCGACCTGGCCAGGCTCTCCGAGGCCCGTCTCACCAAGGTCCGCAGCGAGAACATCGGCTTCGTCTTCCAGTCCTTCAACCTCATCCCGACGCTCACCGCCCAGGAGAACGTGGAGACCGCTCTCGTCCCCCTCGGAATCAAGGCCAGGGAGCGCCGCGAACTGGCCGCCGAAGCGCTGAAGTCCGTAGGTCTCGGCGAACGCCTCTCGCACCTGCCCTCCGAAATGTCCGGAGGACAGCAACAGCGCGTCGCCATCGCCCGCGCACTCGTCAAGCGGCCGAAGGTCCTCCTCGCCGACGAGCCGACCGGCAACCTCGACGAGAGCATGCGTGACGAGATCATGGACGTACTCGAACGCCTGTGGAAGGAGCACGGGCTGACCTTCATCATGGTCACCCACGACTCCGCGATCGCGAAGAAGGCCCCGCGGCTGGCCACGATCCGCAAGGGCAGGATCACCGTGCGGGAGAACGCGGGCGCCTGACGGCCCATAACACCGTTGGTACGGGCGCGACTTAGCGATTCTGTAACGGTGTCCCCCCTGGCGCGTAACAGTTTTGGGCAGCGCTTTCTTACGGTCCTCTCAACTATTGAGCCGTCTGATCGCCCCCCGGCATACTTCGGCATCCGGGGGGTTGGCGTGCAGGTGTGCGGGACTTCCCCCCGCCGGGTGAATGGGGATTCGCCCGGTCACTCATCTCCAGGGGGAGAACTTGCGCAGACAAGTGAAAAGAGCAGCTGCGGCCACTGTGGCCACTGCCGCAGCCGTCGCCCTCGCAGCGGGTATGACCAGCCCCGCGTCGGCGAAGCCCGAGCAGCGTGTCTCGGCCGCTGCCTCCTCGCTCAGCGTCAAGCACCACGTCACCCTGATCACCGGCGACCGTGTCGCCCTCGACGCCAAGGGCCGCGTCGTCGGCCTTCAGCGGGCCAAGGGGCGGGAGCACATCCCCGTCCAGGTCCGCAAGGCCGACGGACACACGCTCGTCATTCCCGCGGACGCGGCCCGCCTGGTCGCCTCCGGCAAGCTGGACCAGCGGCTGTTCGACATCACCGAACTGAACAAGGCCGCCACCCGCAAGGCCCAGAAGAACGGCCTGAAGGTCATCGTCGGCTACCGCGGTTCCGCCACGGCCGCCAAGCAGGACGTCCGCGACGCGGGCCACCTGCGCCGCAGCCTCACCGCGCTGAACGCGGACGCGGTGCAGACCCCGGTCAAGGACACCGCCGAGCTGTGGAACGCCGTCACCAACGGCGACAAGGCCGCCTCCGGCATCGCCCACGTCTGGCTCGACGGCGTCCGCAAGGCCTCGCTCGACAAGTCGGTGCCGCAGATCGGTGCCCCGGTCGCGTGGGCCGCCGGCTACACCGGCAAGGGCGTCAAGGTCGCCGTCCTGGACACGGGCGTGGACACCAGTCACCCGGACCTCAAGGACCAGGTGATCGACTCCAAGAACTTCACCGCCGCGGCCGACGCCAAGGACCACTTCGGTCACGGCACGCACGTCGCCTCCATCGTGGCGGGCACCGGCGCCAAGTCGGGCGGCAAGTACAAGGGCGTCGCCCCCGACGCCAAGATCCTCAACGGCAAGGTCCTGGACGACACCGGCTCCGGTGACGACTCCGGCATCCTCGCCGGCATGGAGTGGGCGGCCTCGCAGGGCGCCTCGGTCATCAACCTGAGCCTCGGCGGCTACGACACGCCCGAGATCGACCCGCTCGAGGCCGAGGTCAACAAGCTCTCCGCCGAGAAGGGCATCCTGTTCGCGATCGCCGCGGGCAACGAGGGCCCCCAGTCGATCGGTTCGCCGGGCAGCGCGGACGCCGCGCTCACCGTCGGCGCGGTCGACGACAAGGACAAGCTGGCCGACTTCTCCTCGACCGGCCCGCGCACCGGCGACGGCGCCATCAAGCCGGACGTCACCGCGCCCGGTGTGGACATCACCGCCGCCGCGGCCAAGGGCAGCGTCATCGACCAGGAGGTCGGTGAGAAGCCGGAGGGCTACCTGACCATCTCCGGTACGTCGATGGCCACCCCGCACGTCGCGGGCGCCGCCGCGATCCTGAAGCAGGAGCACCCCGACTGGGGCTACGCCGAGCTGAAGGGCGCGCTCACCGGCTCCGCCAAGGGCGGCAAGTACACGCCGTTCCAGCAGGGTTCGGGCCGGATCGCGGTCGACAAGGCCATCAAGCAGGCCGTGATCGCCGACCCGGTGTCGGTCGGCTTCGGTGTGCAGCAGTGGCCGCACACCGACGACACCCCGGTCACCAAGCAGGTGTCGTACCGCAACCTCGGCGACAAGGACGTCACCCTCAACCTGACCAGCACCGCCACCGACCCCAAGGGCCAAGCGGCGCCGACGGGCTTCTTCAAGCTCGCCGCGACCAAGGTGACGGTCCCGGCGCACGGCAAGGCCTCCGTCGGCCTGAGGGTCAACACCAAGCTGGGCGGCACCCTCGACGGCGCCTACTCCGCGTACGTGACCGCGACCGGCGACGGGCAGACCGTCCGCACGGCCGCCGCGGTGCAGCGCGAGGTGGAGTCGTACGACGTCACGCTGAAGTTCATCGGCCGTGACGGCAAGCCGGCCCAGTACTTCGACGCCGACATGACCGGCGTGGCCGGTCTGGCCGGCGGCCAGTGGCTGAACCCGTACGACCCGTCCGGCACGGTGAAGGTGCGCGCGCCCAAGGGCACGTACATCCTCAACACCGCCACCTACGTGGACCCGAAGGACGCCGCCAAGGGCGTCGACTGGATCGCCCAGCCGAAGCTGACCGTCTCCGGCAAGCAGACGATCACGATCGACGCGCGCAAGGCCAAGCCGGTGGACATCACCGTCCCGGCCACGGGCCTGAAGTCCGAGTTCGCCTCGCCGGAGTGGGACGTCACGATCGGCAACGGCCAGTACGGCTACGGCTGGTTCCTCGACTCGTACGCCAACTTCCACACCGCTCACCTCGGTGGGTCGCTGCCCGCGGGCACGCTCTACCAGCAGTGGGACGCGCACTGGTCCAAGGGCGCAGGCGAGGAGTACGACGTCACCACCGGCGGTTCGGTCACCAAGCTCGCCACCGGCTACACCAAGCACTACAAGGCGAGCGACCTGGCCACGGTGAAGGCCCGGCTCGGTGCCGCCGCGAGCGGCAAGAAGGGCACCGTCAACGCGGTGGGCTGGCTGCCCGGCAGCTCCGGAGCCTCCTCCATCAGCATCCCGCAGACCCTGCCCGGCACCCGCACCCTGCACCTGTCGGCCAAGGGCGGCGTGAAGTGGCAGCTGGAGTTCGAGCAGGACGGCGGGGTGGACCCGGACGGGTTCCCGATCGCCGACGCGTCCTACTCGGCCGGCGCCGAGTCCTTCACGGCGGGCAGGTCGTACTCGAAGACCTTCAACACCGCGGTCTTCGCCCCGCTGGTCAACGCCGACTTCGGTGTCTTCCGGGACGGCAACGAGATCTACGGCTCGCTGCCGCTGTTCGCCGACGGCGCCAAGCACATCGGTTCGTCGACGTTCACCTCGGCGACCACGACCCTGTACCGCAACGGTGTCAAGGTCGGCTCCAACAACGACCCGATGTTCGGCGAGAAGACCTTCAAGGTGCCCGCCGGTGACGCCGCCTACAAGCTGACCACCTCGGTCAAGCGCTCGGCCAAGGTGTCGGAGGCCTCCTCCCGGATCGACGCGGCGTGGACCTTCCGCTCCAAGAAGCCGGCGGGCGGTTCCGCGAAGCTCCCCGTCTCCGCCCTGTACTTCGGTGCCAAGACCGGCCTGGACAGCCGCGTCGAGGCCGGCAAGAAGGTCACCTTCCCGGTCACCGTCGAGGGCGCGGCCGCGGGCCGCAACCTGAAGTCCCTGACGGTGTACGTCTCCTACGACGGCAAGACCTTCAAGAAGGTCGACGTCCGCGGCGGCAAGATCACCGTGAAGAACCCGGCGAAGAACAAGGCCGTCTCGTTCCGCGCCAAGATCGCCGACAAGAAGGGCAACACGTCGACGATCACGATCTACAACGCGTACTACGGCAAGTGAGCCGCCGTACCTGAGTAGGCCGTGAGCGAACGGCCCGCCGGAGCAGCAGCTTCCGGTGGGCCGTTCGTGTTTGTGTGCCTGTATGACGGCTCACACAGTCGAGTACATCCGTTACCGCGTTCCTGACCAGCAGTCGGCCCAGTTCCTGGCCGCCTACACCCGCGCGGCCGTCCAGCTGGCCGCCGCTCCCCAGTGTGTCGACTACGGCCTGACCCGCTGCGAGGAGGAGCCCGAGTCCTGGATCCTGCGGATCACCTGGACGTCGACCGAGGACCACCTCCGGGGTTTCCGCAGTTCGGAGCTGTTTCCGCCGTTCCTCGCGGAGATCCGGCCGTATGTGGAGAACATCGAGGAGATGCGCCACTACCGGCCGACCGGTGTGCAGGGCGGCGGAGGTGCCGTGCCCACCCTGTACGACTGGGCGGGCGGCGCCGCGGCCTTCTCCCGCCTGACCTCGGTCTTCTACGACAAGGTGGTCAAGGACGACCTCCTCGCCCCGCTCTTCGCCGACCTGCCCGCCGAGCACGCGGAGCACGTCGCCCGCTGGCTCGCCGAGGTATTCGGCGGCCCGGCGGCATACTCCGAAACCCACGGCGGCCACGGCCAGATGGTCGCCAGACACTTCGGCAAGCACATCACGGAGGCCCAGCGCCGCCGCTGGGTCAATCTCATCCAGGACGCGGCGGACGACGCGGACCTCCCGAAGGACGCGGAGTTCCGCTCGGCGTTCCTGGCCTACGTGGAGTGGGGTACGCGCCTGGCCGTGTACTTCTCGTCCCCGGAAGCGAAACCGCCGGCGGAACAGCCGGTGCCGAAGTGGACCTGGGGGGCGATGCCGCCGTATCAGGGGTGAGCGGCGAGCGGACACCGGCCGTCGCTCACCCGGCCGCGCCGCGGGGCCTCAGCTGGCGCTCATGCCCCGCTCCGGCCACTGGCTGCGCTCCTCGAACAAGGCGTTGATCTTCCGGGACGCCTTCAGGAACGTGTAGTCGGCCGCACCGTCGTCGGACGTCGACGTACGGCTGCTCGTGTCCATGGTGAGCGTACGGTCCATCTCCGCGGGGTCCTCGCCGAACGAGTAACGGATGGATCCCGGCTGCTCGGACAGCTTCTTGAAGTAGACCAGGGATGCCATCACCACTCGCTCTCGAAATCTTCCCGCTTGTCGAGCGGAACCATGCTTTGCCAATTGTAGTTTTGGTTGGCCACTCGGTGCGCTTCCTGGTAAGTCGCGCCTGGGTGCGTACGCAGGTACTCGAGCTCTGTGAGCTCGTGTTCGAGCAGCACGTGGTCCTCGGGCAGCGCGTTGCCGGAACGCAGCCGAATCCAGGCATCGGCGATCTCGGCGTCCGCGTCGAACTTACGGGTGACGACCTTGCCGGTCTCGTAGTCCTCGATCGGGTGCTCGGTGTCGAAGACGTGCTTCTTGACGGTGGAGATCTCCTCTTCCGTGAACCCCGTCGTTCCGCCCGCGCGAGCCACGCCTTGGGTGTTGCGGCTGATGGCGGCGATGTCGCGGGAGTCCTGACGGAAGTTGTCGTAAGCGGCTTCCGCCCATTTCGTCTGGGCGGGATCGTCCAGGAGGTCGCGTGGCCGACGACGGGCGCCGGTGAGCCACTCGTCGCCGTTGCCTGTCGCCCTCAGGGCGGGACCGGCCTCTTCCGGCATGTTGGCCAGCAGCAGACGAGGGTCCGTCAGAGGCATGTCACCGCCGAGGAGACCACGCCAGCCGCCCGCTTCGGCCGCGGCCCTCGCACCACCGGCTGCCGCGCCGAACATGCCGCCGTAGAGCATGCCGTCCGTGGCCGCACGGCTGGCCTCGTCGAGGCTGAACCCCTTGCTCTCGCCGGTCGCGATCGCCACGGGTTGGGCGACCGCCAGGTCCACGGTGACGGATTCGACGCCCCCGAGCGCTGCGGTGGCCAAAGTGGTGCCCGCGATGGTGGCGACCTCGGTGGAGACGGTCACGCCGAGGGTTCCGGCCATCTCCACGATGCTCGCGGTGGCCGCAGCCGCGGCGCCTTCAGAGATGCCGGCCGTGAAGATGGCCAGAGCGGTTCCGGCGACGATCGTCGCTCCGACGATCTCCAGTTCGTGCTCGAGGTGCTTCGTGGCCGCATGGACGGCGTCGGCGTACTTGTCCAGGGCCTTGGCCATGTCCCGGGCGCCGTCGATCAGGTCCTGGAGCCAGCCGTGCTTCTCGTAGTAGTAGCGGCGCCAGAACGGGTCGTCGAAGGCCGAGATCGCCTCGCCCTTGTTGTGCTCGATGATGGAGCGGGCCGACTTGTTCGCGGCGGCCGCGACGTCCTCGACGTCGTCCGCGAAGTCTCGCCACGCCTTGGCCGCGTCCCGCAGCCCTCCCTCGTCGGCGGCCGGCCACCACATGCCGGTGACGTCCTGGACGATCTGCTTGGCCTTGTCGCCGACGCCGCTCATTCGCCCTGATCCCCGCTCGTGACGGTGATCTTGCTGAACATGGCTCGGACAGGCTCTCATTGTCGATGTGGCCGTCCGCCATGTCCGTCATCGCCTCATGGATGCTGGCCAGACCGTCGGCGAGGATCTGCGTCGCGTTCTCCATCTGCTTGACGTGCGGGGCGTATGCCTTGTGGAAGGCGGTGCCCTGTTCGTCGTCCCCCCAGGGCGAACCAGCCGCTCCCAGAGCCGTCCTGAGCTTGGTGAGCGCCTTGCCGAGGTCCGTGCTGTGGGTGTGGAAGTGGGGCGCGGTCGCCTTCAGATCGGCGATCTTGATCTGGAGTATCTCGCCCTTGCCGCCCGTGTCCCCCATGCGTCGCGTCCATCCCTCCGTCTGCCGAATCCCTCTGTACAGAGAGACGCATTCGGAGCGGGGAGCAGCGCAAGAACGCCAGTAAAGATCAACTCAACTCTGTCAGTGCGACGGCGTCGAGGTGCCCGTGCCCGCGCGGGTCGCGTCCGTGCCCCAGCTGGCCAGCAGACGCAGGGACTCCGCCGAGGGCGAACCGGGCTCGGCGTGGTACGTCACCAGCCCGAGGTCCGAGTCGCCCGCGAGGCGGAAGCCCTCGAAGTTCAGGGAGAGGTCGCCGACCAGGGGGTGGTGCAGGCGCTTGACGCCGTGGCTCTTCTCCTTGACGTCGTGGGTCGCCCACAGGCGACGGAACTCGTCGCTCTTCACCGACAGCTCGCCCACCAGCGCGGACAGCCGAGGGTCGTCCGGATAGCAGCCCGCGTCCATGCGCAGGGCACAGACGATGTCGATCGCCTTCTGCTCCCAGTCGACGAAGAGGTCGCGGTACTCGGGGCGCAGGAAGACGAGCCGGGCCCAGTTGCGCTCGGCGGGCGGCAGCTCCGACCAGTCGCCGAAGACCGCGGCCGCCATCCGGTTCCAGGCCAGGATCTCCGAGCGGCGCCCGACGACGTACGCCGGCACGCCCTCCATCACGTCCAGCAGCTGGCGCAGTGCCCCCCGCACCTGCTGCTGCCGTGCCGCCGGCTTCTTCTTGTGCGCCTTCGGCTTGGCCAGGTGGGTGAGGTGGGCGTGCTCGGCGTCGGTGAGGCGCAGGGCGCGGGCGATCGAGTCCAGGACCTCCGCCGAGACGTTGCGTCCGTTGCCCTGTTCCAGCCGGGTGTAGTACGCCACCGACACCCCGGCCAGCTGGGCCAGCTCCTCGCGGCGCAGCCCCGGCACCCGGCGGTGCCGTCCGAAGTCGCGCAGCCCCACGTCCTCCGGCTTCAGCCGGGCCCGCCGGCTGCGCAGGAACTCGCTCAGCTCGGCGCGCCGGTCCAGGGGCCGGCCGGCGGCTGCGCCCTGCTGTTCGTCCATACGGCCAGTATCGGCCGTCTCCCGTGGTCGTACGCCCGCCAGCCTGTCCCCGCCAGTGGTACGCACAGCGGTCGTACGAAGATCTGTGGTCTGGGTGAGCGGCGGCGCCCGCTGCAGGCTGGACGGGTGCCCGGTCGAAAGGCAGCCGGGCACGAACCCCCCTGCTAGGAGAACCCCGGCATGACCACTGTTGCTGCGTACGCCGCGCCCGCCGCGAAGGCCCCGCTGGAGCGGACCACCATCGAGCGGCGCGCGGTCGGTGAATTCGACGTCCTGATCGACATCGAGTTCGCCGGTATCTGTCACTCCGACATCCACCAGGCCCGCGAGGGCTGGGGCACGGCGATCTTCCCGATGGTCCCCGGCCACGAGATCGCGGGTGTCGTCTCCGAGGTCGGTCCCGGTGTCACCAAGTACGCCGTCGGCGACCGGGTGGGCGTCGGCTGCATGGTCGACTCCTGCCGAGAGTGCGAGAACTGCCTCAAGGGCCTGGAGCAGTACTGCCTGGGCGGCAACGTCGGCACCTACAACGCCGTCGGCAAGGACGGCGAGCCCACCTACGGCGGCTACTCGCAGAAGATCGTCGTCGACGAGAACTTCGTCGTACGGATCCCGGACGGCCTGTCCCTGGACGTGGCGGCCCCGCTGCTGTGCGCCGGTATCACCACGTACTCCCCGCTGCGGCACTGGAACGCCGGCCCCGGCAAGAAGGTCGCGGTCGTCGGGCTCGGCGGCCTCGGCCACATGGCGGTCAGGATCGCGCACGCGATGGGCGCCGAGGTGACCGTGCTCTCGCAGTCCCTGCGCAAGAAGGACGACGGGCTGAAGCTGGGCGCCGACCACTACTACGCCACCAGCGACCCGAAGACCTTCGAGGAGCTGGCCGGCACCTTCGACCTGATCATCTCGACGGTGTCGGCACCGCTGGACTTCGGCGCGTTCCTGTCGCTTCTCAGGACCGACGGCGCGCTGGTGAACGTCGGCGCCCCCGAGGAGCCGATCTCCCTCAACCTGTTCTCGGTGATCGCCGGCCGCAAGACCCTCGCGGGCTCGGGCATCGGCGGCATCCGGGAGACCCAGGAGATGCTCGACTTCTGCGCCGAGCACGGCATCGGTGCGGAGATCGAGCTGATCAGCGCCGCAGAGATCAACGAGGCGTACGAGCGGGTGCTGGCGAGCGACGTCCGGTACCGCTTCGTGATCGACACGGCGACCATCTGACGCCATTCGGTTCCGCCGCGTGGGGGCTGTGCGCGCCCACGCGGCGAAGCCGTGTCCCGGCACGGGGGCTAGGAGAGACCGAAGGCCTCACCGGCCCCGTACGCCCGCACCGCCACACCCCTCTCCCCGCCGGGCCGTGCGACATCGGGCCGTACGACATGAACGCGCCCGACCCCCGCCACCCGGCAACCCCCTCCGTTCACCTCGACCGCGGTGTTCTCGTCGACGGCGACGCCGTACGGCGCCTCTCCGCGGCCCACCACCGCGACCAGCCGCCCCAGCGTGCCCCACTGCGCTGCGTGCACATCCACGGCGAACGGCACGAGCCCGAGCCCCGCCCGTACGTCGATCTCCCCGAGATCCTCCGCGGTGTCCGCCGGGCACACCGGCACCCCGTCCGCCAGCCATCCCCCGACCACGGCCCGCCGCGCCGCAACGGCGGCGCCCGCGGAGAACCCCGCGTAGGGCAGCCCCCGGTCGGCGAGCAGCCGCGGCAGGCGGTCCAGGCACCCGGCGAACGCCTCCTGGTAGGCGGGCGTCAGCCCACCGCACACCAGGAGCCCGTCCACGCCGTCCAGTGCCCCCTCGGGCTCGAACCGGCCCCCGAGCGGTACCAGCAACGGCACGGGCGAGCACGGGCCGGCCTTCCGCAGCGCACCCGCATACCGCTCGAACTGCTCGGCCCCGTCCCCTTCGTCGACGATCACGCAGCCGATCCGCGGCACGTCCCCACCGTGCACCGCCGCTTGCCGCAGAAACGGCTCGTACACCTCCGGCACGTCCCAACCGCCACCCATCAGAAACGCAGAACTGCCCATCCGGACCCTCCCCTTGAGCGAAGTGCGAATGTGCGAATGTACGAGGACGCAGCCACCGCGGTCGCCTGAATTACCCGAGTCCGTTCATGCGGACGGCAGCGGCTGCTCCGTCCAGACGGTCTTGCCGTCGCGGCTGTAGCGGGTGCCCCACCGCTCCGTGAGCTGCGCGACCAGGAAGAGCCCGCGTCCGCCCTCGTCCGTGGTGAGAGCCCGTCGCAGGTGCGGGGAGGTGTGGCTGGTGTCGGACACCTCGCAGCTCAGGGAGTGCGTACGGATGAGGCGCAGGGTGACGGGTCCGGCCCCGTACCGGTAGGCGTTGGTGACCAGCTCGCTGGTGACCAGCTCGGTGGTGAAGGCCAGTTCGGTCAGCCCCCATTCGGTCAGTTTCGCCGTGGTCAGCTCCCTGGCACGGGCGGCGGAGGTCGCTTCCAGGGGCAGCTGCCACGAGGCGACGTTCTGCGGCCGCAGCACCCGGGTGCGGGCGATGAGCAGCGCGATGTCGTCGCTGGGGAGGTGGTCCTTGGGCAGCAGCGCGTCGACCACGGAGTGGCAGGTCTCTTCCAGCGGCTCTTCGGTGTGGGCGAGACATGCGCGCAGGTGTGCCAGCGCGGTGTCTATGTCGCCGTTGCGCGCCTCCAGGAGGCCGTCCGTGTAGAGCGTGAGCAGGCTGCCCTCGGGGAGGTCCAGATCGTACGTCTCGAAGGGCAGACCGCCCAGGCCCAGCGGTGGCCCCGCGGGCGGATCGAGCACGGTCACCTCACCGTCCGGGGTGGACACCAGCGGTGCCGGGTGGCCGGCGCGTGCCAGGGAGCAGTGCTGGGACACCGGATCGTAGACGGCGTAGAGGCAGGTGGCCCCGAGCACCTGCTCGATCGCCGTCCCGTTGTCGTCGGCGTTCGCCTCCAGCTCGGTGGCCAGCAGACTGACCAGATCGTCCAGCCCCGTCATCACCTCGTCCGGCTCCAGGTCGAGGCTGGCCAGGGTGCGTGCGGCCGCGCGCAGACGGCCCATCGAGGCCGCGGCGTGGATGCCGTGACCGACCACGTCTCCCACCACGAGGGCGACCCGGGCCCCCGACAACGGGATCACGTCGAACCAGTCACCGCCGATGCCCGGTTCACCGCTGGCCGGGAGATAACGGCACGCCACCTCCACGGCCGGCAGATCGGACACCGCGCTCGGCAGCAGACTGCGCTGGAGGGTCAGCGCGGCGCTCTGCTGCTGGGTGAAGCGGCGCGCGTTGTCGATGGAGACGGCCGCACGCGAGGCCAGCTCCTGGGCCACCGCGGCATCGTCGTCCTCGAAGGGCTCCGAAGTGCGCGACCGCCACAGACTCACCACGCCCAGCACCAGGCCGCGCGCCAGCAGGGGCACCGCGATCAGCGAATGAACGCCGAGCCCCAGCGCGATCTCGATCCGCCGCCGGTCCATGGCGTACCACTCGGGGCGCAGGGACAGCAGCCCGTCGAGAATCGGGCGACGCTCGGTCAGGCACCGCGCCTGCGGAGATTCCGGAAGCAGCGGGACCACGTCGCCCTCCTGGTACGGGACACGGCTCTCCGGTGGTGACAGGGCGGCCCGGACCAGCGGACCCGCCGTACCGGGACCTGGTTCGTCACCGAGTGTCACTGGCTTGAGAAGGTCCACCGAGCAGTAGTCGGACAGGCCGTGGGAGGCCACGTCGGCCAGTTCCCGAGCGGTCTGGGCCACGTCCAGCGAGGTCCCGATCCGGGCGCTCGCCTCGTTCAGCAGGGCGAGCCTGCGTTGCGCCCGGTGGCGGTCGGTCACGTCCTCGATCGTCTCGGCCACACCGAGGACCCGGCCCGAGGGATCTTCCATGCGGAATGCCGAAACGGACACGATCCGTTCCCGCCCCGGATCGTGGCGTGCCCGTGCGGACTGCTCCGTGAAGATCAACGGCTCGCCGGTCTCCAGGACGTGCCGTACCCGTTCGTCCTGCGGACCCGCGTCCTCGTCGACCATGAATTCGCGGGGGTGGTGACCCACCGGCGCCTCGGCCGGCACGCCGCTCGCCTTGGCGACCGCACGGTTGACCCGGATCACTCTCCGGTCCGGGCCGTAGGTGACCAGACCGATCGGGGACCGGCGGTACAGGCCGTCCAGTAGCGCGCGGTCCCGTTGCCAGGCGATGACCTCCGCGGCAGGAGCACCGACCAGGAGCCACTCCTGACCGCCCCCCTCCCGGGTGACCGCACGGGCCCGGAAACCCATCTCCAGGCGGTGTCCGTCGTGGTGCCGGACGGGCAGGACACCGAACCATCCCCCCGCCTTCACGGCTTCCACGACGACGGCCCGCACGACAGGCAGGTCACGGGCGTCGACCAGGAGGTCCTGCCACGCCCGTCCGAGCACTTCCTTGGCCGGATAGCCGAGCAACTCCTGCGCACGTGTGCTCCATGCGACCACGGTGCCTCGGTCGTCGAGCACGGCCGAGGCACCGTGCCCGATGGCGAACGGATCCTCCGGACTCTCGCTGAAATGCATCGACGGCGTCCCCATAGCCACCACCTGCCTCCGTGACTCCGATGTTCCTCCCCCCGGAGTCCGTCCGCGACCGACGCTCCCGGCGGATCCGGGCGCAAGGACACCGTCGTGCCGGGCCGGGATCAGGTCCCGCATCCCGCCCGGCGGCATCGGACTTCGGCCTCGGCCACACGGATCGGGCAGGTCACGCCCGTGCCGCCCAGGCCGCGCAAGCCGGACCCCCGCCGTGGCCGGGCTCTCAGAGACGGCTGTACTTCTCGATGTCCTCGGTGAACTCCTTGATCGCCTGTGCGGTGAGCGTCGGCCGGGTGTCGGCGATGGCGGTCATGTAGTCGTCGGTGCCGGCCGGCCGGCCCCTGCGCTGAACGACCTCACGCTCGAACGCCGCCTGCGCGCCCTTGCGGGCGGCGAACTCGATGTCGGCGGGGGTGAACAGTTCACTGGCCTCCACCAGTTGGGAGAGGTCCACCGAATCACCGGCGGCCCTGAGATAGCGGGTCCAGATCGCCGCGCGGGCGGTCGGGTCCGGCGGCCCGATGGGGATGACGTAGTCGAACCGGCCCGGCCTCAGGAAGGCCGGATCGAGCGACCGCACGGAGTTGGTGGCGCAGGCCAGCAGCCGCGCGTCGTGCTCGCGGAAGCCGGGGATCAGTTTGAGTAGCTCGTTGGTCACCCCGTGCCCCGGGTCGACGGCTTTTCCGGACCGCACGCCGGCGATCTCCTCGACCTCGTCGATGAAGAGCAGCACCGAGTCCAGTTCCGCCAGATCCGCGAAGGCCTCCCGAAGCGCCGCGGCCAGCCCCTCGCTCGTGTCGGCTGCGAGCCGGGACGGAAAGAGCTCCACGAACGGCCAGCCGAGCCGCGAGGCCACCGCTTTGGCGAAGCTGGTCTTCCCGGTGCCAGGGGGGCCGAACAGGATGATCGCCTTGGGCGGGGCGACACCGTAACGGTCGGCCAGCGCGGGCTCCGTCAGCGGGAGCACGACACGGCGTTCGACCACTTGCTTCTCGCGCTCCATGCCGGCCATGGCGTCCCAGAGTCCCTCCGGGAGCATGCGACCGCCCAGCGCCGCGAGAACGTCGGCGTTGGCGGTTCCGGGAGGTTCGAGCTTCTCGAAGTAGGTCAGGTCGTCGCGGAACCCGTAGCCGGAGTTCTCCAGGGCCTTCGTCCCGGCGGCACCGGCGGGCAGAAGCGCGCTGATGTGGCGCGTGCCCAGCGCTCGCAGGCGCCGCTCCAGCTCGGCGAGGAGCGCACTGCCGATCCCGCGCTCGCGCCAACGGGAGGCGAGCGCCACCAGGAGGATCCACCCTCGCTTGCCGTGCGCCTGGGCCACGGCCATGCCCACGAGTTCGTCCCCGACCACTGCGACGACCGCCGTCTGACCGCCCTTGGCTGCGGCCATGACCTCGGACACGGGAAACACCCGGTCCTCGCCGCCCCGGCGGCTCTGGTCCCAGATCTGAATGGCCTGGTCGAGATCGTCGTCGTGATAGTCGCGCAGATGCCAAGCGGGCATGGTCACCACCCTCACCAGGTGGGGGACTCCCATTATCCCAGCCAGGGCGTTCGGCGACGAACCTGGCGGTCAGCCGCCCCGCGGGCTCTCTCCTGCCGGGACCGCCGTGGACGCCCGGTCCGCCGGCACCGCCGGGGGTTCGGTGGCGACGGGAGCCCAGGCGCAGGCCAGCGAGCCGCCGACCAGACCACTGATCAGTCCGAGGAAGAGGCCGCCGAGGTTCGCGACGGGGAAGGAGATGAGAGTGAGCAGGAGAGTGGCGATCCCGGAGAACAGGCGAGGGTGCGGGTGGTACCAGAGGGTGAGCCCCAGGGAGATGAGCAGGACTCCGATGATCAGGGCTCCGGCCCCGGACGTGGTCGCCAGGGCCAGCGGAATTCCGCCCAGCTCCAGATTCGCGTACGGCCAGTACAGGATGGGCAGTCCCGCCGCCAGGGTGAAGAGCCCCGCCCAGAAGGGACGTTCGCCACGCCAGGTTCTGAATCTGCGCCGGGCCCGCGCTGCGACGACGCGCGGTCGGGGGCGTTCCGCGGGTACCGCCCGCCGGGGAATCAGAAGCATTCGTGACGGCCGTTCTCGAGCTGGACGCGCAGGCCCGGGATGTTGAACGTACCGGCGGTGAGCGCGACCGCGGTCAGGCGTACGTCGGTCAGGGTGACCGACGTGGCCTGCTGCCCGAAGCCGTCGGGGTCGAAGAAGCGCGAGTTCCTGTCACCGGGATTGATCGGACCCTTGGTGATCTCTCCCTGCGCGATGCCCTGCTCCAGGCCCCTGAAATCCGCCTGCCCGGCCGACTGGAACGTCGTGTCGAGGAACAGGTTCGATGCCTCGACCGGTCGGTCGTCTCCGCCGGTGAGCCTCAGCGTCTGCTCGCCCAGCACCGGGATCTCGACCAGTACGGACTGGCACAGCTCGCTGATCGTCGAGTGCCGGGCTCCGGTGACCAGCACCGGCACGTGTTCGCCCTTCCTGGTCACGTCCACCATGCCGTACGCGCTGAACCCGCGGGCGGTCAGCGTGTCCGCGCTGACCTGGAACCTCTTTCCGGAGATGAGGAACGAGGCGGCCAGTACCCCCTGTCCCATGGCGATGCCGAGGACAGCGCAGGCTGCGACGCTGGGTACCAGGACCGTCGCAAAACGCCGCCAGCGGGTTCTGCCGACACGGGGCGACATCCCGTCTCCTTCGGTCATGGCGCGAGCCGCCTCTACCTGGACGAAGCGGATGATTTCCTCGCTGTCCAGTGACGGATCCTAGGCTTCCGGTCGTCGCGATCGGCTGCACGCCGGGGCCGCCGTACGGGTGACGCCCACGTTGCTCGGCTCTTCGGGTGATGACACCCCGCGGGGTCAGCCCTCGGCCGGGGCCACGCCGATCGGGCAGGACACGCCCGTCCCGGCGAGCCTGTGCTGCCATGTGACCCGTTGGGCGGTGCGGGCGTGGAGAACGCGGTCAGGCCGGGAACCTTGACGATCGCTCTCTCTTCGATGCCTTGGCTGCCTCTCAGCTCTCCGACTGCCGGGCCCTCGCTGCAGCGTCCCGGTCACGGTAGTACGAGCGCCAGATCAACCGGTGCACTCGCGTCCAGCGTGGGATGGACCGTACGCCGGGGATGAAGGGGATCAGCACCAGACCCAGACTGAGAAGAGCCATCAGGCCCCAGATCAGGGCGTCGGCATTGCCGGACGACTTGAAGGGCTCGATCTGGTACCAGAACGTGTAGAGCCACAGCCACGCCTGGCCCGGGTAGTTTCCGGTCTCGTTCATCATTCCCCACTGGTCGCCGCCCAGGTGCTCGGCGCGGGCCAGGGACTCCAGATAGGAACCGTCGGAGAGAAAGAGCAGGGGGCGGGTGTAGTCGGTCTGGTAGAACTTGCCCGCAGCCTGCAACTCCCCGTCCAGAGAGCCCGACTCGGCCAGGTCGAGAAGGCGCGCGGTGAGGACGGGCACCGGGCCGTAGTCGCCTTCGGCGACCTTGGCGGGATCGCCGCCGGGAGACTTGGCCAGCGCGTCGGCATAGGCCTTGGCCCACGCCTGCTGCCGGGGGGCTGGAGCGGCGTTCCAGGCGGCGAGGGCCGCGCTGACGTCGGGCGGCTCGGGGGCGTCGGTCAGAGGACCGAGCACGAATTCCCTGGCGGTGTCCACCGGGGTGCGGACCCCGGCGATGCCCTGCAGCCCGACCGGGCCGAGTTTCTGGGCCGCATTCGGTGTGTGGTTGTACGGCGGCCCGTACTCGGCCGTCCCGCTCGTGCCGCCGAGTTCGGCCGCGGCGGTCGCCGTGAAGTCCGCGCCGTCCGCCCGCGACCAGGAGGCCAGTGTCACCGGCTTGACGTCGGGCGAGGAGAAGACTGCGGCCAGAGCGGCGGTGAGGACCGCCACCGCTACCAGGGCGATCGTGAACTCCTTGACCAGGTCGTACGGTCGGGTGGGGAACAGGGCCGGGTCCGGTACCGCGGACTTCCCGTGGTGTCGGCTCATCGCGGCGTTCCCCCCGCCGCAGGCGAGGCCGTGCCACCGGCCGTGGGATCCGTCGCCCCGATGGGCGGCACGATTCCGCGCCACCGGACCAGCAGGACGTGCCATGCGGTCAGCAGACCTAGGACGAACGGGAGCAGCACGATGTGCCACATCAGCATCTGCCCGAAGTCCAGCACGTTGAAGAACGCGCCGATGCCGACCGAGTTCAGCCCGTCCTTGGCCTGCCCGGCGATCCATTGCGAGTCAAAGTTCTGCTGGACCAGGTATCCGGTGAAGGCGGTGCCGATCGAGGTGAAGAAACACACCGCGCCGGTGACCCACGTCAGGGCCCGCCGGCCGCGCCAGGCGGCCATGAAGAACTTGCCCCACAGGTGGATGACCATGAAGAACATGAGCAGCTCGACGCTCCACAGGTGCAGGCTGTTCACGTACTTCCCGGTCGCCGAGATGTGCCACCAGGCGGGCCCCTTCAACGCGAGCACCCCACCGGTGACTAGCACCACGATCAGCGAGGCCACGGTGAGTACGCCGAAGACATAGATCCATGAGGCCATGTATGCCGGCTGGGCGTCCGGCAGCAGTTTGTCCGGAGGCAGAGCCGCGACCGCCCGCCGCCGCACCGCTCCGGTCCAGCCGCCCGTGGCGGACACGTTCTCGTACGGCCCGATGGCTGCGCCGCCCTCACCTGGGCCACTCATCTGCGGCCTTCGGGGAAGGGCAGCAGCAGGGCGGTGACAAAGACAACCACCATCAGGCCGATGACCACGAGGTTCGCGACGGACACCTGGACGACGCCCCAGTGCACATAGCGCCCGGTCCCGTTCAGATCGAGGGGCGCGGCCAGCGCCCGCTCACCCGACAGCACGAGTGCCGTGATTGTCATGGTCTCTCCGCCCATTCGTCTCCGCGCCGCCGATGACTAGCGAAGCGCCTCGTAGAGCTCTGGGCATCCGGGCTCGCCCGGACCATAGGCTGAAAGGCCGAAGGGGAACATGCTTCGGTGCGGGCGCTCCGGACGCTGCTCAGCAGCTCGCCGGCCCGCGGTTGGCTACTCGTCCGTGACTTCGGACGCGGGAGCGATGCCCGTCGGGCAGGACGCCCCCCAGTTCGTCCCGAACGGGGTACTTAGCTCGACGCCCGTCCCGGCGAGCCTGTGCTGCCATGTGACCCGTTGGGCAAGCTGATGACCCTGGGTGTCAGCGTCTGTTCCTCGGCGGTGTCGCGTTCCGCGCGCGGTCGAGGCTGCCGTCCCAGTCGCCGTCGCGGTCGAAGCTTGCTGCTCGGCATCCCCGTGACATGGGTGGGGCTGCATCGTGCCACCAGGTGAAATCGCCCACACGCATGATCGAGTGCCCGCAGTGGCGGCACACCGGCACCTCTACAAGCTCCGTCGTCGTGCGCTCGGCCACTGCCGTTGCCTCGTCTACCAGCTCATCGAGGCGGAGTAGGAGTACCTTCTGGCCGCTGAGCTCCGTGTTGTCCGTGAGGACCTGCCTCACGATGTACTGCGCTTCTCGTACGACGCGAACGCGATCCTCAACTTCCGCCAGGGCTCTGCGAGACCGACGGCTACAGTGCGTCGAACGGCGGCACGATGCGCACAATGATGATCAACGGCTCACGCGGCGCCACCAGAAAATAGAACCATCCGCCGGCGGCATCCATACGGCGCAGACCACCTGGCCGGGGACCGTTGCCGAGGTCGCTGACATCGATGCCCATACCGGCAAGCTCGACGAGCTGGTTGGCCAGACGCTCCACTTCCGCCACTACATGACCGGGGACGCCACCCGTCACGTGGTCGTGGTCAGGGTCGTACTCCCAGCGCCAGTCCACGCTCACCGGGTGGGGAGGCCGATGGCCGCGTGGGCCGCGTCCAGGATCCGCCCGATCTGCGAGGCGGCCTGCCGCGCCTGGGCGGCGTCGCCTGATTCGGCGGCGTCTTCCCAGCGGCGGAGGTCTGCCGCCATTTCGGGCTGGCGCTGGATGTGAACGTAGACGGCCCATTGGGTCACGAACCGCTGGAGCGGCGCCAGATCGGAGCCCTGCCGGGACTGGTCGGCCGCCTGATCCAGCTCCCGGGTGAAGGCCGGTAGTGAGGCAGGCGCGATCTGACTGATGGCCTGCCGCAGCGCGGCAACCGTGGCCGGGGGCTGGGGGATGAGCGGTTGCCCAGCGGTGGAGGTGGTCATGGCTGCTCCCATGGGCGCGATTCTGATCCCGAGCGTCAGCGTATCGGCCGGGATCACTTTTGCAGCGCTCGAACGAGTGAGGGAGAAGCGATACTGCTCCTACCTGCCGCTCGTCCCGCCTACGGTGGGCAACCAGGCCCCTGTCCGGCGCTCGGGGCGGTTCACTCGTCGTTGACGTCCAGGGCGGGCGCGACACCAGTCGGGCAAGATGCTCCCCAGTTCGTCCCGAACGGGGTACTTAGCTTGACCCCCGTCCCGCCCGAGCCGCAGTAGCCTGCCGGGTTCTTGTCCAGGTACTGCTGGTGACAGGCCTCGGCCGGGTAGAAGGTGCGGTCCTGTGCGGGGAGGATCTCCGTGGTGATCGTGCCGTGGCCGCAGTAGGTCAGGCGGCTCTGGTAGGAGGTGCGGGAGGCCTCGGCCGTGGCCGCCTGGGCCGGGGTGTGGGTGTAGATCGCCGAGCGGTACTGGGTGCCCACGTCGTTGCCCTGGCGGAAGCCCTGGGTCGGGTCGTGGGACTCCCAGAAGGTCTTCAGGAGGCGGTGGTAGGAGATCAGCGCGGGGTCGAAGACCACGCGGACGACCTCCGTGTGGCCGGTCAGGCCCGAGCAGACCTCCTCGTACGTGGGGTGCTCGGTGCAGCCGCCCTGGTAGCCGACCAGGGTGGTCCACACGCCCGCGGGGAGCTGCCAGAACCTGCGTTCCGCGCCCCAGAAGCAGCCCAGGCCGAAGTCGGCGGTCTCCAGGCCCTCGGGGTAGGGGCCGAGGAGCGGGGTGCCGAGGACGCTGTGACGCTCGGGGACCGTGAAGACGGGCAGGTCACGGCCCTTGAGCGCCTGCTCGGGGGTGGGCAGCTGGGGTGAGCGGCCGAAGAGCATGAGGTCTCCCTGTCGGTCTGGAAGGCGGGGCCGGCCCGGCACGTGGTGCAACGGCCCGGCCCTGCGCCGCATTCCGGTCAGGCCTCCGCGGCCACCGCCCGCACCGTGTCGTTGCGGACCTGGCAGTACTGCGCCGCGGCGCCGTCGCCCCGGTAGCTCCACGGCAGTGCTTTCACATGCCCGTCGACCAGCTTGAACTGCTCCAGTGCCGCCTCGTGCCGGTCCTGGAGGTGGAGGTAGAACGCCAGCAGGTGACGCAGCTGTGCCAGGCCCGGGTGGGCGGGGTCGGCGGCCGCCGCGTCCGTGAGGGCCACGTCCACCCGGGCCACCATCTCGGGCGTGTTGTCGGCCGCGGTGTCGGTCGACTCGTCGTGCTCGAAGTGCGCGATGAGCGGCAGCGCCGTCAGCAGGCTGCCCAGCGGCGCCTCGGCCGCCGCACGCTCGGCGAAGTCGAACGCCAGCTGCTGCGAACCCCGCCACTTCGCGCACCAGTACTGGAGAGCCGAGAAGTGGGCCCCGAAGTGGTGCGGGGCGCGGGTCGTGATCTCCGCCCAGAGCTTGTCCATCTCGGCGTTGGCGTACCCGAGACCGAGCGCCACCCAGATCTCCGCGACGTACGGCGTGGGGTCGTCGGGGTTGAGGGCGGCCGCCCGCGCGATCTCCTCGCGTGCGCCCGCCAGCGTCCGGTGGAAGCCCTGGGCCTGTTCCCGCGTCGTGTACTCGGCCGTCTTCGCACCCCGCAGCTCCCAGGCGAGGTACACCGTGCTCTGTGCCCGGACCACGGCCGCGTCCGGGTCCTCGGGGTGCGCGGCCTCCCAGGCCAGCAGCCACTCGTCGTCCTTGGCGGCGAGCGTTGCCAGGTGGCCGACGAGGGTCGTGCGGCGCTCCCAGTCCCGGCCGACGGCGCGCAGCGCCTCGGCGGCGGGCTCCCGGTCACCGCGGCGCACCGCGTCGAGGGCGGCGGCCCAGTCGGCGGGCAGCGCGGCGGGGTGG
Organism: Streptomyces sp. NPDC044064; assembly: GCF_056434245.1. Taxonomy (NCBI): domain Bacteria; kingdom Bacillati; phylum Actinomycetota; class Actinomycetes; order Kitasatosporales; family Streptomycetaceae; genus Streptomyces; species Streptomyces sp. NPDC044064. Next base: position 265,420 of record NZ_JBWKFN010000003.1, read on the forward strand.
TCCGTGTTCTGCCGTTCGGCGGGCAGCAGACCGAGCTTCTCGGCGGCCTGCGCGGCCTCGGTGCCGTCGTCGGGGCTCGGGTTGAAGTACTCCTTGAGGAACACCCCGGCGATCCACACCACGAAGATCAGCGTGGGTACGGCCAGGACGGCCAGGATCCAGAGCAGCACGGTCATGGGAGAGCGCGGTCCGTTTCGTCGAGGGGGAGGCGAGGGAGAGTCGAGGGGAGCGCCGAACGGGCGGCGTCGCTCACGCGGGCTGTGCCGCCGTCGGCGGCAGCAGCGCCCGCAGCGGTGCGGTGTCGGGGTGGTCGGCGAGCGCCGCCTCCACGGCGGCTTCCAGCGCGGCCTTGGGGTCGTCGGCAGGGGTGTTCTCCGAGGACCAGCCGGGCAGCCGGACGACGGCCTCGCGGGACCAGGAGAACTCCCACTGCAGCAGTGAACGCGCGCTGAACTCGGCCAGCACCATCGTCCGCAGCATCCAGTGCAGCCGGGGCCGTACGAACTCGCGGAAGGCCCGGCCCTTGGCGGCTGCCGCCTCCTCGGACAGCGGCAGCCGTTCCGCCAGCCGCCACAGCCGGCCGTCGTCGATGACGTCCAGCAGCGCGGACAGCGTCGCGGGCTGCCCGGTGTAGTCGGTGAGCGCTTCGTGCAGCTGGGTGCGTGCGCAGGACAAGTCCTCGGCCATGGAGGCGTTCAGCAGTTCCGGCCACTCGGCGGTGCGCCGGAAGGAGAGGACCTCGTCCGTCAGGGCGGTGTCCTCCAACGCGGCCAGGGTGCGCTGCGGGTCGGTGAGCAGGGCGAGGGCCGCGTCCGTGGCCTCCTCGGTGCGCCCGTCGGAGGGCAACTCCTCGATCCGGCGCACCCGTTCGGCGATCGGCGGATGGGAGTCGTACGGCGATGCAGGCGCGGCCGGCAGTTCGGCCCGCAGCTTGACCAGCTCCTCTTCCCGGGCGGTCAGCAGCCGGCCGAAGCCGCCGAAGAACTCGCCGCGCGGCGGCAGCAGCCGTGCCGGCAGGCCCAGGGTGGCGTAGGAGTCGAGGTAGAACTCGTGGGATTCGGCCAGGACCGGGATCTCGCGCAGCGCCGACGCGGTCGCATCCCGCCCGGCGATCCGGGCGGCGGCCAGGTCGGCCGCGTACTCCTGGGCGCGGGCCGTGGACAGGGAGGCGCGCAGGTAGAGCTTGCCGTAGGCGGTGTAGATCTTCGCCATCGTCCGGTACGTCGCCCCGGCCCCGGCGGTGTCGATCCGCTTCGCCTTCCTGCCCTTCGCGACCCGCTTGGCGGAGGCCTGCTCCTGACGCGCGCGCTCGGCGGCCACCTTGCCGTCGGCCTTGGCGTGGAACTGCCCGATGACCCGGGCGATCTGCACCCGGCCGCGCACCACGAGCGCGGACAGCCGGGTGTCGCCGCCGGTGAAGTGGCCGTACTCGTGGGCGAGTACGCCGCGCAGCTGCGCCTCGGTGAGACCGGTCAGCAGCGGCACGCCGAGGAAGAGGCGGCGGGGGCCGGGGAGCAGGCCGAGGAAGCGGGACTCCTCGCTGACGGCCGCGTTGACGTCGGCGGTGAGCAGGATCCGGTCGGGTGCGCGGGTGCCGGTCGCCGCCGCGAGGTCACGGACCAGCGCCCACAGCCGGGGCTCGTCGGCCTCGGAGACCGGGATACCGGCCGGCTCCTCGCCCCGGGGTGTGCGCAGCATGAACATGCCGCGTACGACGGGGACGGCGAGCACCGCGGTGACGATGAGGAGTTTGAACGCGGCCGGGCCGCGCAGTCCCCAGCCGAACGCGGCGACGTCGGCACCGACCAGCACCGCGAGCAGCAGCAGACTCAGCAGATAGAAGCCGAACAGCAGGACCAGGGCGCGCAGCGCGCGCAGAGTTGCGCCCATCGGGCAGATCCCCCCACGGACCCAGTGACATGGACATGGCAAACACCGAGCCGCGGTGCTGCCGGTGAGTGTGGGGGGACTCGGAGCACGCCCGAAGCCGGCTCAAGGCAAAGCAAGAGCAAACTCGGAGCATGCGGAGTATGCCCTACCGCAGGTCAGCAGGGCAATCCACTTGAGCCAAGGAGGTCCGGCAGGTCAGCCGGGCAGAGTCGCCGGGCTGCCGCCGTTGGCCTCGTAGCCCGCCACCGCCAGCGCGCGGTGCACGGCGAAGGCCGCGGCCGGGTCGTCGGACAGCGTCCAGGGCAGCGCGCCCACATGGCCGTCGACGTGTACGAGCTGGTCCATGGCCTCCGCCCAGCGCTCGGCGCGGACCAGGAAGAAGAGCAGCAGATGGCGTACGTGCGCGAGCATCGGGTCGTCGGGGCGGGCCGTGTGCACCGCGTGCAGCGCGCCGTGCATCGCCTTGGTGACGACCTCGCTCTGGTAGAAGCTCACGACCAGGTTCACCTCAGGGATGTGCTCGAAGACCGCGAACAGCGGCAGTGCGGCGAGCAGCGAGCCCTCGGGCGCGCGGGCCGCCGCGGCCTCGGCGAACGCGTAGGCCGACTCGCGCGAGCCGTGCCACTTCTCGCACCAGTAGTGCAGCGCGGCCAGGTGCGCGCCCATGTGGTTCGGCGCGCGGTCCGCGATGTTCAGCCACAGCTTCTCGAACTCGGGCTGCGGATAGGCGAGGCCGCGGGCGACGGACAGCTCGACGATGTACGGCACCGGGTCGCCGGGGGCGAGCAGGGCCGCCTGCGCGCAGGCCTGCCTGGCCTCCTCCATGATGATGCGGAAGTCGTCCGTGCCCGGCGTCGACGTCCGCCACGCCTGCTGCACCAGGAACTCGGCGTGCACCGCCGCGCCGCCCGCGTCCTTGGGCTGCTCGGCCCGCCACACCCTGAGCCACTGCCCGCCCGGCGTCTCGTGCACCCCGCCCGGCCGCTGCGCGAGCTCCAGCGCCGCCGCACCGGCGAAGGCCTGCACCCGCTGCCAGCGCGCCTCGTCCTCGGCCTCGGTGCCGGCCAGCAGCTGGGCCGCCGCGCGGTAGTCCTGCGTGCGCTGCACCAGCTCCAGGACGTCCAACAGGTCCTGGTCGGGGCCGGGCATCCGCACGTCCAGCTCCTCCTGGCGCACGAAGCCGTAGTCCGCCGGGTCGGCGGCGTCCGGGTGGCCGGGGGACACCAGCCCCATGGCCCCGCGCCTGCGCCGGATGATCGGGAGCAGCACGAAGCCCAGCAGGACCAGCGCCATGAGCAGCCAGAGAATCGACATGCCTCCAGCGAACCAGACGCCGCCGACAATTGGCCAACCCCGCCCGCCGGGCCTGTGGACAACCTCGATACCCGTGTGCGGACGCCAGCATCCGGTCGGGCGCACTACGCTCGGTGGACATGAGCGACAGGCACATCAGTCAGCACTTCGAGACTCTCGCGATCCACGCGGGCAACACCGCGGATCCCCTCACCGGCGCGGTCGTCCCGCCGATCTACCAGGTCTCGACCTACAAGCAGGACGGCGTCGGCGGCCTGCGCGGCGGCTACGAGTACAGCCGTAGCGCCAATCCGACCAGGACCGCCCTGGAGGAGAACCTCGCCGCGCTGGAGGGCGGCCGCCGCGGCCTCGCCTTCGCGTCCGGCCTGGCGGCCGAGGACACCCTGCTGCGCACGCTGCTCAGCCCCGGCGACCACGTCGTGATCCCGAACGACGCCTACGGCGGCACCTTCCGCCTCTTCGCCAAGGTCGTCAGCCGGTGGGGCGTGGAGTGGTCCGTCGCCGACACCAGCGACCCGGCCTCCGTGCGGGCCGCCATCACCCCGAAGACCAAGGCCGTGTGGGTGGAGACCCCCTCCAACCCGCTGCTCGGCATCACCGACATCGCCACGGTCGCCCAGATCGCGCACGACGCCGGGGCCAGGCTCGTCGTCGACAACACCTTCGCCACGCCCTACCTCCAGCAGCCGCTGTCGCTCGGGGCGGACGTCGTCGTGCACTCCCTGACCAAGTACATGGGCGGCCACTCGGACGTGGTCGGCGGTGCGCTGATCGTCTCCGACCAGGCGCTGGGCGAGGAGCTGGCCTACCACCAGAACGCGATGGGCGCCGTCGCCGGCCCCTTCGACTCCTGGCTGGTGCTGCGCGGCACCAAGACCCTCGCGGTGCGCATGGACCGGCACAGCGAGAACGCCACGCGGATCGCCGACATGCTGACCCGGCACCCGCGCGTGACCCGAGTCCTGTACCCGGGCCTGCCCGAGCACGCCGGCCACGAGGTCGCCGCCAAGCAGATGAAGGCGTTCGGCGGCATGGTGTCCTTCCAGGTCGACGGCGGCGAGGAGGCCGCGGTCGAGGTCTGCAACCGCGCCAAGGTGTTCACCCTCGGCGAGTCGCTCGGCGGCGTCGAGTCGCTCATCGAGCACCCGGGCCGGATGACGCACGCCTCCGCGGCCGGCTCCGCCCTGGAGGTCCCCGCCGACCTGGTGCGCCTGTCCGTGGGTATCGAGAACGTCGACGACCTGCTGGAGGACCTGCAGCAGGCGCTCGGCTAGTCCCGCGTCACCAGCCGGTGACCGGTGGAGTCGTCTGCGAGGGCGGCTCCACCCAGGGATGGACGTGCACCGCCCAGACGGTGAACGCCACCGCCGCGGCGCACAGCAGCAGCCACCACAGGCGGCGGGCGAGCCGCCGGCGGCTCAGCATGCGGTCGCCGCGGCGCACGGCCTCGCCGTACAGGTCCGGCGGCAGGGGTGCCGGGGTCTGCTCCAGGATCCGTCGCACGGCGGCCTCCCGCTGGGGACGGTTCACCTGGGCCTCCCGGCGGGCCGTGAGGCCCAGGACGGTGTCGCCCTCGCCGCGCGCGGGGCGGCCGGGACGGGCGCCGGATGCAGCACTGTGGCCGTGGCCCGGTCGCAGATCGAGTGCACCCGCTCGACCGGCAGACCGAGCAGGGCCGCCGCCTGTTCCTCGGCGACTCCCTCGTACATCCGCAGCACCAGGACCAGCCGTTCCTGCGGGTTCAGCTCGACGAGCGGGCTGCGCGGATGCGGCCGTGCGCGGCCGACGGCGCCGTAGTGGTGCCAGGCCCCGCGCTGGAATCGGGCGGCCAGGTACTGGCGGGCGCAATCGTAGGGGTCGTCGCCGTGCAGCCGGTCCCAGCCGGCGTAGGTGTGGGCGAGCGCCAGCGTCAGCAGGCGCCGCGCGCGCGGGTTGGCGTCCGGCGCCTCCGCGGTGAGCAGCGTGGCGGTGTGCAGCAGGCGGCCTGCCGCGCCCGCGACGAACGCCTCGAACTCCCGGGCCCGACGGGCGGCACGGGATGCCTGCCGATCACGCACCGCGCCTCCCCCCTGAGGAGGTCCTGTCCGGTACGGGACAGGTGAACCGCGCACGACGCAGGACCCGGTCTCATATGAGGCCAGTGACGGCCCAAGGTCAAGACTCGGGACGGCACCGGTGCGGCCGGCCTCAGGACACCGGCGGCTGCTCCGCGGACGGCACCTGGACCGCCATCCGCGAGGAGAGCGCGGTGTTGAAGCGCGTGAGGAGCGTGCAGAACTGCTCGCGCTCCTCCGGCGCCCAGTCGTGTGTCAGCTCGGCCATCAACTGACGCCGCGACGAACGCACTTCCTCCAGCCGCGAGGACCCGCGCGGCGACAGCTGGAGCACCACCGCCCGCCCGTCCTCCGGGTGCGAGGTGCGCTTGACGAGCCCGGTGTCGACCAGCGGGGCCACCTGCCGGGTGACCGTGGAGGAGTCGATCCCCATGCTCGCGGCGAGCGCCTTGACGCCCATCGGGCCTTCCTTGTCGAGGCGGTTGAGCAGCAGATACGCGGCGCGGTCCATGGAGTTGCGCACCTGGCCGACGCCGCCGAGCCGGGTCTGTTCGGCACGGCGGGCGAACACCGCCACCTCGTGCTGGAGGGTGTCGAGAAGACCGGTGTCACCGACGGTCGTCATGTCCATCGACATTTCAGGTGTAGTGGGCATGGCCGGGGGCTCGCTTCATGAAGGGCTGCTGGGTTGGGGGACAGGGTACGCGGCCCGGGGGCGGGCCGTACCGGCGCGGACCAAACCGGTCTCGGAGCTTGGTCACACCCGCCGTGTGCGAGCGTGAACTGCGAGACTTGAGTCATGAGCTACGGCACGGCTGACTCCTTGCGCTCCGTCACCCTCGACGATGTGCGCGGAGCCCAGAAGATGCTCTCCGGTGTGGCACGTGTGACGGCGATGGAGGGCAGCCGCCACCTGTCCCAGCTGGTCGGCGCGCCGGTGCACTTCAAGTGCGAGAACCTGCAGCGGACCGGCTCGTTCAAGCTGCGCGGCGCCTACATCCGGATCGCCGGTCTGCTGCCGGAGGAACGTGCCGCCGGGGTGGTGGCCGCGAGCGCCGGGAACCACGCGCAGGGCGTGGCGCTCGCCTCCGCGCTGCTCGGGGTGCACGCCACCGTGTTCATGCCGGAGGGCGCCCCGCTGCCGAAGATCAGCGCGACCCGGGACTACGGCGCCGAGGTGCGCCTGCACGGCCAGGTGGTCGACGAGACGCTGGCCGCCGCCCAGGAGTACGCGGAGCGGACGGGCGCGGTGTTCATCCACCCCTTCGACCACCCGGACGTCATCGCAGGTCAGGGCACGGTCGGCCTGGAGATCCTGGAGCAGTGCCCGGAGGTGCGCACGATCGTCGTCGGCATCGGCGGCGGCGGGCTCGCGGCCGGCATCGCGGTCGCGGTGAAGGCGCTGCGGCCGGACGTGCGCATCGTCGGGGTGCAGGCGGAGGGTGCGGCGGCCTACCCGCCCTCGCTCGCGGCCGGCCGGCCGGTGTCGGTGGAGCATCCGGCGACGATGGCCGACGGCATCAGGGTCGGGCGGCCCGGCCTCGTGCCGTTCGGGATCATCGAGCACCTGGTGGACGAGGTGCGCACGGTCAGCGAGGACCAGCTGTCGGCCGCGCTGCTGCTGTGTCTGGAGCGGGCCAAGCTGGTCGTGGAACCGGCCGGGGCGAGCCCGGTCGCGGCCCTGCTCGGCGAGCCCGGCGCCTTCCCCGGCCCGGTCGTCGCGGTGCTGTCCGGCGGCAACGTCGACCCGGTGCTGCTGCAGCGGGTGCTGCGCCACGGCATGGCGGCGCAGGGCCGCTACCTCGCCGTCCGGCTGCGGCTGACCGACCGTCCGGGCGCCCTCGCCACGCTCCTCGGAGTGTTGTCGGCGGTCGACGCCAACGTCCTCGACGTGAGTCACGTACGCACCGATCCCCGGCTCGGGCTCACGGAGGCGGAGGTGGAGCTGCACCTCGAGACGAAGGGACCGGCGCACTGCGCCGAGGTCGGCCAGGCCCTGCGCGAGGCGGGCTACACGGTCATCGGCTGAGGCCGGCCGGGGCCCGGCGCCGGCGGTCACTCGTTCGGGGAAAACCATTGAGAGACGCGATACATCGCGTTATGGTGTGTCGAGTGGCTGCCGGTCCGCCGGCCGCCTGTCCGCCGGTTCGCGCACGGAAAGCCCCTGGTGGAAAACCCCGGGTGGCGTCGAGCGGACAAACCGAGCCTTTCCGTAACCCCCCACCCCTTCCCGAACGATCCCCGACGACGTGGAGACTCACATGCCAGGCGCCATCTATGCCGAAGGTCTGGTGAAGACCTTCGGTGACGTAAGGGCACTGGACGGCGTCGACCTCGATGTCCCCGAGGGCACGGTCCTCGGCCTGCTCGGGCCGAACGGCGCCGGCAAGACGACGACGGTGCGATGCCTGACCACACTGCTGCGCCCCGACAGCGGCCGCGCGGTCGTCGCGGGGGTGGACGTCCTCAAGCACCCCGACACCGTGCGCCGCTCCATAGGTCTGTCCGGTCAGTTCGCGGCGGTCGACGAATATCTGACCGGCCGGGAGAACCTCCAGATGGTGGGGCAGCTCTACCAGATGAGGGCCCGGGCGGCCAGAGCGCGCGCATCCGAGCTGCTCGAGCAGTTCAACCTCGCGGACGCCGCCGACCGCCCCGCCAAGACCTACTCCGGAGGCATGCGCCGCCGGCTCGACCTCGCCGCCGCCCTCGTGGTCTCACCGCCCGTGATGTTCATGGACGAGCCGACCACCGGCCTCGACCCGCGCAACCGCCAGCAGCTGTGGGAGGTCATCAAACGGCTCGTCTCCGGCGGTACGACGCTGCTGCTGACCACGCAGTATCTGGAGGAGGCCGACCACCTCGCCCACGACATCGCGGTCGTCGACCACGGCCGGGTCATCGCCAAGGGCACCTCCGACCAGCTCAAGGCCCGCACCGGCGGCGAGCGCGTCGAGGTCGTGGTGCACGAGCGCGAGCACATCCGGACCGCTCTGGAGGTCCTGCGGGGCTTCGGCAAGGGCGAGACCACGGTCGAGGAGCACACCCGCAGGCTCACCGTCCCCGTCAGCGGCGGCGCCAAGCTGCTCGCCGAGGTCATCCGGGAGCTGGACACCCGCGGGATCGAGATGGACGACATAGGACTGCGCCGCCCCACCCTCGACGACGTCTTCCTGTCCCTGACCGGACACGTGGCCGAGCGCACCGACCAGGACGAGACGAACGGCAAGGAGGCCGTGAAGTGAGTGCCGTCACCGACGCCGTGCGTGTCGCGGCTCCCGGCAACCCCGTCGGCCGGTCCCTGCGGGACTCGTTGATCGTCGCCAAGCGCAACCTGATCCGGATGTCCCGGATCCCCGAAATGCTGATCTTCGGGCTGATCCAGCCCATCATGTTCGTGGTGCTGTTCACCTACGTGTTCGGCGGCTCCATGAAGATCGACGGCAGCACCAGCGCGATCGACTACAAGAACTTCCTGATGGCCGGCATCTTCGCGCAGACCGTCACCTTCGCCACCGCCAGTTCCGGCGCCGGCATCGCCGACGACATGCACAAGGGCCTCATCGACCGCTTCCGCTCCCTGCCCATGGCACGCGGCGCGGTGCTCACCGGCCGCACCCTCGCGGACCTGGTCCAGACGGCCCTCACCCTGCTGGTCCTGGCCGTCGTGGCGCTCCTGGTCGGCTGGCGGGTCGGGACCTATCACGGCACCGACGCCGGCCGGGTCCTCGCGGCCTTCGGCCTGCTGCTCCTGCTCGGGTACGCGTTCACCTGGATCGGCGCCCTGATCGGCCTGACCGTCCGCACCCCGGAGGCGGCCACCTCCGGCGGACTGATCTGGCTCTTCCCGGTGACCTTCATCTCGAACGCGTTCGTCGACACCAGCAACATGACCCCGTGGCTGCGCCACATAGCGGAGTGGAACCCGTTCAGCGCCACCGTCCAGGCGGCCCGGGTGCTGTTCGGGAGCCCCGGCCAGTCCGACTCGACGGCCTGGCCCATGCAGCACCCGGTCTGGGCCTCGCTGCTCTACTCGGTGCTGATCGTCGTCGTCTTCCGCACCCTGGCCGTCCGCAAGTACCGCTCGGCGACCGCCTGACGACATGGCTGCGCCCCCGGTGTCACGCGGACGCCGGGGGCGCGGGCCGAAGCGATGGGTGGGGTCAGGCCGAGTACGGATCGGCCTTGAGGATCCGCACGGAGGCCTTCTTGCCGTTCGGCAGCTCGTACTCCGCGTCCTCGCCGACCTTGTGGCCGATCACGCCGGAACCCAGCGGGGACTGCGGCGAGTACGTCTCGATGTCGGAGCTCGCGTACTCGCGGGAGGCGAGCAGGAACGTCATCGTGTCGTCCTCGTCACCGTCGAAGGCGATCGTGACGACCATGCCGGGCGCGACGGCGCCGTCCGCGGAGGCCGGAGCCTCGCCCACCTGGGCGTTCTCCAGAAGCTGGGTCAGCTGGCGCACACGAAGCTCCTGCTTGCCCTGCTCCTCCTTGGCAGCGTGGTACCCGCCGTTCTCGCGCAGGTCGCCCTCCTCGCGCGCGGCCGCGATCTTGGCGGCGATCTCCGTGCGCGCAGGACCAGTAAGGTACTCAAGCTCGTCCTTGAGCTTGTTGTACGCCTCCTGGGTCAGCCAGGTGACGTTCTCGCTGGTCTGGGTCACAGGGTGCTCCTCGTCGGTACTGGGAATACAAAGCATCGCCCTACCCAGAAGAATGTTCCTTCTTGGATGGGCGAAACCACGAGCCTAACAATTCAATGGCGGAAGGGGGAGGACATAAGCCACCAGAATCTCATCGATGCAGCTCAGGGCGTATGCATTGCGAGTGAAGGATCAGCCGGCGTGGCAGCCGAGCAGCTCGGCCGTCGTCCCCTTGGCCGTCGTACGGAGCGTGACGACCTTGTCGATGCGCGTGGCCGGACCCGTGAAGCGGAAGTCCGCCCGGCCGACCTCGGCACCGTCCGCCGACTGGGAGCGCAGGGTGCAGTAGCCGTCGGCGCCGGAGTCCTTGTGGACCTCCAGATGCACCTCGACCGCGTCGTCCGAGGCCTGGAAGGTGATCACCTGGGCGCTGATCTCGTTCTGCGCGACGTAGTGGTAGGCGAAGTAGCCGACGAGTGCGAGCAGGGCCGAGCCCAGCACCGCACCGATGATCTTGAGCTTGCGGTCGGCACGCTCGTCCGAGGAACGGCCGTAGCGGCCCTCGGGTAGCCGCGCGCTCGCCGTGCTCATGATCGTCCTCTCCGCGGAATTATTCGCCCCCCGATTCGGTCACTATAGAAGCCGCCGAACGCACCCCAAGACGCGGGGGCGCCGACATACGAGGATCGAGTCTTGACTGACCAGCTGCGACTGATGGCCGTGCACGCGCACCCCGACGACGAGTCGAGCAAGGGCGCGGCGACCATGGCGAAGTACGTGTCCGAGGGGGTGGACGTGCTGGTGGTGACCTGCACGGGCGGAGAGCGCGGGTCCATCCTCAATCCCAAGCTGCAGGGCGACAAGTACATCGAGGAGCACATCCACGAGGTACGCAAGAAGGAGATGGACGAGGCTCGCGAGATCCTCGGGATCAAGCAGGAGTGGCTCGGCTTCGTCGACTCCGGTCTGCCCGAGGGCGACCCGCTGCCCCCGCTGCCCGAGGGCTGCTTCGCCCTGGAGGACGTGGACAAGGCGGCCGGTGAGCTCGTCCGGAAGATCCGCGCGTTCCGCCCGCAGGTGGTCACCACCTACGACGAGAACGGCGGCTACCCGCACCCCGACCACATCATGACCCACAAGATCTCGATGGTGGCGTTCGAGGGCGCGTCGGACACCGAGAAGTACCCCGAGAGCGAGTACGGCGAGGCCTACCAGCCGTTCAAGCTCTACTACAACCAGGGCTTCAACCGGCCCCGCACCGAGGCGCTGCACCAGGCGATGCTCGACCGCGGTCTGGACTCGCCCTACGGGGAGTGGCTCAAGCGCTGGAAGGAGTTCGAGCGCACCGAGCGCACGCTGACCACGCACATCCCGTGCGCGGAGTTCTTCGAGATCCGCGACAAGGCGCTGATCGCCCACGCCACGCAGATCGACCCCGACGGCGGCTGGTTCAAGGTGCCGCTGGAGCTGCAGAAGGCGGTCTGGCCGACGGAGGAGTACGAGCTGGCGAAGTCGCTCGTCGACACTTCCCTCCCCGAGGACGACCTCTTCGCGGGCATCCGCGACAATGCCTGACATGAGCGCAAGCCTGGCACTGACGCATCTCGTCCCCCTTGCCAAGGAGGTCGACGAGAACAAGGTCACCCCCGGCGTCCTCGGCTTCATCGTCTTCGCGATGTTGGCCCTGGCCGTGTGGGGTCTGATGAAGTCGATGAACAAGCACATGCAGAAGGTCGCCTTCATGGAGTCCCCGGACGCCGGGGCCGAGAAGACGGCCGACTCCACGGAACAGCGGGGCTGACCGCTCAGCGCCCGGCCGGAACCGCCACTCCCATCACCTCCCGGGCGTGGCGGTCCGGCGTCATGCGCAGCCGCCAGGCCTGCCAGCCCGCCTCCAGGCTCACGCCCCGCTCCAGCAGCAGGGCGTAGGCCGGCACCCACTCGGCCAGCTTCTCGTCCCGCAGCGGATGCGTGGCGCGGGCCAGCCGGGCCAGCTCCTCCTGGGCGACGGCCGTACCCACGTCCACCCCGCCCGGCGCCGCGTACGGCAGCAGGGTGCAGCGCAGGAAGCGGGCCCAGTCCTCGCCGCGCCGGTCGCCGTAGGACGTGAACAGGGTCAGCGCCTCGTCGCACAGGGCCAGCGCCTGCGGGATCCGGGCGTTGCCCGCGTCCACCACCGCCAGCTCCAGACAGGTCCAGGCCTCGCCGTGGGCGACGCCGATGCGCTGGAAGTCGGCGCGGGCGTCCACGAGCAGCTGGCGGGCGAAGCCCGAGTTGCGCAGCGAGCCGGTCTGCGCGGCCCGCTGGTCCCGGGTGGCCCGGGCCGAGTGGTGCCGGGCGCAGGCCAGGCCGTAGACGTCGCGCATCCGGGAGAACATCTGCCGGGAGCGTTCGAGATCGCGGACCGCCCGGTCCAGCTCGCCGGTCTCCTCCAGAGCCTGGCCGAGGTAGTACAGCGTCCAGGCCTCGCCCCGCGCGTCCTCGTTGTCCCGGTGCCTGGCCGCCGCCTGGCGCAGCCCCTCCACGGCGGGGGACGCCTCGCCGTCCACCAGCCGTGCCCGGGCCAGCTGGGTCAGCGCCCAGGCCTCGCCGCGCGCGTCGTGCGTACGGCCGTACCGCTCCAGGGCGGCCCGCAGCTCCGTCTCCGCGCGCGTCACGTCACCCATCCGCAGGGCCAGCTGGCCGAGCTGGAAGTGGGCCCAGGCCTCGCCGTGCAGGGAGCCGCCCTCGCGGTGCAGCACCAGGGAGCGGGTGAGCAGGTCCAGGGCCTGAGACAGCTGGGCGCGGTCGCGCTGGACCGCCGCCAGCGCGTGCATCGTCCAGGCCCGGTCCGTCGTCAGCTCCTCGGCCGCCTGCAGGTCCAGGGCCTCCTGGAGCTTGGCGGCCGCCTCCGTGAGGTTGCCCTGGTGGTGCAGGGTGATCCCGAGGGAACACAGGGCGCGGGCGGCGCCGGCGTCGTGGTGCGCCTGCCGGTAGAGGTCCACGACCGAGGCGAGCGTGGTGCGCGCCTTGTCCAGCTCGCCCAGATGACGGGCCGCGATGCCCGTGCGCCACTGCACGGAACGCACCAGCAGGCCCTCATCGACGGCCTGGGCCAGCTCGCTGATCTCGCCCAGCCGGTACAGGTCCCCGCGCAGCAGGCAGTAGTCGCACAGGGCACCGAGCAGGTTCAGCACGGCCGCCTGGTTCACGCCGTCGGCGTGCCGCAGGGCCGCCGTGATGAAGCTGGACTCGTCGTCCAGCCAGCGCAGCGCCTCGTCGAGCGAGGTGAAGCCGTGCGGGCCGAACCGGTCCGAGCGCGTCGACATGTTGCCGTCGACCAGCCGTAGTACCGAGTCGGCCAGCTCCGCGTAGTTCACGATCAGCCGCTCCTGCGCGGCCGTGCGCTCGGCCGGGTCCTCCTCGTCCAGCAGCCGGGCCTGGGCGAAGGCACGCACCAGGTCGTGCAGCCGGTAGCGGCTGCCGCGCACATGGTCGATCAGACCGGCCCGGGCGAGCGCGGCCAGATGCCGGATCGCCTCCGGCTCGTCGGTGGCCAGCAGGGCGGCGGCCGCCGCCGCGCCCAGCGAGGCCCGCCCGGCCAGCGCCAGCCTCCTCAGCAGCCGGCGCGCCGTCTCCGACTGGTCGGTGTAGCGCAGCCACAGCACCCGCTCCACCGGCTCGACCGGGCCGTACGCCCCGAGGTCCGTGGCCAGCTGCCGCGGCGAGCGCGGGCCCAGCGACGAGCCCGCGACACGCAGCGCCAGCGGCAGGCTCCCGCACAACTGCCGGATCCGGTCGGTGGATTCGGCGTCGTACGGCCCCGACGCGTCCTGCGCGGCCGTGCCCAGCAGCTCCTCGGCACCCGCCGCGTCCAGTGCCTCCACCGGTAGCTGGTGCACCCAGGCCACCAGGTCCGCGGGCAGCTCCAGCGGGGTGCGGGCGGTGACCAGGACCAGGCTGTCGGAGTGCTCCGGCACCAGCGCGTGCACCTGCTCCGGGTCGGAGGCGTCGTCCAGCACGATCGTCACCGGCAGGCCGGTCAGATGCCGGTGGTACAGCTCACCGAGCCGCTTGACCTGCTGGTCGGGGGAGGAGCGTTCACGGAACAGCAGCTGCTCGCGGGGCGCGCCGAGCCGGTTGAGCAGGTGCAGCAGGGCGTCCCGGGTGGGCAGCGGCGGCTCCTCCCGGCTGCCGCCGCGCAGGTCCACGACGACCGCGCCGCGGAAGTGGTCCCTGAGGTCGTGCGCCGCACGGACCGCGAGCGTCGTACGGCCGGAGCCCGGCTCTCCGTGCAGCACGACCACCGTCGGCCGGGTCTCGGTGGCCGCCCGGGCCGACTGCGTCCACTGCCTGATCCGCGCCAGCTCCTGCCGGCGCCCCGCGAACGGACCTTCCGGCTCGGGCAGTTGACCGAACGACTGCTCAAGCACCGTGCGCCTGCGGGCCGCCGCGCTCTTGTCCGCACCGCGCAGCGCCGGGCCGCCCGGCTTCTTCGGACCCATGGAGGTGCTGAGCACCCGCTGCTGGTCGAGGAACGGGCGGATGCCGCGCACCTCCAGCGCGGTCAGCCACTGCAGCCGCAGCTGCTCCGGGCCGCCGGGCTGGCCGGCCTCGCCCGCGCGATGGTGGGCGGCCGGCAGATGGGAGCCGGCCACCTTCACCACGGTGGCGGCGGCTCCCGCCACACCCACGGCGACACCCGCACCGACGGCCGTACCCGTGCCGGTGCCGAGGGACAGGTCGGCGACGGCGGCGGCCACCGCGGCAACGCCCGCCACCAGCAGGGCCGTTCCGGCGCCCTCGCGTGCGTAGCGCTGACCGAAGGTGAGGCGGCCGGCGTCGGCCTCGTCGAGCGCGCGCGTGTAGGTCCCGTACTCCTCGGCGGCGGTCTGTGCCATGGCGTCCAGCGCGCCGCGTCCCCGCGACAGGAGCAGCTGCGCGTCGGCCCGTCCGCCGGAGCGCCGTACCTCCTCCTCCACGGCCCGGCCCAGCAGCCGCTCGGCCTCCGCCCGGTGGCTGTCGCGCATGTCCCGTCCCCCTCCGGTGGCAACTCCTCTGCCTACGAGTGTCCTTCGGGGACGGCGGGAACGCGAGGGGCGGAGATCAGGGGGCCGGTGAGGGTTTCGTAGGGGCAACTCCCTTGTGTGCGGCCGCATTCGGCTGTTCGCCCGGCTTCCTGGGCTCCGACAGCGCCATGGCCACGCACGCCCCTGCCAGCGCGGTCTCCACCACCGCGCACCCGAGTGCCATCACCAGGTCGCCGCCCGACCGGGACGTCGTCACGTCGAACCACGCGTCCAGCACCGCAGTCGCCGCCGTCGCCGCGGCCGTGAGGCGGGCCCGGGGGTCGGCGCGCAGACCGAGCAGGGCCGTTGCCGCGCAGCCCGTCGCCATGAGGACGTCGAGGCCGATCCAGGCCAGCGACCAGTGCCGTACCTCCGTGCTGCCCGGCAGGGTCAGGGCGAGCACCACCGTCCACGGCACGAGCAGAACGGCCCCCGTCCCGAGCAGGATCAGCGTCCACCTCTTGAGCGTCGTCTTCAGCGCTGTCTTCATCGCGGCCCCCGTTTCGGCGTCTGCCCCCACCGTAGACCGCAGAGAAAATTCTGCAAAGAAAATTCGGCAGACATCGGGGACGTCTCAGGGTTCTCAGGGTTACGGTGGCCGCATGACCGACGGCATGCCCGAGATGACCAGCCTTGAGCGCACCGCTCTCTACAAGTCCCTGGGCAACCCGCTGCGCCGCCGGATCCTCGACTACCTCGGCCGGCACGGCGAGGCGAACTCCACCGTGCTCGCCCGCGAACTCGGCGAGAGCTCCGGCACCACCAGCTACCACCTGCGCAAACTCGCCGAGCAGCGACTCATCGAGGAGATCCCGGAGAAGTCCGGGGGGCGCGAGCGCTGGTGGCGGGCGCTGCCCTTCAGCCACACCACACCCGACCCGGCCACGATGTCCCCGGAGGAGTACGCGGCCGCGGAACAGCTCGCCCATCTCAAGATCGAGGTCGACACCGCCCTCTTCCGCCGCGCCCACCAGGAGTACCGGGGGCCGGAGGGGTGGGCGCAGGTGCAGCGGAACGGCACCTGGATGACCAGGGACGAACTCCTCGCCTTCATGCGGGAGTACCACGCCCTGCTGGACCGCCACGGCCACCCCCGCGACGCCGCCCCCGACGGGGCGCGCCCGGTCAGCATGCGGTTCTACGCCGTCCCGGAAGTCCTCGCGGAAGCCCTCCCGGAGGAAGCGCCCGTCCGCCGGAACACGCCTGACGCCTGATGTCCGGGGTACTGCGGCAGGATGGACCCCATGCCGAACCGACTGGCTCATGAGACGTCCCCCTACCTCCTCCAGCACGCGGACAACCCGGTGGACTGGTGGCCCTGGTCGGCCGAGGCCTTCGAAGCCGCCCGCGAGACGAACAGACCCGTCCTCCTGAGCGTCGGCTACAGCAGCTGCCACTGGTGTCATGTCATGGCCCACGAGTCCTTCGAGGACCAGGCCACGGCCGACTACCTCAACGAGCACTTCGTCAGCGTCAAGGTCGACCGCGAGGAGCGCCCGGACGTCGACGCCGTCTACATGGAGGCCGTCCAGGCGGCCACCGGCCAGGGCGGCTGGCCCATGACCGTGTTCCTCACCCCGGACGCCGAACCCTTCTACTTCGGCACCTACTTCCCGCCCGAGGCCCGGCACGGCATGCCCTCCTTCCGGCAGGTGCTGGAGGGTGTCCGGCAGGCCTGGGACGACCGGCGCGACGAGGTCGGCGAGGTCGCCGGGAAGATCGTGCGCGATCTCGCCCAGCGGGAGATCGGCTATCAGACCGACCGGGTTCCCGGCGAGCCCGACCTCGCCCAGGCCCTCCTCGGGCTCACCCGCGAGTACGACCCGCAGCGCGGCGGATTCGGCGGCGCGCCGAAGTTCCCGCCGTCCATGGTGCTGGAGTTCCTGCTGCGCCACCACGCCCGCACCGGCGCCGAAGGCGCCCTGCAGATGGCCCAGGACACCTGCGAGCGGATGGCCCGGGGCGGGATGTACGACCAGCTCGGCGGCGGGTTCGCCCGCTACTCCGTCGACCGCGACTGGGTCGTGCCGCACTTCGAGAAGATGCTGTACGACAACGCGCTGCTGTGCCGCGTGTACGCCCATCTGTGGCGGGCCACCGGCGCCGACCTCGCGCGCCGGGTCGCGCTGGAGACCGCCGACTTCATGGTGCGCGAACTGCGCACCGGCGAGGGCGGGTTCGCCTCCGCGCTGGACGCCGACAGCGACGACGGGAGCGGACGGCACGTCGAGGGCGCGTACTACGTGTGGACGCCCGAGCAGCTGCGGGACGCCCTCGGCGACGAGGACGCCGAGGCGGCCGCCCAGTACTTCGGGGTGACCGAGGAGGGCACCTTCGAGCACGGGCAGTCGGTTCTCCAGCTCCCGCAGACCGAGGGCGTCCTCGAGGCCGGGAAGATCGCGTCGATCAAGGAGCGCCTCCTGGACGAGCGCGCGCAGCGGCCCGCGCCCGGACGCGACGACAAGGTCGTCGCCGCCTGGAACGGGCTGGCGATCGCCGCGCTCGCCGAGACCGGCGCCTACTTCGGGCGGCCCGACCTCGTCGAGGCCGCCCTCTTCGCCGCCGACCTCCTCGTACGCGTGCATCTCGACGACCACGCACGGCTCGCCCGGACCAGCAAGGACGGACGGGTGGGCCCGAACGCGGGCGTGCTCGAGGACTACGCCGACGTCGCCGAAGGCTTCCTCGCGCTCGCGTCCGTGACCGGCGAGGGGGTCTGGCTCGACTTCGCCGGGCTGCTCCTCGACCATGTGCTGGCCCGCTTCACCGACCCCGACAACGGCGCCCTCTACGACACCGCCTCCGACGCGGAGCGGCTGATCCGCCGGCCCCAGGACCCCACCGACAACGCCACACCGTCCGGCTGGACCGCGGCGGCCGGCGCCCTGTTGAGCTATGCGGCCCACACCGGCTCGGAGCCCCATCGGGTGGCGGCGGAACGGGCGTTGGGTGTGGTGAAGGCGCTCGGACCGCGCGTGCCGCGGTTCATCGGGTGGGGACTTGCCGCCGCGGAAGGGCTGCTCGACGGACCCCGGGAGGTCGCGGTCGTCGGACCGTCCCTAGCCGACGAGCGGACGACCGCCCTGCACCGTACGGCACTTCTCGGCACCGCGCCCGGCGCCGTCGTCGCCGTCGGGACTCCGGACAGCGACGAGTTCCCCCTGCTCACCGACCGTCCGCTCGTGGACGGTGAACCGGCTGCGTACATCTGCCGTAATTTCACCTGTGACGTCCCGACGACGGATCCGGAACGGCTGGGGGCCGCGCTGAACACCCGCTGACCCGCCGAAGGCGCGGGAGGACGGGTCAGTCGAACTGTCCAAATGTGAGCAGGTGTTCGGATAGATCCCGCTACCCCTACCACCGTTCCGAAACACGTTATTTATCGGAAGAGCTCCCGCGCTTCACAGATCCCCCCTAGTCTCTCCGCATTGGTGCGACGGGTGTGAATGACTGTTGCGCGCGCAGGGGGTATTGGGGATCTGGGGGGATCTTTTTGCTGACTTCTGTCTTTGTTGCTGCCGTTTCGCTTGCCCTGTTCTGGATGGCTGCCTTCACCCTGTGGTGGCAGATGCACGCGTGGCGCACGCCCGAGGTGCTCGCCTCAACCCGGTTCAGCAGACCGGACGGGGACGAGCACCTGTCCTTCTCGCTGCTCCTGCCGGCCCGGCACGAGCAGGCCGTACTCGACCACACCATCCAGCGGCTGCTGGAGTCCACGCACACCGACTTCGAGATCATCGTGATCGTCGGGCACGACGACCCGGAGACCACCGAGGTGGCCCGGGCCGCGGCCGAGCGCGACCGGCGTGTCCGCGTCGTCGTCGACACGCACGAGAAGAAGAACAAGCCCAAGGCCATGAACACGGCGCTGCCGCACTGCCGCGGTGACGTCGTCGGGGTCTTCGACGCCGAGGACCAGGTCCACCCCGAGCTGCTCGCCCACGTCGACCACGCGTTCCGGACCACGGAGGCGGACGTCGTCCAGGGCGGCGTCCAGCTCATCAACTTCCATTCCAGCTGGTACAGCCTGCGCAACTGCCTGGAGTACTTCTTCTGGTTCCGCTCCCGGCTGCACCTGCACGCACAGAAGGGGTTCATCCCGCTCGGCGGCAACACCGTCTTCGTGCGGACCGACGTCCTCAGGGAAGCGGACGGCTGGGACCCCAACTGCCTCGCCGAGGACTGCGACCTGGGGGTTCGCCTGTCCAGCGTCGGCAAGAAGGTCGTCGTCGCCTACGACTCCGACATGGTCACCCGTGAGGAGACCCCCGGCTCCCTGATGTCGCTGCTGAAGCAGCGCACCCGCTGGAACCAGGGCTTCCTGCAGGTCTACCGGAAGAAGGACTGGAAGCAACTGCCCGCTCTGCGGCAGCGGCTGCTCGCCCGGTACACGCTGATGACCCCGTTCCTGCAGGCCTTCTCCGGTGTGATCATCCCGGTGAACGCGGCCGTCGCGCTCTTCCTCGACGTGCCCGTGGGGGTCGCCTTCCTCACCTTCCTGCCGCTGGTCACCGCCGCCGTCACCTTCGTCTTCGAGGTGGTCGGACTGCACGACTTCGGCAAGCAGTACGGGCTCAGGGTCCGCCTCGTCCACTACGTGAAGCTCGTCGTGGGCGGCCCCTTCTACCAGGTCCTCCTCGCCGGAGCCGCGATCCGCGCCGTGTGGCGCGAGCAGCGCGGCCGGAACGACTGGGAGCTGACCACTCATGTCGGCGCGCACCTCACCGCGGCCGAGCCGATCCGAGAGGACGTTCCTGCGTGACCTCCACTCTTCCCGCGGTGACCACTCCGACGGTCCCCGCGCAGCGCAAGCCTGCGCCTGATGAGCGTTCGACCGGCCGAACGAGCCCGCCGGAGCGGCTCCGCTCCTCCCGCTCCGACCTGCTGCTGTGCGGTCTCCTGCTGGTGGCGATCCTCGTCGTCCAGGGCTGGAACATCACCGACTACCCGACCCTCAGCGACGACGAGGGCACCTACCTCGCCCAGGCCTGGGCCGTCCAGAACGGCAAGGGCCTGGCCCACTACACCTACTGGTACGACCACCCGCCGCTCGGCTGGCTCCAGATAGCCCTGCTCACCTGGATACCCTCGGTGATCAGCCCCGGCTCGATGACCGTCGGCTCCATGCGGTTCGCGATGCTGGTGATCAGCGGCATCAGCGCGGTGCTGGTCTACGTCCTCGGCCGCAGGCTCTCCCTGCCCCGCTGGGCCGCCGCGCTCGGCATGGCCCTGTTCGGGCTCTCCCCGCTGGCCGTCGTGCTCCAGCGCGAGATCTTCCTCGACAACATCGCCGTGATGTGGCTGCTGCTGGCGTTCTGCCTGGCCGCCTCGCCCAGCCGGCATCTGTGGCACCACTTCGGCGCGGGCCTCGCGGCCGCCGCCGGCGTGCTCACCAAGGAGACGATGCTCGTCGTCCTGCCCGCCCTGTTCGTCACCATGTGGCGGCACAGCCACCGCGACACCCGCAAGTTCGCCCTCACCGGAGCCGTCACCGCCTGCGCCCTGATCGGCTTCTCCTACCCGCTGTTCGCCCTGCTGAAGGGCGAGCTGCTCCCGGGCAGCGGGCACGTCTCGCTCTGGGACGGCATCAAGTACCAGATGTCCAGGCCCGGTTCGGGCTTCATCCTGGATGCCTCCTCCGGTTCCCACGGCGTGCTGCACTCCTGGCTCTACTACGACCGGGTGCTGCCCCTCGGCGGCCTCGCCGGAGCCCTGCTGCTGATCGTCACCTGGCGCTGGTCGGTCACCGCCCGCGCCCTCGCCGGACCCGCCCTGGCCGTGGCGATCCTGGCCGCCGTGGCCATGCGCCCGGGCGGCTATCTGCCCGCCATGTACATCATCGGCGCACTGCCCTTCCTCGCCCTGGTCCTGGCCGGCGGCGCCGCCTCCGTCACCCACGCCGTCGTGCGCCGCCGGCGCACCGACGCAGAGAACCGGTACGTCACCGGCGGCCGGTACGCGCTGGCCGTCGTGCTGGCCCTCGCCGCCGGCGCCTTCGTCGTGCCGCACTGGTACGACGGCGACCGCACCGCCCTCACGGCGGACGCCAACAGGCCCTACCGGCTGGCCTCCGCCTGGCTCGGCACCGAGGTCGAGAACCCGAAGGCCACCCGGGTCCTGGTCGACGACGCCCTCTGGCTGGACCTCGTGCACTCCGGGTACCGGCCCGGACTCGGCGCGATCTGGTTCTACAAGGCCGACCTCGACCCGGCCGTCACCAAGACCCTGCCGCACGGCTGGCGGGACATCGACTACGTCGTCGCCTCGCCGACCGTCCGCCGCGACGCCAAGGACCTGCCCAACGTCCGAGCCGCCATCCGGCACTCCGAGCCCGTCGCCACCTTCGGCAGCGGCCCCGACCGCATCGAGATCCGGCAGATCCGGACGGCAGCCGCGGGAGGCGCGCGATGAGCAGCCATGAGTACGCGGTTCCCGCCGAAGGGCTGGACGCCGCGGAAGTCGCCGAACCCGGTGCCGTCACCATCGTCGTACCGACCTTCAACGAGTCCGCGAACATACGGCAGTTGCTGCAGCAGATCACCGAGTCGGTGCCGGCGCGGCTGCCCTGCGAGGTCGTCTTCGTCGACGACTCCACCGACGACACCCCCGAGGTGATCCGCGCGGCCGCGCAGGACTGCCCGTTCCCGGTGGCCGTGCTGCACCGCGAGGAGCCGGCCGGCGGGCTCGGCGGGGCGGTGGTCGAGGGACTGAAGGCGGCGACCTCGGACTGGATCGTCGTCATGGACGGCGACTGCCAGCATCCCCCTTCCCTCGTTCCGGAGCTGGTGGCCACCGGCGAGCGGACGAACGCCGGGCTCGTCGTCGCCTCCCGGTACATCAAGGGCGGCAGCCGGGCCGGACTCGCCGGCAGCTACCGGGTGGCCGTCTCGCGCGGCGCGACCTGGCTGACCAAGGCGCTGTTCCCGCGCCGGCTGCACGGCATCAGCGACCCGATGAGCGGTTTCTTCGCCATCCGGCGCAGCGTGGTCACCGCCGACGTGCTCAAGCCGCTCGGCTACAAGATCCTCCTCGAGCTGGCCGTACGCAGCCGTCCCCGGCAGGTCGCCGAGGTGCCGTTCGTCTTCCAGGACCGGTTCGCCGGCGAGTCCAAGTCGACCGCGCAGGAGGGCTTCCGCTTCCTGCGCCACCTGGCCGGGCTGCGCACCGCCTCGCCGGTCGCCCGCATGGTCGGCTTCGGGCTGATCGGGGCGAGCGGCTTCGTGCCGAACCTGGTCGGACTGTGGGCGCTGACCGTGCTCGGCCTGCACTACGTCCCCGCCGAGATCCTCGCCAACCAGCTCGGCGTCGCCTGGAACTTCCTGCTCATCGAGCAGCTGCTGTTCCGCGACCGGCGCGCGCACCGCCGCTGGTGGGACCGGCTCGGCCGGTTCGCGCTCCTCGCCAACGCGGACCTGGTGCTGCGCATCCCGCTGATCGCGCTGCTCGTCGACCGGTTCGGGATGGGTGCGCTGCCGGCCACCGCGTTCGCGCTGGTGATGACGTTCGTCCTGCGCTTCGTCGGGACCGAGGCGCTGGTCTATCTCCCGCGCAGGCGGGGGGACCGTACAACCCCAAGGAGAGCCGTGTGAACAAACACCGCAGACGGACCGCGCTGGTCGGGGTGGGGGCCCTGACCGCCGGTCTGCTCCTCACCTCGCCGCAGAGTGCCGAGGCCGCCAACCTGGTCAAGAACCCGGGCTTCGAGACGGCCGGCACGGACGGCATGCCGTACTGCTGGGAGAAGTCCGGCTGGGGCGACAACGACTTCAGCTTCCAGACCACGTCCGACGCGCACTCCGGCGCCAAGGCCATGAAGGTCACGCTGACCCGCCGGGTGGACGGCGACCGCAAGGCGCTGATCACCGAGTCCACCGCGTGCGCGCCGGTGGTGACCGTCGGCAAGCAGTAC
Source organism: Streptomyces sp. NPDC044064 (assembly GCF_056434245.1). Classification (NCBI taxonomy): domain Bacteria; kingdom Bacillati; phylum Actinomycetota; class Actinomycetes; order Kitasatosporales; family Streptomycetaceae; genus Streptomyces; species Streptomyces sp. NPDC044064. The sequence continues at coordinate 288,281 of NZ_JBWKFN010000003.1, forward strand.
GACCTCGGGCTCTGGTACAAGACCACGACACCCGACGCCAACATCACCCTGTTCCGGCACGACGCGACCGCCGGCTGGCAGTACTGGACCGACCTCAAGACCCTGGACATGTCGTCGGGCTGGACGCAGGCCACGGTCCGCACACCGGGAATCCCGGCCGGCACCGACCGCATCACCTGGGGTGTGTCGGTGTACGGCACCGGTTCGGCGACCACCGACGACTACACGATGGACCAGGTCCCGGACACGCTCCCGCCCCCGTCGTGCACGGCCACGAAGCAGATCTGCGCCAACGGGAGCTGGTCCGTGCTGCCGACGCAGAACCCGGTCCGCTCCATGCACTCCGTCGTCCTCAACAACGGCAAGGTGCTGCTGATCGCCGGCTCCGGCAACAGCGAGGAGAACTTCGCCGCGGGCACCTTCACCTCGGCGGTGTACGACCCGGCGAACGGAACCTACAAGGTCGTCCCGACGCCCAAGGACATGTTCTGCGCGGGCCATGTGCAGCTCCAGGACGGGCGGGTCCTCGTCATGAGCGGCAACAAGGCGTACCCGGTTCCGGGCGGGCACGGGTACGAGGGCTTCAAGGACTCGTACATCTTCGACCCGCAGACCGAGACCTACAGCAGGACCAACGACCTCAACGACGGCCACTGGTACCCGTCGGCGACCGAACTGGGCAACGGTGACGTCGTCTCCTTCGGCGGTCTGCGCGAGGACTCCAGCGGATCGGTGACCGCCGAGCGCTGGTCGGACAAGGACCAGCAGTGGCTGCCGCTGTGGAAGGTCAACCAGACCTGGTCGTACTGGGGTCTGTACCCGTCGATGGTCCTCATGCAGGACGGCCGCCTCTTCTACACGGGCAGCCATGTCTTCGGCAACAACATCCCCGGCACCGGCTCGGCGGTCTACGACTACGACGCCAACACGGTGACCCAGATCCCGGGGCTGCAGAACAAGGACGAGCGGGACCAGTCGGCGAGCGTGCTGCTGCCCCCGGCGCAGGACCAGAAGGTCCTCACCATCGGCGGCGGCAACATCGAGTCCAACCCCGACGCCAACCGCCTCACCGACCTGATCGACCTCAAGCAGGCGAACCCGTCGTACGTCGCCGGCCCGCCGATCCCGCAGGGCACGGTGGACCTCGGCAACGGGAAGGTCGCCGAGACCGGTAACCAGGGCAAGATGTACGTCTCCGCCGTCCTGCTGCCCGACGGCAAGGTGCTGGAGACGGGCGGCGCCCTGCACAACCGGGCCAACCCCGTGTACGAGTCCTCGATCTACGACCCGGCCACCAACCGCTTCGAGGCCGTCGCCGCCGACCCCGAGTCCCGCGGCTACCACTCCTCCGCGTTCCTGCTCCCCGACGGCCGGGTGATGGCCACCGGCGACAACCCGGGCAACGGCACCTGGAACCACAACGTGTCGATCTACACCCCGCCCTACCTCTACAAGGGCACCCGCCCGGCGATCACCTCGGTGATCAACCAGGAGTGGAAGTACGGCGACACCCAGCGGATCACGGTCGACCGGCCCATCGCCAAGGCCGAGCTGATCCGCCCGGCCGCGGTCACCCACTCCTCCGACCCGAACCAGCGCTTCGTCGACCTGCCGCTGTCCGTCGACGGCAACAACGTCGACCTGAACGTGACGAGCAACCCCAACCTGGCCCCGCCCGGCTGGTACATGCTCTTCGCGGTGGACGCGGGCGGGGTGCCGTCGGTGGCCAGGTGGGTGCACCTGCAGGGACCGGCCGCGCTCAGCGCCTCGGCCGCCTCACCGCACGTCCACTCCTTCGCCGACTCCCTGTCGGGCAAGGTCTCGGGGCCGGGCAAGAGGCGGACGTCGCAGAAGGTCAGCCCGACGATCTCCGGCTGCGACCGGCACTACGGTTCGGTCAACGTGTGCGTGCCGACGGTCTTCCCCGCCCAGGTGAAGAAGACGACGGCCGCCCGTTGCGGCTGGCTGAAGCAGAACCACTACGGCCGCCTGGAGGTCAACGGCGGTGACGACCCGCTGGGTCTCGACCCCAACAGGGACGGCGTGGCCTGCGGGAAGGGAGACGCCCGCAGGGCCTAGCCCCGGTCGGCGAGGGCGCGCTCCACGATGGCTTCCAGCTGGTCGTGGTGCGCGCCCTTCCAGTAGGCGCGGCCGCATTCCGTGCACTGGGCGAAGACGTCGTACGAGCGCTGCGTGCCGCCCTTGAGACGGTCGGCCAGCTCTTCCTTGGTGGCCTCCTTCAGCAGGCCGTTGCAGGCGGTGCAGCGGGTCCAGGGGCGCAGGTCCGGGGCGAAGCGGTCGAGGACGTCCTGCAGCTGGTCGTCGGGGCGGGTGCTGTAGATGTACGCCCCGGCCCACAGCTCGCGGCGGCGCAGCAGGCCCCGGTCGCGGCTGAGCATGACCCGCTTCTCCGCGGCCGAGCGGGAGGCCAGCGCCGGGTCGCCGATGTCGGTCGACTCGTACGCCGTGTCCACGCCGAGCAGCCGCAGCCGGCGGGCGAGGGTGCCGAGGTGGACGTCGAGCAGGAAGCGCAGCGGGGCGCCGGGGACCTGCTGGGGGCGTTGCACGGCACGGACCGAGACGCGCTCGTCCGCCGCCGGGATGTGCGACGGCGGCACCTCGCGGCCGTCCACCACCAGGGCGCCGACCTCCGTCAGCGGGATCCCGAGGGACTCGACCACGTGGCCGAGGGTCGAGACACCGTCCGTACCCAGGGCGGTGGCGCCCGCACGCCTCACGGGCGGCACGAAAAGCTGCAGGGCGGGGGCGACTTCGACGTGGATCTCGGGTCCGTTCACATCGTCAGGATGGCACGGGGCCGGGCCGGGGCCTCAGGGTTTTCCGGCGGAGAGACCGTGTTCGAGGACGCCCAGGGTGCGGTCGACGAGGCTCTCGAAGTCGTCCCGCTGGCCGTGCTCGGCCCAGTACATGGACGTCTCCATCAGGCCGCCGATCAGCGACATGGCGTAGACCCGCACCTCCAGGCTCTCCGGATCGCGGCCGGTGCGCTCGCCGATGACCTGGCAGAGCATGTGGGCGGTCACCGACATGCTCTCCATCATGCGCGAGCGCACCGCGGGGACCTGGACCATCAGGTGCGTCCGCAGCCGCAGGATCCGCTGGTCCTCGTCGACGGCCTGCCGCACCGCCCGCCGCAGCGCGTGCCGGATGGTGTCCGCCCAGGGTTCCTCCGCGGGCCGCTGCCTGATCTCCGCCAGGACGAACGGGTCGTACTCGTCCGTGAGGACGATGTCCTCCTTGGTGGGGAAGTAGCGGAAGACGGTCGACGGCGACACCTCCGCCCGGTCGGCGATCTGGTCGATCGTGGTGGCGTCGTACCCCTGCTCCTCGACCAGGGAGTACATCGCCGCGCGGATCGCCTCACGGGTCTTGATCTTCTTGCGTTCGCGCAGACCGAGGCGGGGGCGGTCGGCAGCGGACGTGGGGGAGTGAGCGGCCGTCATGCGCGTCATTGTCCGGCATCTGCCGCGGGGGCGGCCACGGCCGGGACCTCCTCACGTTCCGTGCGCCGCATGCTCGCGACCAGGGCCCCGAGGACCCACCAGCGGCGGGGGTCGTGCCGCGTCTCGTCGGTCTGGATGACGGTAAGCGTAAAATGAAAGTAGCTATCAAAAGATTCTTGCCGTCAATAGGGGTACGTTGTCATGGCATGAAAAACGGCCACGGCGGGGGTGCCGTGGCCGGAGGAGGCTGCTCGAAAGGGCTATGAGTGCTGGTACGCCACCAGCGAGATGCCCACGTAGTGGACGACGAACGCGGCGAGGGTGAAGGAGTGGAAGACCTCGTGGAAGCCGAACCAGCGCGGTGAGGGGTTCGGGCGCTTGATGCCGTAGATCACGCCCCCCGCGCTGTAGAGCAGGCCGCCGACGATCACCAGGACCAGGACGGCGATGCCGCCGGTGCGCATGAAGTCGGGCAGGAAGAAGACGGCCGCCCAGCCCATCGCGATGTAGCAGGGGGTGTAGAGCCAGCGCGGGGCGCCGACCCAGAAGACGCGGAAGACGATGCCCGCGGCGGCCGCTGCCCAGACGCTCCACAGCAGCCACTGACCCTTGGCGCCGGGTAGCAGCAGCATGGTCAGCGGGGTGTAGGTGCCCGCGATGATCAGGAAGATGTTGGCGTGGTCGAGGCGGCGCAGGACGCCGTCCATCCGGGGGCTCCAGTTGCCCCGGTGGTACAGGGCGCTGACACCGAAGAGCAGGCATGCCGTCAGGACGTAGATCCCGCAGGCGATGCGGCCTCTGGTGGAGTCGGCGAGGGCGGTGAGTACCAGCCCCGCGATGAGTACGGCCGGGAACATGCCGAGGTGCAGCCAGCCGCGGAGCCTGGGCTTGACCGGATGCGGCAAGGAGAGCGCGGTGGGACCGCGGCCGGCGGCCGGCGGGTCCGTGGGCGCGTCGGGGACGGGCGCAGTCATGCGGGGCATGGTACCTACGGTGCCGTAAGTCGCGTGTCAGCGCGCCCTCGTGAGTGGCCGTAACGCAAAAGGTCCTCCTGTTGAACTCCATGTGCACGCAAAGAATCACGGAAACCGTGGGATTCCTCACGTTGCTCACCTGTGATGCCCTCTGGACAGATGGGCACTAGAATCGGATGATCAAATGAGTGCGGTCGGCACCGGATGAGCAGCTACGAAGCGTCCGGGCCGCGGCCCCCACGGGGCGACAAGACATAAAATCCCTCAATTAGGAGCAATCGTGGCGCGCGACATCGCGGCTCCCACCGTCATCCCCACCAACCACCAGGAACTGATCTCGTGGGTCAACGAGATCGTCGAACTGACCCAGCCGGACAGTGTGGTCTGGTGTGACGGATCCGAGGCCGAGTACGAGCGACTGTGCGAGGAGCTCGTCGGCAAGGGGACCTTCAAGAAGCTCGACCCGATCAAGCGCCCGCACTCCTACTACGCCGCCTCCGACCCGACCGACGTCGCGCGCGTCGAGGACCGGACCTTCATCTGCTCGGAGAAGGAGGAGGACGCAGGCCCGACCAACCACTGGAAGGCCCCCGCCGAGATGCGGGAGATCTTCGCAGGTGAGAAGGGCCTGTTCCGCGGCTCGATGAAGGGCCGGACGATGTACGTCGTCCCGTTCTGCATGGGCCCGCTCGGCTCCCCGCTGTCCGCGATCGGCGTGGAGATCACCGACTCCGCCTACGTCGCCGTCTCCATGCGCACGATGACGCGCATGGGCCAGGCCGTCCTGGACGAGCTGGGCGACAGCGGCTTCTTCGTCAAGGCCGTCCACTCGCTCGGGGCCCCGCTGGAGGCTGGCGAGGCGGACGTCCCGTGGCCCTGCAACCAGACCAAGTACATCTCCCACTTCCCGGAGAGCCGCGAGATCTGGTCGTACGGCTCCGGCTACGGCGGCAACGCGCTGCTCGGCAAGAAGTGCTACGCCCTGCGCATCGCCTCCGTCATGGCCCGTGACGAGGGCTGGCTGGCCGAGCACATGCTGATCCTCAAGCTCACCCCGCCGCAGGGCGAGTCCAAGTACGTCGCCGCCGCCTTCCCGAGCGCCTGCGGCAAGACCAACCTCGCCATGCTGGAGCCCACGATCTCCGGCTGGACCGTGGAGACCATCGGCGACGACATCGCCTGGATGCGCTTCGGCGAGGACGGCCGCCTGTACGCGATCAACCCCGAGGCCGGTTTCTTCGGCGTCGCGCCCGGCACCGGTGAGCACACCAACGCCAACGCGATGAAGACGCTGTGGGGCAACGCGGTCTTCACCAACGTCGCGCTCACCGACGACGGCGACGTCTGGTGGGAGGGCATGACCGAGGAGTCTCCGGCCCACCTGACCGACTGGAAGGGCAACGACTGGACGCCCGCGTCCGGGATTCCGGCCGCCCACCCGAACGCCCGCTTCACCGTCCCGGCCTCCCAGTGCCCGATCATCGCGCCGGAGTGGGAGGACCCGAAGGGCGTGCCGATCTCGGCGATCCTCTTCGGCGGCCGCCGCGCCAGCGCGGTGCCGCTGGTGACCGAGTCCTTCGACTGGAACCACGGCGTCTTCCTCGGCGCCAACGTGGCCTCCGAGAAGACCGCCGCCGCCGAGGGCAAGGTCGGCGAGCTGCGCCGCGACCCGTTCGCGATGCTGCCGTTCTGCGGCTACAACATGGGCGACTACATGGCCCACTGGGTCGACGTGGCCAAGGACAAGGACCAGTCCAAGCTGCCGAAGATCTACTACGTCAACTGGTTCCGGAAGAACGACGAGGGCAAGTTCGTCTGGCCGGGCTTCGGTGAGAACAGCCGCGTCCTGAAGTGGATCGTGGAGCGCCTGGACGGCAAGGCCGAGGGCGTCGAGACCCCGATCGGTGTCCTGCCGACCCGGGACGCGCTGGACACCAACGGCCTGGAGCTGGCCGAGTCCGACCTGGACTTCCTGCTCACGGTCGACAAGGAGATCTGGCGCGAGGAGGCGGCCCTCGTCCCCGAGCACCTCAACACCTTCGGCGACCACACGCCGAAGGAACTGTGGGACCAGTACCGCGCGCTGGTCGAGCGCCTGGGCTGAGACCCGCACGAAGAACTCCACGGCCGGTTGGGATGCCCTGACCAGCGATCGTCACGGCCGGCCGTGGTGACGACCCGGACCGGGGCCCCGCACAACGGCGTGCGGGGCCCCGGTCCGGGTTGTCACGCCCCCGTCGGCCCCGACGGAGGCAACGGCGGCGGGTCCCGCCGTGTCTCCGACTGCCGCCCCGCCTCCCGTGCGCCGCGTTCCGGCTACGCGTGCCGAAGGGGGCGGTGACGTACCGCAGCCGTAATCCCGGCTGCCAATTCGCGCATCACCTCTTTCCCGCCGGTCATTTCGGGAGACACTCGGGACATCCTTGAACGAACCCGTGAAAGAGGTGGGCGGGGTGCGTACACCGGTCAGTGATCCGCTGCGGGTGGGGCCGTACCGGATCGTCGGGCGGCTCGGCTCCGGCGGGATGGGGTGGGTCTATCTCGGCCGGTCGCCCGCGGGCCGCGAGGTCGCGGTGAAGGTGGTCCGGCCCGAACTGGCCGCGGAGCGCGAGTTCCGGGCGCGCTTCGCCCGCGAGGTCGCCGCGGCGCGGGCGGTCAGCGGCGCCTACACCGCGCCGGTCGTCGACGCCGACCCGGACGCCGAACTGCCGTGGCTGGCAACGCTCTACGTCCCCGGCCCGCCGCTGTCGGAGGCGGTGGGCGGCGACGGTCCGCTGTCCGAGGCACAGGTGCGCCGCCTCGGCGCGGGCCTGGTGGAGGCCCTCCAGGCGATCCACTCCGCCGGGGTCGTGCACCGCGACCTCAAACCGGCGAACGTGCTGCTGGCCGCCGACGGCCCGCGCGTCATCGACTTCGGCATCTCCCGCGTCGACGGGGTGCCCGGACTCACCCGCCACGGCATCGTGATGGGCACCCCGCCGTTCATGTCCCCCGAGCAGATGCGGGGCGAGCCGGCCGGGCCGCCCAGCGACGTGTTCTCCCTCGGCGGCGTGCTGACGTACGCGCTGACCGGCCGCCCGCCGTTCGGCGGCGGCGACCAGGTCTCCTACCGGATCGTGCACGGCACCCCCGACCTGACCGGGGTGCCCGGCGCCCTGCGCGGGATCGTCTCCCACTGCCTGGCCCGGCACCCGGGGGAGCGGCCCGAACTCGGCGCCCTGCTGCGCGCGTTGCTCGGCGAGGCGCCGCCCACGGCCGTCTGGCCGCCGGAGACCGTCGCCCGGAGCATCGACAGACGCACCGGCGACCTCGCCGACCGCCGCAGCCGCGAACCCGGCACCAGCATCTCCGTGCCTTCCTGCCTGCGGCTGCACGCACAGGCCCTGCTGGACGCGGGCCTGACCGATGCGATGGTCACCGAGGCGGTGGCCCGTGGCGGTCGCTGACCCGTACGCCGGCCAGGAGATCGGCACCCGCTGGCGGCAGTTGGTGGCGGCCTGGGGGGAGCGCGAGCACCACCCCACCGAGACCGACGCCAACACCGACTCCGTCTCCCTGCTCCTCGACGTGCGCGAGACGGGGCGGCTGCTCACCGTGCGCTTCATGACGACGAAACGACTCCTCGTCGCGTTCTTCACCGACGGCAGGTCGCTGCGCCACGACCAGCTCGCCGTCGCCGCCGCCGCGGCCAACGCGTGGAACACCGAACAGCTCTACCCGATGCTGTCGGTCTGGGACGTGCGCGGGCCGGGCCCCTGCTTGGCCGGGGTCTGCGACATGCCGCTCAACTGCCGTGTCACACAGGCGGAGTTCGACGATCTCGTCAACGACTGGGCGGAACGTGCGCGACAGATGTTCACCAGGTGTCGTGAGGTGTTCGAGTTGTAAGTCGGATTTGATCGTTCCTTGCAAAACCCTTACAGGCTCCCCCTGTTACCGCCACTATGGGCGCGTGCGGTTTCGGCCACGGGGGGTCTTATGAGGCGACCGTTCCTTTCGTTCCTGTTGTTTGCTTTCGGGGCGCTACCGGTGGTGTGGGGCGCGTCGATCGCGGCGGCGGCGGGACCCGCGTCGGCCCAGTGCGGCCAGGACTTCGTGGAACTGGTGAGCTGTTCGGCGTACAGCGGGGAGCCGGTCACGGTGACCCTCAAGACGTCGCTGGACTACGGCAAGCCGGACGGCGAAGCCGAGAAGGCCGTCCTGCACCGCCGGGACGACCTCATGGTCCAGGTGCCGTCCGGGGTGCACACCGGTGAGGGCGGCACCGTACTGCTGCTGCTGGCGGGAAACCGGTTCGTGTCCGACAAGGCCGAGATCCAGCTGCTCTCGCCCGCGACCGTGGACCAGTTGACCAACGGCGGCATCTGCGGGACCAAGAACATCGACTGCAAACCGTTCACCGCGACCGCCGGCCAGACCACGGTCAAGGGCGCGGACCTCGTCCGGAACGGAGTGGCCGAGGCGCTGGACCGGCAGACGATCACCGTCCCGTCCGCCGCCCCCACCAGCCGGCCCGCGCCGACCAGGACCGCCTCGGGCAGGACAGGCGGGAACACCGGGGCCAGGGCCGACGACGGCGGCGGCAGCTCCACCAGCGGGATCCTGATCTCCGTGATCGCCCTGTTGGTGATCGTCCTCGGCGTGCTGGTGTTCCTCGTCCGCCGCACCGGCGGCGCCCTCCCGCACGCCTTCGCCGCGGCCGGTTTCGGCGGCACGTCCGCCCCGAACCACACGTCCGCCCCGAACCACACGGCCACCACGGCCGCCGCGCCCGCCCAGGGCGGCGGCGACGAGCCGACGACGGTCGTGCGGCCGCGCCCCAAGGAGCCCCCGCGCAGCCCCGGCCGCGCCGTCGGCCCGCGCCGCGGCCAGTTCCGTACCGCCGTGGTCCGCACCGAACTGCACCCGCAGGGCTACGTCGAGATCGAGCGCGTGCTGTACCGGGCGGTGTGGGCGGACCCGAGCCGGCCCCCGCCCCCGCCCGGCGGCGTCATCGACCTCACCGAACCGCACGACCCCGACGACGACGTCTTCTACGCCTTCCCCTCCGAGCAACAGCCCGCCACGGGCGCCCGGTGAACGGGTCCACCACCACTGAGCATCAGCGGCTCGTCAGGAGACCACCATGTCCAGCGAATACCCGCCCACGATGCCGGCGGAGTACGCCGACATCGAGTTCGAGAACAACGCCCAGCGGCTGCCGCTGGTGCTCTGCCTCGACATCTCGAGTTCCATGGCGGGCGCACCCATCCAGACCCTCAACACCGCGCTCGCCGAATGGACCCGCGAGCTCCAGGAGGACGTCTCCCTCAGCTACAGCGTCGAGGTCGCGGTCGTCACCTTCGGCGGCCGGTTCGGGGTCTCCTCCTGGCGCGGGCCCCAACTGCTGGACACGCGCGCCGGGGTGAGTCCCTTCGTGCCCGCCCACATGTTCCAGGCACCGCAACTCACCGCGTCCGGCGTCACGTTGATGACCGAGGCGCTGGAGCTGTCGATGCGGATCGTCGCCGCCCGCAAGGCCGAGCTGAGGGCGAGCGGACTCCAGTACTACCGGCCGCAGATATGCCTGGTCACCGACGGCCTGCCGACGGACGCCACCGGGCACTTCACCGAGACCTGGCGCCGGCTGATCCCGGTCCTGGAGGAGGAGCAGCGCAACCGCCGCTTCCGGCTCTACGCGATCGGCGTCGGCGGCATCACGGAGCTGGGCGAGCAGGTGCTGCGCAACTTCGCGCCGAAGTTCAACGCGCGCATCCAGGGCTTCCCGTTCCGCGAGCTGCTCCAGATGATGTCGGCCAGCGCCAACGCCGAGCAGAAGGGCGCGGGCGACGAGGTCTTCGAGAAGATCTTCAGCCAGTTCAAGACCCAGCGCCCGGCCTGGGAGAGCTGACATGCCGCGGACGGCAGCGGTGAACGTTCCGAAGGGGGAGCGGTGAACGGTTCGGAGGACCGGGACACCCCGTGGCGGGCCCACGGGGTGAGCGTCCAGGGCTACCGCCACCGGCGCTCGGGCGTGCCCTGCCAGGACGCCTTCGAGCACCGCGTCGTGGGCCCGGTGACCGTGCTGGCCGTCGCCGACGGCGCGGGCAGCCGGCCCCGGTCCGACGAGGGGTCGAAGTTCGCGGTCCGGCTGGCCATGGAGCACTTCGGCCGCCGCGCCGGCGGACTCGCCGCCCTGTCCGCCCCGAAGGTCCGGGACGTGCTCAGGGAGATCTTCCTCGACGTCCGGCACGCCTTCCGCGAGCACACGGGGGCGGACGCGCCGGACTTCGCGACGACCCTCACCGTCGTCGTCCTCGCCCCGGAGTGGATCGGCCAGGTCAGCGTCGGGGACGGCTTCGTCGTGCTGCGGGCCGGCACCGAGGACGGCGTACGCCAGTACCACCTGCTGCCGCAGCCCGCGGCCGTCAGCGAGTACAGCAACGAGACCGTCTTCCTCACCTCGAACGACGCGGCCGACTGGGTCTACGACAGCTGTGTCAACGACCACGGGGTCGACGGGGTGCTGCTGTCGACGGACGGCCTCGCCCAGGCCGCGCTGAGTCGCGGGCCGGGCGGCGGGACGATCCCGCACACGGCCTTCGTGGAGGCCGTCCTGCGTTCCCTCGACGCTCCGGGCCACGTGACCGACAGCGCGCACGAGGCGCTCGCCGCCCTGCTCGGCTCGGACCGGCTGACCGCGCTCAACGCCGACGACAAGACACTGCTGCGGGCCGTGCGCAGGGGGCGCTCATGACCGACCGCACCGTCTACCTGGACGGCAGGGCCGTCGTCCTGGTGGAGCCGCCCCTCAAGAGCGGCGGGCAGGCCGCCGTGTACGCGGTCCGGGACGACCAGCAGGTGGTGGTGAAGCTCTACCACGACGTGCCCGGCCCCGACCAGGAGCGGCGGCTGACCCGGATGCGCACCATGTCCCCGCTCGGCGGCCGCCCCCTGGACAGCGCGCAGCCCCCCGAACTGGCCTGGCCCACCGCGATCGCCCGCAACAGCCACGGAAAGTTCATCGGTTACGCGATGCGCCGCTTCGGCGAGCCCCAGCACGTGCAGCTGGTAGGCCTGTTCACCCGTTCGCAGCGGCTGAAGCGGTTCCCCGACCGGGCCGACTGGCGGTTCCTGCTCGGCGTCGGCTGGAACCTCGCGTTCATGACGGCGCGGATGCACCACGAGAAGCTCGTCATCGGCGACTTCTCCAGCAACAACGTCGTCGTGGACGCCAACGGCTTCGTCACCTTCCTCGACTGCGACTCCATCGCCTTCACCGACACGGAGACCGGCGAGGTCTTCCCGTGCCTGATGCACACCACCGACTACTCCGCGCCGGAACGGCAGGCGGGCAGGCCGGCCACCGCGGCCAGCGACGACTTCGCGCTCGCGGTGCTGGTCTACCAGCTGCTCACCGCGGGCAACCATCCCTTCGGCGGCGTCGCCCACGACAGCGTCTCCCAGTCGGGGGTCAAGGACAACATCGTCTCCAGCGTCTCCTACGTGGTGCGGCCCGAGCTGGTCACCGTCCCGCGCAGCACGCTCGACCCGTCGGTGCTGCCGCCCGAGCTGCTCGTGCTGGCCCGCAGCGCCTTCGGCATCGGCGTGCACGACCCCGACGCCCGGCCCTCGGCCGAGGCATGGCTGCGCGCCCTCGACAAGGAACGCGGGCAGGTCAAGCGCTGTGGCACCCGCCCGCTGCATGTCTACGGCTCCCATCTGAGCGCCTGCCCGTGGTGCGCGCGGGCCACGACCACCGGGCACGACGTGTTCAACGCGCAGGCGCCCACGGGTGCGGTCCCGCCGCCGCCCCCGCCGCCGGACCGGGCCCCCGGCTCACCCAAGGCGGGCGTGTTCGTGCTGCTCGCGGTCCTCGTGATCATTCTGGTGGTGGTGCTCGCGACGACCTGACCCGGGAGCCGCCGGGGAGATCCTGGGAGCCGCGCCCAGGCCGCTTCCCTCACCCGCTCTGCCCGCGGTCCTCCAGATACCGGGTGTGGGACTCCTGCCGGCGCGCCTCGGTCTCCCGCAGCGCGTCGGCCGTCCGCAGCAACTCCTCGTGCAGCAGCGCAAGCTGGCGCTCCAGGTGGTGCTCGGGCGGCTGCTGCCCGGGCGCCAGCCGGGTCCACCAGCGGGTCCGGGCGAAGGTGTCCACGGCCTCGGGGACGTCCCGCCGCACGGTCCGGGCGAGCATGTGCAGGCTCTCGGGGTCCTGCGCGAGCAGCTCGGCCGCCCAGCCCGGGTCGAGCAGCGCGGCCAGCACCTCGTCGAGCCGCTCGGCGCCGGCCGCCGCGACGGGCGGCAGGCCGACGTCCCGCAGGTAGTCGCGCAGCCGCTCGAAGTCCTCGCGCAGTTCGTCCAGTTGGGCGGAGGGGTCGGGGAAGTCGGGCAGCGGCGGGCGTTCCGGCGGGGCGATCAGCGCGCCCGCGCCGTAGAGCCCGGCCACCACGACGGGCCAGTACGGGCCCGCTGCCCCGGTGAAGGTCAGCACCAGGCCGACCAGGCCCAGGGCGCCGCCGGTGAGGTTCTTGCGGGACTCGAGAAAGCCGAGGACCTTACTGGTAGCCACGGATCTCCTCGAAGGCGCCGTCCAGCGAGCCGTTTCGGGCGTCGAAGAGGCGGCCGCCGGTCAGGTCGGCGATGTGGCCCAGCTCGGAGCGGTCGGAGTCGCCGAAGAGGATCGGGAAGACGGGGGTGTCCCGCCGGGCGCCGGTGAGCCGGCGGTAGAAGCCGTCGAAGTCCCCGGCCTCGGCCCCGGTGGTGTTCTCGCCGTCGGTCATCAGCACGATCGAGGTGAACGTGTCGCGGTCGGCGCCGAGCCGGCCGTACGCCTTCTCCAGCGAGGTGTAGATCGCGGTGTTGCCGTCGGCTTCGAGCGCGTCGGTGTCCTTGCGGATGGCGTCCAGACCGGCCTTGGGGTCCCCGGGTTCCACGACATGGGTCCGCACGCTCTTCACGTCCGAGCCGAACGGCATCAGCGTGACCTCCTCGCGGTCACGGAAGTCGCCGGTCAGGCCGGTGAGCGCCTGCTTCAGCGCGTCCAGCCGGCCGCCCTCCATCGAGCCCGAGGTGTCCAGGACGTACACGGTGCGCGAGGGGCGGCGCAGCTCGTTCTCGTAGGAGTCGAGGAGCCCGTCGGCGACGGAACGGCTGCCGGGGAACGGCAGTTCGTGCCGCCGGCCGGTGTCCAGACCGGGGGCGGGCGGCACCGAGGCGACGACCGGCCGGCGGTGGGTGGTCTCGGTGATCAGCCTCTGCACGGCGTCGGTACGCAGGTCCTGCGTCACCTTGCGGACGTCCTCACGGGTACGGGCGCCGGTCCCGGAGAGCGAGGAGAACGGGTAGTCGGCGGTGACGACCCCGTCCTTGGGGCGGATCACGGTCAGGCCCGGGATGCCCTTGAGGACGGACTCGTAGTTGAGCAGGGCGTCCACGTTGCCGCGCCGCTTGTACGCCGTCGCCAGCCAGCCCGACGATCCCGACGTCAGCTTCTGGCCCTTGAAGAACTCGTTCAGCCTGGGCGTGGCCTTGGCGACGTCCGCGTCCGTGAGCGCCGACTGGGCGCCGGAGAGAGCGGAGGCCACCGAGACCAGCGTGGAGAAGCCGGAGTTGGAACGGGCCGGGTCCGTCATGCCGTAGGTCAGCCTGCCGTCCTGTACGGCCTGCTCGATCTGCGACCAGCTGACCTGCTCGGGCTTCCAGCCGAGGGCCCGCACGGTGGCCGTCCGCACGCCGATCGCGACCGGGCTCGACATGACCGGCGTCTCGGAGAGCACCTTCTTCGCCGCGTCCGGGCGCAGCCGCAGATAGTCGTCCGAGGACAGCCACAGCGCGTCGTACGCCCCGTCCGCCCTGCCCTTGGCGAGCAGGTCGACGGCGTCCAGGGTGCCCATGTAGGTGGGGCGGATCGTGACGCCGGTGTCCTTGCGGACGCGGTCGAAGACGGCGGTCATGTCGCTGAGCTCGCTGGAGGCGAGGACCCGCAGCGTGCCGGGCTTCGGGGCGGTGGAGTCGTCCTGGTGCTCCTCGCTCGTGCAGCCGGTCAGGAGCGCGGCGGTCGTGGCGAGCAGGGCCAGCAGGCCCGAGGTCCGTCCGCTCATGCGAGTCCGCCCTCCAGCGCGCCCTGCGACCGGCTGCGCTCCAGGTACGCGCTCGCGCCCTGCAGCTCGTCCGTCAGCGACTGGACGGTGGCGGCCATCGCCTCGGTGGCCTGCACCTTGTAGGTGTCGATGGCGTCGAGGGTGCGGTGGATCTGCTGGAACGCCGAGCGCAGCGTCTCCGCGCCGACGGCCGGGTCGGCGGCGATGCGCTGGATCTCGCCGCTCTGCGTGCTGAGCATGTCGGCGTTGGCCCGGATCAGGTCCTCGGTGGTGCCGCGCAGCGCGTTGACCTGCTCGACGACCTTCTTCTGGGTGTCCAGGGCGGAGGCCAGCATCACGGAGATGCGCAGGGCCGACACGGTGGTGGTGGCCGCCCGGTCGACGCCCTTGATCAGTTCGTCGTTGTTGCGGCGTACGACGTCCATGGCGAGGTAGCCCTGCGCGCACACCGCGAGCTGGGTGAGCAGGTCCTGGTGCTTCTGCCGGACCGGGAAGAGGACGTCGGCGCGCAGGCTGTCGGCCTGCTGGGGGTCGCCGACCTGGGCGATGTGCCCCTCGACGGCGGAGTCCAGGGCCTCGGTGAGCACGACGTACTCCTGGAGCTTGCCCATGGTCTCCCACAGCCGGACCCGCTCGGTCTGCAACGCGGCGTTGTCCCGGCGCAGTTCGTCCTGCCCGCCGCGCAGCGAACCCACGATCCTGTTCAGCGTGCCCTGCGCGGAGGCGTACTTGGCGACGTGGTCGCGCAGCTTGTTGCCGCCGGGCAGCCTGGAGAGGAACCTGCGGCCCTTGCCCGCCGGCAGGTCGCGCGGGTCCAGGTCCTCGACGACCCGGCGGAGTTCCACCAGCGAGCCGGCGACCTTCCCCTGGGCGTCCCCGCCCTTGTCGGGCAGGCTGCGCACGGTCCGCTCCAGCATCCGGTTGGACTGCGCGGCGGCGGTCCGCATGTCGCCGGCGCCGAGGGCGGTGATCTCGCCGACCTTGCCCGCGAACTCGGGCGAGCGGGCGTCGAGCGAGGCGAGCCCCTCCACGTAGGCGGCGGCCTTGCGCGCCATGTCGGTACGCACACCGTCCTCGACGGGCACCAGCCCACCGGCCTTGTCCCGCGGCACGGGCGCTACGGCCTCGGGCGGTGTGAGCGTGAACTCATTCTCTTTGTCGGTCATTTGACGATCCCCCGTCATCCGCGCGCCCGGCGGGCCATCTCGTGCAGCACCGCGGAGGTGGGCACGGGCGCCTGCCGGACGCCGGTCAGCTTCTGGTTCAGGTAGGCGGCACGGTCCGCGGTGGCCGCGACGAACTCGGCGGCGTCGCCCTGCGGCCGGAACCCGTGCCGTACGGCGAGCTTGCGCAGGGCAGGGTCCGTGCTGAGAAGCTCCCCGAGCGCACGCCCGTTCGCGTCGAGCGGCACGACGGTGTGGTCACTGTTGACCGTGGTGTCCGGGTAGAGCACCACCAGGTCGTCCACGGTGTGCTGGTCCGCGAGCAGCGAGGCGACCTGCGACTCGTACACGAGCACCAGCGGGTTTCCGGCACCGCTGATGAAGTCCCGGAAGACCGCGTCCGTACTGGACTGCTGCGCGCCCTGGACGCTGACCAGCTGGTGCAGCAGGGGTGCGGTGCGGTCGAGGTCGGCCTTGCTCGCGGTCACCTTGCCGCCGTTCGCGACGTAGGAGGCGGCGGCCAGGTACAGCGCGCCCGAGTTGGAGGACTCGGGATCGGTGCTCGCGATGTACAGCGTGCCGGTCAGCTCCCCGTGACCGGCGGAGCCCTTGAGCTGCTGCCAGGTCCGGTTGTGCCGGGCCGCGTCCAGGTAGGCGGCCATCTTCAGCGTGCCCCGGTTCTTCCCGTCCAGCGTGGCCAGGCCGCCCGCCGCCAGCACGTCGGCCGCACTGCGGTGGGCCACGACCACGAGGGGCGAGTAGAACGGCCGGGGCAGCGGCTCCTGCACGTGGTACTTGGCGGCCAGCTGGTCGGCGGGCGCCTGGCTGGACGGGAAGGCGAAGTCGTACCCCTTCAGGTCCAGACCCTCCATGGCCCAGGACCCCGACGCCTCCGTCTTCACGGTGTAGCCCTTGGCGGCGAGGGCCTTCACCACATCGGGATCGGCGAAGAAGTCCGCCTTCTCCGAACCGATCACTCCCCGCACGGTCTTCGCTGCCGTGCCCTTGTCCTCCCCGTGCCGGCCCGCGACGACGGCGGCCACCACGCCACCGATCAGCAGAACCGCGAGGACGATTCCAGCGATACGTCTCACGCCGGGGACTGTGCTCGCGGAACCCAACATTCCCCGCGGCGGACGGTGAACGGGGGGTGACATACCGGCCCCGGCCCTGCAACGCCCCCAAGGGGCGCGGGGAACTGCGCGAGAAACCACGACGAGCCGTCAGCCGCAAGAGGACACAAGCCCCTACGGCGAAGCGCACCCCGGCTCAAGCCGACGCAGTGCATGGCTCCCGGTCCGCGCGTCGCTGCGGGTACACGCGGACCGGGGCCGATCGGGGGACCCCTGAGGCGGGGTCAGTGGGCCGCGCTGAGTTCCTTCGGGTCGGCCAGGGCGGCGGCGTGCGCGTCCATGCACTCGGCCGCGAGGATCGCCGCCGCGGTGTCCGCCCGGGAGGCGGCGACCACGAGGGCGCGGCCGGCGAGGGCGTGTGCGCGCCGGTGAAGGGCGGCGGGGTCACCGGCCGCGGTGGGCGTCGCGCGCAACGGCGCACGTCCTCCCCGCAGCCGGCCGATCTCGCGGGCGAGGCGTTCCGCAGCCGCGTCCAGACCGGCCGACGGCATCAGGGCGCGCAGGTCGTCGGTGACGGCGAGCAGCGCGGAGAGGTGTCCGGCCAGCTGGATGTCCAGCTCCTCCTCGCGCGACCGGTGCGGAAAGTCGGAGGGGGTGCCGGCCATCGTGCTGTGGACCGACTTGGTGCGGATCGGTTCGTACATGGGGATGGCCTCCTGTGCGCTGACAGGAAACCATCCTAGCTTGGATTTCGTCTAAAGTTGAGTCGTGTCACGGACTGCGGTCCGCCGGTCTCCGTCCGCTACGGCTGGCTGTAGCCGTCCAGGAAGTTCCCGATCCGGGTCACCGCGTCCCGGAGATCGCCGGCGGTCGGCAGGGTGACCACGCGGAAGTGATCGGGCTCGGGCCAGTTGAAGCCGGTGCCCTGGACGACCATGATCTTCTCCTGGCGCAGCAGGTCCAGCACCATCCGCCGGTCGTCCTTGATCTTGAAGACCTTGGGGTCGAGGCGCGGGAAGAGATACAGCGCGCCCTTGGGCCGTACGCAGGTCACGCCCGGGATCTGGGTGAGCAGCTCGTAGGCGACGTCCAGCTGCTCCTTCAGCCGGCCGCCCGGCAGCACCAGGTCGTTGATCGACTGGCGCCCGCTGAGCGCGGCGACCACGCCGTGCTGGCCCGGCATGTTGGCGCACAGCCGCATGTTGGCCAGGACCGTCAGGCCCTCGATGTAGGAGTCGGCGTGCGCGCGGGGGCCGGAGATCGACATCCAGCCGACGCGGTAGCCGGCCACCCGGTAGGCCTTGGACATGCCGTTGAAGGTGAGCGTGAGCAGATCGGGGGCGACCTTGGCGGTCGGGGTGTGCGTGGCGCCGTCGTAGAGGATCTTGTCGTAGATCTCGTCGGAGCAGACCAGCAGGTTGTGCCGGCGGGCGATGTCCGTCAGTCCCTTGAGCATGGCCTCGTCGTAGACCGCACCCGTGGGGTTGTTCGGGTTGATGATGACGATCGCCTTGGTGCGGTCGGTGACCTTGCGCTCGACGTCGGCGAGGTCGGGCATCCAGTCCGACTGCTCGTCGCAGCGGTAGTGCACCGCCGTACCGCCGGACAGGGAGACGGCCGCCGTCCACAGGGGGTAGTCGGGGGCCGGCACGAGGACCTCGTCGCCGTCGTCCAGTAGGCCCTGCATCGCCATCACGATCAGCTCGGAGACGCCGTTGCCGATGTAGACGTGTTCGACGTCGGTCTCGATGCCGAGGGTCTGGTTGTGCATGACGACCGCCCGGCGCGCGGCCAGCAGGCCCTTGGCGTCGCCGTAGCCGTGCGCGGTGGAGACGTTGCGGAGGATGTCCTCGAGGATCTCCGGCGGGCACTCGAAGCCGAAGGCGGCCGGGTTGCCGGTGTTGAGCTTCAGGATGCGGTGACCTGCTGCCTCCAGGCGCATAGCCTCCTCGAGAACCGGGCCCCGGATCTCGTAACAGACGTTGGAGAGCTTGGTCGACTGGATCACCTGCATGACCGTGAGCTTACGGCCCGGTAACGCCTCACGGGCCGTGTTTTCCAACACGTGAGACTCGGAGCTTTGTGCTGTTATCGCCGGTAGCTGTCTCAGGAGTCACACACGTCTCTACAATTCCCGCCCATGTCCACCGATCGTGAGCACGGGGCGGAGACGTACGGCGCGCACGGAGCGGGCGGCGAGCCGGGGGTGCCGTCGAACGTGTACCACCCGCATGCCGCCCCGGCGCCGTCGTACGAGGAGTACGCCGACCCTGCCGCCGCCCACGGCTGGCAGAACGCCTACGACGAGACCCGTGAGCTGCCCGCGGTGCCCGCCATGCCCGCGGTGCCCGCCATGCCCGCGGTGCCCGTGCCGGACGGTCCCGCCGGGTCGCCTCCTCACGTGCCGGGCGGTGGCCGGGCCGATCTCCGGCGCCGCAGGAAGCAGGGCGGCCGGCGCCGGGTGGCCGTCGCGGGGGTCCTCGGGGCGGCCGGTGTCGTCGCCGTGGTCGCCGGTCTGACGGGTGGCTCGGGTTCCCCGGCGGGACAGCAGCCCGCGAAGGGCGGCCGCGTCTCCTCCGGTGACTCCGGTGCCGCGACGACGCGGAAGGACGGCGACGCGCCGAGTGCCACGGCCGGCTCCGGCGCCCCGGGCGGGACCTCGCCGTCCTCCGCGCCCACGTCCGGCGCGCCCCCGGCCGCCTCTCCGGCCGGCCCGGCCGCCTCTCCGGGCGCGCAGACCTCCGCCGCCCCCGCACCGACCGCGACGACCCCGTCGACGGTCCCGTCGGCGACCGCGACGACGGCCGTGCCCGGCGGCCACGGGCACGGCCGGGGTGGCGGCAGGAAGCCCAGATGGTCCCAGGATTCCCAGAATTGACGCCCCGTCGGTAAAACAGTTCGCATACAACTCCTTGCCCACCCATGCCCCTCTCATGAGAATGCTCATGACAAGACAGTGGGCGGCCGGAAGATCTCCGGTCGCTTATGTCTGCAGAGGGGACCCCCACATGAACAAGCCTCTCCTGGCCTCGCTGTCCGCCCTGGCGATCGCCGGGCTCGGCGCGACCCCCGCTGTCGCCGCGCCCCAGGCCAAGACGGCAAAGGCGGTGACCGTCACCTACGCCGGCACCGTCTCGCTCAGCAACTGCTCCGGTTCCGTCATCCGCTTCCCGAACTCCGCGGACAGCGACCCGGCGCTCGTGATGACCAACGGCCACTGCCTGGAGACCGGCTTCCCGGACCCGGGCGAGGTCATCACCGGCCAGTCCTCCAGCCGCAGCTTCGGCCTCCTGAACGCCTCCGGCAGCCGGATCGCCACGCTCCGCGCCAACCAGGTCGTCTACTCGACCATGACGGACACGGACGTCACGATCTACCGGCTGACCACCACCTACGCGGCGATCAAGAGCTCGTACGGCATCAGCCCGCTCACCGTGCAGAACACGCACCCGGCCACCGGCACCGCCGTCAAGGTCGTCTCCGGCTACTGGAAGCGCACCTACAGCTGCAACGTGGACGGGTTCGTGTACCGGCTGAAGGAGGGTGGCTGGACCTGGAAGGACTCGATGCGCTACACCTCCGCCTGCAACACCATCGGCGGCACCTCCGGCTCCCCGGTGATCGACACGGCCACCGGCAACGTCGTCGCCGTCAACAACACGGGCAACGAGGACGGCGAGAGCTGCACCGAGAACAACCCGTGCGAGGTGGACGAGAGCGGCAACGTGACCGTCCGCCAGGGCATCAACTACGCCGAGGAGACCTACCAGATCCCGGCCTGCTTCACGACCGGCAACAAGCTCAACCTGAGTGCCTCCGGCTGCACCCTGCCCAAGCCGTAGTCCCTCCGGGCCGGGCGGTCACACCGGTGTACGGCGCACCGCCCGGCCCGCCAGCACGTCCGTCCGCCGGCCGTCCTCGATGACGAACCTGCCGTCGACCAGGACGTACGGGATCCCGGTCGGGAGCGTGCGGGGCTCGGCGAAGGTGGCGCCGGGCGACACCGTCCGCGGGTCGAAGAGCACCAGGTCGGCCCGGTAACCCTCGCGCACCAGCCCGCGGTCCGGCAGTCGCAGCCGGGCCGCGGGCCGCGCCGTGAGGTGCGCGACGCACTCCTCCAGCGTCAGTACGCCCAACTCCCGTACGTAGTGGCCGAGATAGCGGGGGAACGTGCCGTAGGCCCGCGGGTGCGGCTTGGCGCCCCGCAGGATGCCGTCCGAGCCACCGGTGTGGGCGCGGTGCCGCATGATCGTGCGGACGTTCTCCTCGTGGCCGACGTGCTGCAGGACCGTCGTGCCGAGCCGGTCCTCGACCAGCAGCCGGCGGGCGGTCGTCCAGGGACTCTCGCCGCGCAGGTCCGCCGACTCCCGGACCGTACGGCCGACGTGGTCCGCCAGGGCCGGCGAGGTCACGCCGGAGATCTCGATCGTCTCCCACTCCACCGGCACGCCGTGGCAGCCGTCCGCGCCGGTCACCTCCAGGTCGTGCCGGATCCGCGCGGCCGTCGCCGGGTCGGCGAGCCGGGCCAGGACCCGCTCCGGACCGCCCTCGCCCGCCCAGCTCGGCAGCAGCGCGGCCAGGGTGGTGGAGCCGGGGGTGTAGGGGTAGGTGTCCAGCGTGATGTCCGCGCCGGAGTCCAGCGCCTCGTCGAGCAGGGCCAGCAGTTCGGGCGCCCGGCCCCTGTTCACGCCGAAGTTCATCGTCGCGTGGGCCAGATGCAGCGGGCAGCCCGCCGCCCGGGTCAGCGCCACCATCTCGGCGTAGGCCTCCAGGGCGCCGGCGCCGTAGGACCGGTGGTGCGGGCAGTAGTAGCCGCCGTACTGCGCCACCACCCGGCACAGCTCGGTCAGTTCGGCGTCCGCGGCATACATCCCCGGCGTGTACGTCAGTCCCGAGGACAGGCCGACCGCGCCCTGCTCCAGCCCCTCCGCCACCAGTTGCCGCATCCGGTCCAGCTCCGCGGGCGTGGCCGGGCGGTCCTCCCAGCCGACGGCGAGCGCGCGGACCGTGCCCTGCGGGACGAGGTAGGCGGCGTTGACGGCGATGCCCCGGTCCAGCCGGTCGAGATACTCGCCGACCGTCCGCCAGTTCAGGTCGAGATCGTCGCCGTACCCGTTCCAGCCGGTGATCGCCCGCCGGACCTCCTCCAGGGTGCGGTCGTCCACCGGCGCGTAGGAGAGACCGTCCTGGCCGACGACTTCGAGTGTGACCCCCTGCGCGGCCTTCGCGCTGTGGTCGGGGTCGCGCAGCAGGGCCAGGTCGGAGTGGGCGTGCATGTCGATGAAGCCGGGGGAGAGGACGAGCCCCTCCGCGTCCAGCTCGCGCATCGCGCGGGGCCGCTGGCAGCCCGCCGCCGCGGCCTCCTTGACGATCGAGACGATCCGGCCGCCGTCGACCACGACATCGGCGCGGTAGGAGTCCGCACCGCTGCCGTCGACGACGTCCGCGTCACGGATGACGAGGTCTTCCACGGCACTCCCCGGTTCTCTAGAAGAAGGTACGGATGAAGTCGACGACCGTCCCGTCCGCCTCGGCCACCGGGATCAGCTGCCACTTGTCGAACGACGTGCAGGGGTGGGACAGGCCGAAGCCGATCCAGTCACCGACCTCGACGTCCGCCTCGGGGCCGGTGCCCAGCCAGAGGTGCTGGTCGGACAGGGCGGTCACCTCGATGCCGGCCGCCGGGTGCTCACGGCCGTCCCGGCGCAC
Source organism: Streptomyces sp. NPDC044064 (assembly GCF_056434245.1). Classification (NCBI taxonomy): domain Bacteria; kingdom Bacillati; phylum Actinomycetota; class Actinomycetes; order Kitasatosporales; family Streptomycetaceae; genus Streptomyces; species Streptomyces sp. NPDC044064. The sequence continues at coordinate 310,746 of NZ_JBWKFN010000003.1, forward strand.
CACGTGGGCCACCGGGTGGTCGAGGTCGTAGGCGGCGTCCCGCTTGCCCGCGTTGACGAAGGCCTGCTCGGGGGAGGGGCGGGAGACGACCTGCGCCCACAGCCGGAACGCGGGCTCCAGCGCGCCCTCCTCGGGCACCCGGTTGAACGGGGTGAGCCTGCTGTAGTGCACGTCGTCGTGCGAGACGTACGCGCCCGAGCGCAGCAGCTTGAGGACGGGCAGCGAGAGCTCGGGGATGTCCGCGAAGACGTCGGCGACCGCGTCGAACCACTCGCTGCCGCCCGCGCTCACCACGATCTCCTCGGCCCCGGCGAACAGCCCGGCCTTGTCGAACTCCGCGGCGAGCGCGACCATCCGGCCCAGCCAGGCCCGTACCGGCCCGGGGGCGGCGCCGGGTACCTGGGCCTCGTAGCCCGCCACGCCCACCAGCCGCAGCGTCTCCACACCCGCCACCGCGTCCGCCACCGCCCGCGCGTCCGCCTCCGTGCGCACGCCAGTACGGGCGCCCTCGCCCGCGCCCAGCTCCACCACGACGTCGATCGGGCGGGCCGCGCCGCGCAGGGCCGCGTCCATCAGCTCGACCCCGCGCACGGAGTCGACGTAGCAGACGAAACGGAAGCCGGGGTCGGCCGCCAGGTCGGCGGCGATCCGGCGCAGGGCCGCCGCGTCGACCAGTTCGTTGGCCAGGAAGATCCGCTCGGTCCCGAACGCCCGGGCCACCCACACCTGGTGCGGCACCGCGAGGGTGATGCCCCACGCGCCGTGCTCGATCTGGCGCCGGAAGAGCTGGGGTGCCATGGAGGTCTTGCCGTGCGGGGCGAAGGCGAGGCCGTGCCGGGCGGCGTACGTCTCCATGAGCCGCAGGTTGTGCTCCAGGCGTTCGGCGGAGAGCGCGAGCACCGGGGTGGTGAAGCCGTCGGTGAAGAGGTTGCGGCGCTGGGCGGCCAGCTCGGCGACGGTCAGGCCCACGGCGTCCGGCGGGAGGCCCTTGAAGCGGTGGTCGACCCGTTCCCCGGCGAGTCGGGCGAGTGCTTCGGTACAGGCTTCCTGGGCCATGAGGCCTCTCCCATCTGATGCGTTGCATTATCTGCAACGTTCATTGCGCATGTCGCTCGCTGCTGTCTAACATCTCGGCCACGCGGGGTCAACGGACTCCCACCACCGAGGAGCTACGACGATCGTGACCGCCACCGGAGCCCGCAAGGCCCCCGACATTGTGGACGTCGTGGCGCTCGGCGAGTCCATGGTCACCTTCCTCCCCACCCGCCCGGGCCGCCTCGCCGACGTCCCTTCCTTCGAGCGCGGGACCGGCGGAGCCGAGTCCAACGTCGCCTGCGCGCTGGCGGCCTTCGGCCACTCCACGCGCTGGGTGAGCCGGGTGGGGGCGGACGGGTTCGGGGACCACCTGGTCGAGACGATCGGGTCCTACGGCGTCGACGTCGCCCACGTCCGCCGGGACACGGGACGCCCGACCGGCCTGTACTTCCGCACGGCGGGGGACCGGGCGACGGACGAGCACGAGGTGGCGTACTACCGGGCGGGATCGGCGGCCTCCGCGATGACCGTGGACAACGTCGACATGGAGGCGGTGCGGGCGGCGCGGGTGCTGCACCTTTCGGGGATCACGGCGGCGTTGTCGCAGGGGTGCCTGGAACTCGTACGCGAGCTGGTGCGGACCGGCGAGGGGCGGCCCCTGGTCTCCTTCGACGTGAACCACAGGCCCGGACTGTGGCGGGACGCCGATGACGCCCGGGTGCTGCTGGAGCTGGCGCGCGCGGCCGACATCGTGTTCGTGGGACACGGCGAGGCGCGCCAGGCCTGGGGGCTGCACGGCGGCCGGGCCATCGTGGAGGCGCTGCCCGGGCCGGAGATCGTGGTCGTGAAGCAGGGCAGGGGTGGAGCGGTCGCGTTCGACAGGAACACCGGCGGAGCGGAGGACGTCGCGGGTACGGCAACCGCCGTCCGGGCACCGCGGGTCGCTGTCGTCGCCCACGTCGGTGCCGGAGACGCCTTCGCCGCCGGATTCCTCTCCGGCACCCTGCGCGGACTTCCGGTGCGCGACCGCCTCCGGCACGGCCACCTCATGGCGGCAGCCACCCTCACCGCCCCCGGCGACCTGGCCGCCCCGGCCGCCCGAAGCCACGCCGACCGGCTCGCCGCCCTGGACGACGACGCATGGGGGAGACTTCGACTCGGCCCCGGCTGGACGCAAGCCGACGAGGCCCCGGAGGAGGCGAACACCCCATGAGTCAGACCGTCGACCGAGCCCTGAGCATCCTGCCGCTGCTCGCCGAGGGCCCCGCCGACCTCGGCCAGGTCGCCGGCCGGCTCGGCGTCCACAAGTCCACGGCGCTGCGCCTCCTGCGCACGCTGCACGAGCACGGCCTGGTCTACCGCCAGTCCGACCAGCGCTACCGCCTCGGCGCCCGCCTCTTCGCCCTCGCCCAGGAGGCGATGGAGAACCTCGACATCCGCGAGATCGCCCACCCCCACCTCGTCCGCCTCAACGAGCGCTGCGGCCACACCGTCCACCTCGCCGTGTACGAGGAGAACGAGGTGCTGTACATCGACAAGGTCGAGAGCCGCTACCCGGTCCGCATGTACTCGCGCATCGGCAAGCCCGTCGCCATCACGGTCGCCGCCGTCGCCAAGCTGCTCCTCGCCGACCTGCCCGAACCCGAGCGCCGCGCCCTCGCGGACAAGCTCGACTATCCCCTGTACACCGCCCGCTCCACCCCCAACGCCACCGCCTTCCTGAGGGAGTTGGAGCAGGTGCGTGAACAGGGCTGGGCCACCGACCTCGGCGGCCACGAGGAGTCCATCAACTGTGTCGCGGCCCCCGTCCGCGGCGCCGACGGCCGGGTGGTCGCCGCGATGTCGGTGTCCGCGCCGAACGTCGTCGTCACCGCCGAGGAACTCCTCACCCTGCTCCCGCAGGTGCGCCGCACCGCGGACGCGATCAGCGGCGAGTACTCCGGAAGAACGCCAGTGAAGGGCACCCCCGAATGACCGAGAAGATCGCGCTCACCCCGAAGACCCACACCACCCCGCCCGCGCAGTTCTCCCACGGCGTGCAGAAGGGCAACATCCTCCAGGTCGCCGGCCAGGTCGGCTTCCTGCCCGCCGAGGAGGGCAGGCCCCCGACACCGGCCGGTCCCACCCTGCGCGAGCAGACCCTGCAGACCCTGGCCAACGTCAAGGCGATCCTCGAAGAGGGCGGCGCGAGCTGGGACGACGTGATGATGATCCGCGTCTATCTGACGGACGTGGACCACTTCGCCGAGATGAACGAGATCTACAACGCGTACTTCGAGGAGCAGGGCCTCACCCAGCCGCCCGCCGCCCGGACCACGGTGTACGTCGGTCTGCCGGCCGGCCTCCTCATCGAGATCGACGCGCTGGCGGTGCTCGGCTAGGCAGTATGGGTGGGTGACCTTCTCCTCCTCCCGGCCGACCGGTCCTTTCGATGACATCACCGCCGAACGCGACGCCGTACTCGATGAGTTGGCCCGGTACTCCACCGGTGATCCGCAGGCCGCCGAGCTGTGCGGGTACGCCGGAGAGCTCAGCCACCGGCTGTACCTGCTGCGGGATGACGACGGCCGGGACGAGGAACTCGCCCTGGCCGTCGAGGCGTTCGAGCACGCCTTCCGCACCCCGGGCACCGAGCCGCTCTGGTCGGCCTGGCAGGTCAGGTTCGGGCATCTGCGGGGCGTGCAGTACGAGGACCGGGGCGAGCGGCACCTGCTGGAGGACGCCTTCGGGCTGCTGGCGGCCGGGGTGGAGGGGCTGCCCGCCGGGGACCCCGACTTCGCCTGGGAGCGCGTGTGGGGGCGGCATGTGCTCGCCGTGTGCGCCAAGCTGCGCTGCCTCGCCGACCCCGACGCCGCCGAGCTGCTGGCGGAGGCGCTGCGCAGGCACGACGACGCCCTTCAGGACGTGGAGCCCGGCAGCGAGGAGGAGGCCGACCTGAAGGCCGGTGCCGGATACCTGTTCATGCGGCGGGCCCTGCTCCACGGCGACCTCGACGCCGCCGACGCCTCGGCCCGCCACTACCGGGCCCTCCTCGACACCGCCCCGCCCGCCGACGTCCCGCACCTGCGCTACAGCCTGGGCCTGGCCGCGCTGGTGCGCGGCCGGGTGCGGGTCGACCGGGAGGAACTGGAGAGCGCCCGGGATGCCTTCGACACCGCGCTCACCGAGGCCCGCCGGGCGGGCGGACCCGCACCCGACTGGGCGTTCGAGGCCGAGGTCAACGCCCTCCTCGTACGGACGCTGATCTGGTCCACCTGGAAGGACGTCGGTCAGAGCCTGGCCGCCGAGGTCGAGCTGCGCCGCCTGCTGGAGCGGCCCGGCGCCGAGGACCAGCTGCTGCCGCAGTACCTGGACATGTTCGGGCGCCTGCTGTACGAGCGGGCCGCCGCCCGTGACGACGTCGAGGGCCGGGACCGCGGGATCGCCCTGGTCCGCCGGGCCGTCGACACCTGGCGGCCGGAACGGGACGGCGACATCTGCGCCACCGCACTCTTCCTCGCCCTCTTCCAGCAGTCCCGGCACCACGACGACCCCCGGCCGGACCGTGCCCGGGACGTGCTGCGCGCCGCCGGTCTCGTCCTGGACTCCGGGGCCGGCAACCACGACATGCTCCAGTCCGCCCGCATGCTCGACGGCTGGGCCCGGTTCACCCTCGCCGACCACGGGGTGCTGCCCGAGACCGACGGCTGCCCGGAGGGACTCGACGTCGAGCGGATGAAGCAGACGTGGGACAGCCTGCTCGACGACCTCCGTGAGGGCCGGGCCTTCGTCGACTTCGGGGAGGAGGAGTTCCTGCGGGGCATGGAACGGGACGTCGTCGGAGCCCGCCGTCGCATCCAGGGCTTCGAGCAGGCCCTTGCCCGACTGCGCTCCCTCGAACCGGGCAGCCCCGGCCGGGCCCAGCTCGCCTCGCTGATGCTGAGCAACCTCACCCTCGTCGACCCCGACGGCACCTACGTCACCGCCGAGCACCGGCGGGAGCTGACCCAGGCGGTCCTGGAACGGGCCGAACGGGACCCGGCCTGGCAGGGGCCGGCCAGCGCCGTCGCCGGTGTAGCCCGGCTGCACCAGGAGATGAGCAGCGGCTCCGGCGCCGGGTTCGACGAGGTGCTCGCCCACTTCGACCGGGCGGAGGCCGACGGCGGCCTCGGCGAAGAGGCCGAACACGGCCTGGCCCTCACCCGGTTCGTGGCCCAGACCCAGCGCGGCCAGACCGGCGGCGCCGGCGACGACATGGAGGCCGGCGCCGCGACCTGGCGGCGGCTGCGCTCCGACCCCGCCCTGCCCGCGCACCTGCGCCGCCTGATGGACCTCCAGCAGGCCGGCTACGACGCGCACGCCGCCGTCCGGCGCGGCGACCTGGCCGCCGCCGACGGCCATATCGCCGCGCTCACCGAGGGCCACGCCACGCTCGGCGACGAGGACCCCTCCCGCATCGAGATCCTCACCCTCCTGGAGAACGCCCGCTCCGGGCGCGACAACCTTGCCCAGCACCTCGGCGTACCCCCGCTGCCGCCGCTCGCGGCCCGTCCGAGCGCCGCCGAACTGCGCCGCCAGGCACGGCGGTTGCCCCGCGACCACCGGGCCTGGGTGCTCGGCGACTGCGGCATGACCCGGTTCATACAGGCCCTCACGCAGCAGGACGGGCCGGGCATCGCGACGGCCGTCGGCCTGCTCCGGGAGGCCCACGAGCTGTGCGAACCGGGCAGCGACAGCCGCCTGCGCTACGCGAACGCCATGGGCATCGCCCACTGCGCCCTGTCCGAGCTGGAGATCGACCGGGTGCGCCGCCGCGAGCGCCTCGCCAAGGGCATCGCCCTGCTGGAGGGCGCCTTCGCGGAGGCCGGCGGCCCAGAGCACCGGCTCTACGCCGACATCGGCCTCGCCCTCGCCCAGGCCCGCCGATCCCGCGACGACCTGCACCGCCGGGACCGGGCCGGCGCCCGCGCCCTCGGCCTGAAGTCCCTGCGCGGGTACGCCTGGGCCGCCCTGCTGCAGTCCGGCACCGACCACGCGACGGTCGCCGCCGCACAGGCCACCAGGGCGGCGCTGCAGGTGGCCGGCTGGTGCCTGAAGGACGACCGCCCCGAGGAGGCCCTCCAGGCCCTGGACGCCTGCCGGGGCCTGGTCCTGCACGCGGCCCTCACCTCGGCGACCGTCCCCGACCTCCTCACCGCCACCGGACACACCGGCCTGGCGGCCGAGTGGCGGACCGCCGGAGCCGACGCGGCCGAACCGTCCGCCGACCCCGTCACCGCCGTCAGGACCCCGCTCACCGTGCCCAGCACCCTGCGGCGCCGAGTCCTGGCCGCCCTCACCGACACCCACCAGGCACGACTCCTCGACCCGCCCACCCCCGACGAGATCGCCGAGGCCCTGCGCAGCCTCACCAAGGACGCCCTGGTCTACCTGGTACCGAGCACGGAGGACACCCCGGGCACCGCCCTGGTCGTCACGTCGAAGGGCGCGGTGCACGCCGTACCCCTGCCGAAGCTGACGGAGGACGCGGCACCACTGAAGGAGTACGGGCCCGGGGAAGGCCTGACCCGCGACGCAGCCCCTCGTGACCTCGGCCCCGTCCCCGGCTGGCGCCCCTCGGCGCCCACCACCCTCCGCGGCCGGCTCGACCGGCTGTGCGGGTGGGCCTGGTACGCGGCGATGCGGCCCCTCCTGGAGGCCTTCGAGATGCCGGCCGGAAGGTTGCCCCGGCTGGTGCTGGTGCCGATGGGCAGGCTGGGGCTCGTGCCCTGGCACGCGGCCTGGGAGCCGGGCGGTCCGCGTGGGCGGCAGTACGCGCTGCAGGCCGCCGAGATCTCCTACGCCGCCTCGGCCCGCCTGCTGTGCCAGGTGGCCGCCCGCCCCGCAGCCGAGCACACCGGCGCCGCGCTGATCGTCGGCAACCCCACCGGCGACCTGCGCCACGCGGGCGAGGAGGCCGACGCCGTGCAGCGCGCCTTCTACCCCGAGGCCCGGTTCCTGGGCCGCCGCACGACCGGTCCCACCGACGGCCCCGGCACCCCGGGCGAGGTGCTGCGGTGGCTGCGCGAGTCGCCGCAGGACGGGGGAGTGCTGCATCTCGCCTGCCACGCGTCCGTCGCCGAGAACGCCCGCCGCAGCGCCTGTCTCGCCCTGCACGATGGCCAGTTGGCGGCCGAGGAGATCACCGGCGCGGGCGGCGACCGGCTCGGTCTCGTGCTGCTCGCCGCCTGCCGCAGCCATGTCTCGGGCCGCGGCCACAACGAGGCCTACAGTCTCGCCACCGCCTTCCTCGCCGCCGGCGCCCGCTCGGTCGTCGGCTCGCTGTGGCCGGTCCCGGACGAGGCGACCTCGGTGCTGATGTACCTCACCCACCACTTCCTGCGCACCCACGGTGAGCCACCGGCCCGCGCCCTGCGCCGCACACAGCTGTGGATGCTCAACCCCGACCGCGAACTACCGGCCGAGTTCCCGGAGTTCCTCGCCGAGCGGGCCCGCGGGCTCGACCCGCACGATCTGAGCGCCTGGGCCGGCTTCACGCATCTGGGCCGCTGACCGGCTCCGGCACCAGCGTGCGCAGCGGCACGGTCGCGGCCGTCCAGCGGCCCGCCGCACCCAGCACGGGCCCCAGGATCCTGCGGCCGGTGGCGGTCTTCCACGGGGGCAGCTGGAACGGCAACGTGTTCAACTCCCGGTCGGACACCACCAGTTTGAGCCAGTCCCGGGCCTCCGCCCCCGGTACCGCGGCCAGGGAGGCAGGCAGAAACAGCCGCACGGGATCGCCGTCCAGCGCGTGGCCCGTACGGCCGGGACCGATGAAGTGCCCCGGATACAGCACCGAGGAGGAGGCGTAGCCGTCGGTCAGGTCGAGCAGGACGCACCACAGGGTGCGCTCGGGGGAGCGGTTGTGCAGCCGGATCGACACCCACGGCGGGCGCGGCCCGGCCGGCCCCGGGGTGTACGGGCAGACGATCTCCCCGGACCCGTCCGGCCGCAGCGGCTCGTCCGAGCCCCACGGGACGATCTCCAGCTCCACCAGCCCGTCAAGCAACGAGGGCCGCGGGGCGAGGTCGCGCAGCTGGTGCCAGCGGGAGAGGTGGGCCAGGCAGTCCGCGACCCGCTCGGCGTCCCCGGGAGCCGCGAAGGGCAGGGGCGCCGTGAACTCGGTGCCGTCGCGTCGCAGGACGTACGCCTGCCCGTCCCGCACCCGCACCTGGAAGTGCAGCCCGTACGCCCCCTCCGGCCCCTCCACCAGCCGCACCAGCGGGCCGAGTTCGCGGGCCAGCCACGCACGCTCCTCCGGTGTTCCGTTCACCGTCACACTCGCCGGCGGCAGCGCGACCTCCGACAGCGCGACCGGATACACCAGCTCCGGCTCCGGGTCCCAGTCCACCGGCGCGACCAGCGTCCGCGCGGCCGACACCTCCACCGCGCGTACGACCCCCCGGCCGGGCCCCTCCTCCAGCGCCGCGAAGGTGGTGCCCCGCGCCTCGGTGCCGCCCTCCCGGAGCCCGTGCACCGCGCCGCAGTCCACCTCCCAGCCTTCGGCGCCGTACCGCAGCAGGTGCGGGCTCGCGGTGCGGGGCGCGCCGCCCAGCAGCGGGCGGTCCGCCGCACCGTCCGGCAGGTCGGGGAAGAGCACCGGATGCTGGGTGCTGCCCGCCCGCTGAACCCGGGCAGCGGCCGCCGCCAGCAGCTCGCGGCACGTGGCGCCGGGACCGGCCGCGCGCACCGCGCCGATCAGCGCATGGGTGAACGCCCCGTGCCGGCGCCCCCCGAACCAGCCCTCGTACGACGGCTCGTCCAGCCGGCTCGCCGCCAGCAGCACATGCCGGGGCGGTCCGCCGTGCGCGCGGGCGCCGAAGTCCCACTCCGGCCGGGGCGGCGCGTACCGCGCGGTGAGTTCCGCCTCCCGCGTCGCGCCCCCCGAGTGACAGCAGTCCAGCACCGCCGTGACCTGGGCACCGCCCGCCGCGACCCGGTCCAGCAGCGCGCCCAGCCGCTTGTCGGGCAGCGGACCGTCCACGCACACCAGTGCCTGGTTCAGGCCCGTCGCCTCGATCAGCAGGTCGTCCCCGGTGGCGGCCTCCTGCGTGCCGTGCCCGGAGAACCACAGCAGCGCGGTGTCCCCGGGGCCGGCCGAGCCCAGATGCCGCAGCACGGCGTCCGTCACGGCGGACACGGTCGCGTCGGCGTCCGACAGGACGGTGACGTCCGTCTGGTCACCCGCCAGCTCGGTCAGCAGCCGATGTGCCTCGGCGATGTCGTTCGCGCAGCCGCCGAGCGCGCTCGCCACGGAAGCCGGATAGTCGTCGATGCCCACCAGGAGCACCTTGATCCTCCCCATGCGAAGAGAGTCTGCCAGTGTCGTTCAGGGGTCAATCGGGCTTACCGGGATGCACTCTTGACGTGACGTCACTAATCTTCGCCTTCCGTGCATCGCACAACCGCTCACCACCCATGACTCTCGGGGGACACATGGGGTACACCGAACGGCCGCGCCGTGTCGTGCGGCCGGCACAGCAGGGGCCGGGGATCCAGCCGGGCTCCGCGCCCGCGAGCCCGGCGCCCGGCGTCGTACGCCGCGAGCTGTACACACCGCGCTCCCGCAAACTGCTCGACGCCGTGGGCCGGCTCGACGCGGGGCTGGACGAGCAGGCCTGCCGGTCGCTGGCCGAGTGGGTCCGCGAGCAGTACACGACGGCGTACGGCTCGGTGCCGCTCGGCTTCGTCGCACGCTGCCACCTGGGCCCGCCGTACGTCGACCACCAGCTGAACCTCTTCCACGTCATCGTGCGGCACTTCGCCCCGGCCGAGCCGATGCCCGAGCCGTTCGCCGCGGCCCGCATGCTCGCCCGCTCCGGCGGCTACGCCCACGTCGAGGTCTACGACGACGGCCTGATCCTGCCGGTCCTGGACGACGGCACCGTAGTCCGCCCTTGAGCCCTGACCCCTGTCCCGTCCCCCTGTCCGCTCACCCCGCAGCACTCGAACGGAGTTCCGCATGTCCGAGGTCGACTACACACTGCGCCGCCAGGTGCAGGAGGTCAGCAACCTCGTCATCAGACTCAGCGAACAGGTCGGCTCCGTCTCCGGCCAGGTCTCCACCGTCGAGGCCAACCAGCAGCAGACCCGCACCGAACTCCAGCAGCTGCGCGACGAGTTCCTCGCCTTCGTGCAGCAGGCGCAGGCCACCGCGAACGTGCAGCGCGCCGAGACCCGCATCGGGGCCATCGAGGACAAGATCGACCACGAGTTCGGTCACCACAAGACGGTCCGCCGTACCGCGGTCGGCATGCTCCAGGCCTTCGACATCGGCCTGGTGTCGGAGGACAACGTCCGGATGGTCGGCGACCAGCTGATGCTCCAGACCCCCCGCTACTGGCTCGCCCCCGCCCTGGTCGCCCTCGCCTCCTGGTCCGCCGACGACCGCACCCTGTGCGAGCGCGCGGTCGACGAGGCCTTCCGCCGCTCGCCCGACCGCACCTCCCTCTTCTTCGCGCTCGTCCTGCGCCGCCAGGGCCGCTCCGAGGGGGCGGTGCGCTGGCTGCGGCACTATCTCCTCGCCCAGGACCCGGCCGCGCTCGGCCGCGAGTTCGCGGTCATCCTGGAGGCCATCGCCCAGGGCGCGTTCGGACCGGTCGGCCGTGAGCTGCTGGACCGCACCCTCGCCGAGTGGCGCTCCCAGCTGATGGACAGCGCCGACGCACAGGCCAGGCAGGTCCGGCGCTGGCGCGACGAGCTGGAGTCCCTGCGTGGTCCGTCCCAGGCGGCCGAGTTCCCGCGTCTGGCCGCCCTCTCACCGCAGTGGGTCACCCTCGACGGCGTGCTCTCCTCCGCGCGCGGCCAGCAGCCCGTGCTGGACAAGTACCGGGCCATCATGGACCGCGAGTTCCAGCCGTCCGAGCGCATCGAGGACGCGGTCGACGACATCCTCGACCGGCTGGTCTCCGAGTACGACAACGAGGAGCTGCCGCTGCGCCGCGACCTCGCCTTCAACCAGGCGGTGGTCGACCACGACGGCGACCTCACCACGGCCCGCAAGGCCGCCGACGCGGACGCGGCCTCGTACGAGGAGACCCTCGACTACCTCACCGTGCAGACCACGGCCGCGCTCAACCCGCAGGCCATCGGCACCTCGCCGGCCACCCAGCGGCTCTCCGTCGCGGCCTGCCACGAGTGGTTCCGGCATGCGCACGGCGCCCACACCCGCGACTACCGGGCCGCCGTGCCGCAGGACGTCCAGGCTCAGTTCGCCACCTCGCACTCCGTGGGCTCGCAGCTCTTCCAGCTGCCCACGTGGGTCGGCTCGTTCACCCAGCCCCTGGCCGCCCTGGAGAAGTCCCTCGGCGACCACTGGGACCGCTGCACGGGCCCGTTCGTCGAGGCGCTCGCCTTCCCCTGGCTGAAGAAGGCGGCCCCGCCGGCCGGCGTCGTCGCGGCCATCCTCCTCTTCCTCGCCGGCAACTGGCCCGCCTTCGCGATCGGCGCGGCAGCCGTCGTCGCCCTCGTCTGGGGCCTCGTCCTGCGCAACCAGGCCCAGACCGCGGCCCGCGCCCAGGCCGCGGCCCGCGAACTCCTGGACCGCGCCAAGACGGAGTCCCTCCACCAGCTCCGCGCCGCCTCCGCCGAACTCACCGACTGGTACGAGAAGTTCACAACGGCCGACCAGGCCGAGGCCAAGGTCCGCGAACTGATCGCCACGCTTCCGACGGCGGGCGGAGGAGCTTCGCCCTTCGAGGGACGCACGGTACGCAAGCAGCCCGCGCCCGCGGAGCCGGCCCAGGAGGAGGCGGTGCCTTCGGCGCACTGGGCGTCGGCATCCGAGTCGGCGGCTCGCACTGAGACTTCGTCGGAGTCGGCGGCTCGTGCGGGGGCCTCGGCGAAGTCGTCGAGCGGTGCGGAGGCCTCGTCCGAGCCGGCGGCTCGCGAGGAGGCCTGGTCCGGGTCCGGGGGCGGCTCGGGGGCGGCTTCCGGGGCCCGGCCGGGGGAGGAGTCGGTGTCTGGGGGGTCGGGTCAGGGGGAGGCCGTGCCCCCGGCCCGCCCGGGAGGCGCCTCCGGGGCGTCGGGCCGGGAGGACGCGGCGTCGGGCTCGTCGGCCCGCGCGGAGAGTTCCTCCGCGTCCGAGCCGTCGTTCCGCAAGGAGGCCGAGCCGGAGGACAACACCGGCCAGGAGATCCCGTCCGAGTCCCAGGAGGACAGCGCCCGATGAGTACGCCACCGCCGCCCGCCCACCAGCCCGGCCCGGCGCCGCGCGGCGCGCAGGACGAGTCGCCGTGGGCGAACGCCGCGCGCCCCGCGCCGCACGAGGCGGGGACTGTGCCGCCAGGGAACTCCACGACACCTCCGTCGGCGACCGCAGCCGAGCGCCCCTGGGCCGCCACCGGTCAGCCCGGGGCCACGGTGCCCGCGCAGGGGGCCACCCCGGCGGCGGCGCCCTGGGGCGGCGCGGCTGCCACCCCGCAGTCCGCCGCAGGCGGCGCCGTCTCCCGGACCGGGCAGCCCGTCGGCGCCGGCCCCGTCCCCCAGAGCGGGCAGCCCGTCGGCACCGCCCCCGCCCTCCAGAGCGGGCAGCCCGTCGGCACCGCCCCCGCCCTCCACACCGGGCCGCCACCCGGCACAGGCGCCGCCCAACAGCCCGCCGCCTCCCCGTGGGCCGCGTCCGTCGACTCTGCCCGTGCCCAGTCCTCCCCCTGGGCCGCGCAACGGCGTCCGCAGCAGGAGCGGGTCACCAGCAGGCTTCGGCGGGTCGTGGAGGGGCTGCCGGACTGGGAGCCGTTGCCGCCGGGGGAGACCGTCGTGCGCAGGCCGGGCAGCACCGTATGAGCGGGCTGTGGGGTGACGGAGGGCCGTACCAGGCCTGGGCCGGCTTCCTGCGGCGCTGGGCGGCCCTGGAGCCCGTCGATCCGGCCGTGCTGCCCGCGCTCGCCGAGGAGCAGTACGACAGCGACACCTGGGCCCGGCTGACCGAACACCTCACGGGCGCCCTGAACACGCGCCTGGTCACCTGGGCGGAACACCTCGTCCGTGCCCTGAACGCGAGCCGGGACGACTTCAGTTGGGGCCGCGAACTCGCCCAGGCCCGCACCGGCCTGCACTCCGTCCGCGGGCTGGCGGCCCACCCGGGCCTCCCGGAGTCCCTGCGCACCCGGCTGACCGAGCTGGTCGACAACCAGATCACCGAGGTGCAGGCCCAGCTGGAGCGGAACCTGGACGCCGAGATCCGGCGCGGCACCGACCCCCGCCTGGTCGAGCGCCGCCGCCGCACCCTGCGGGACAACGCGCTGACCGCCACCCTCACGGCGCGGCCGGCCCAGGACGCCTGGGCGTACGACCCCGCGGCCCCGCCCAGACGCCGCATCGTCCCCGGCTGAGGCGGACAGCGGCGGGCCCCGGCCGGCCGCGCACGTCCCGCCGTCCCCGAACACCTCCGAGAAGGCCCGAATGTCGAACTACGCCGAGAGCCTCAGCCATCTCGACAGCTACATCTCCGCCCGCGTCCCGGTCATCGCGATGCGCACCATCGAACAGCAGCGCGCCCTGCGCCTGTTGCGGGAGGCGGCCACCCAGTCCCGGCGCAGCAGCATGCCGTTCTGGATCTACACCCGGGCCACCGGCCTGCGCGACCTGCGCACCAACGCGCCCGTGCAGGACGACCGTTCGCTGGCCGGCGCGATGGACTTCGCGGCCGCCCAGTTCGGCAGCCGCGCCAACGCCACCGTCGTCTTCGTCGACCCCGACGAACTCGAGTCGGACACCCCGGTCACCCGCCACTTCGCGGAACTGGCCCGCCTCGCCGACAGCAACATGGGCAGCATCGTCCTGATCACGGACACCCCCATCTGGAGCGGCCTGCAGCGCCTCGGCATGAGCCTGCGCCTGGACCTGCCCGACTCCGAGGAGATGTACGGCATCCTCAGCGGCTTTCTCGGCGACCACCACGGCCACATCCCCATCGACTGGACCGAGGAGGACGCCCGCCGCGCGGCCGAGTTCCTGAACGGCGTCACCGAGGCCGAGTGTGTCAACCTCATGGCGACCATCGCCGCCAAGGGCGCCATCCGTCGCGAGGACGTCCTCGGCCTCGCCCAGGCCAAGGACCGCATCTTCAGCGACCTCACCGGCCTGGAGCGGGTCAGCCTCAAGCAGAGCGACTACGCCATCGGCGGCCTGACCGGCCTGCGCACCTGGCTGGAACGCAAGCACGACATGATCTCCCGCGACCTGCGCCACACCGCCCTGCGCCCGCCGCGGGGCGTGCTGCTGGTCGGCGTGCCCGGATGCGGCAAGTCGCTGTCGGCCAAGGCCATCGCCCACGACTGGCAGCTCCCGCTCTACCGCCTGGACATGGCCAGCATCCACGGCAAGTACCTCGGCGAGTCCGAGGGCCGCTTCCGCGAGGCCCTGGCGATGGCCGACAGGGTGGCCCCCTGTGTGCTCTGGATCGACGAGATCGAGAAGGGCCTGGCCGGGCGGGACGACATGTCCGGCGTCCCGCAGCGCATCATCGGCCAGTTCCTGTACTGGCTCCAGGAGTCGCAGTCCCGCGCGTTCGTCGTGGCCACCGCCAACGACATCCGCAGCCTGCCCCCGGAGCTGCTGCGCAAGGGCCGCTTCGACGAACTCTTCTTCGTGGACCTGCCCGACGCCCAGGACCGCAAGGAGATCATCCGCATCTACCACCACCGCTACCTCCAGGCCGAGCCCGACCCCGAGCAGCTCGACCGTCTGGTCGACCTCTCCGAGGGCTTCGCCGGCTCCGACATAGAGGCCGCCCTGCACGACGTGGGCGAGGAGGCGGTACGCCGCGGCGGCTTCGCCCGGCTGAAGGACTCGTACGTCATGGACACCTTCGCCCAGGTGCGTCCGCTCAGTGTCAGCAACCCCGAGCAGATCGAGGAGATCCGGGCCTGGGGCCGCGAGCGCGCGGTACCGGCGGGCCGTGCGGCGGTGACGCCGGTGCCGGGCGACGGGGGCCGTACCCGGAGGATCGTCTTCATGGACGAGTGACCAGGGTCGATCCGTGTGTCGGGTGGTCCGACTGGTTCCGGCACAGCAATGTCGTCCATACTGCCGCCGTGGAGCAGCGCATAGGATCGAGCAGCAAGCCCGTCGAGGGCGCCGGATTCGACCCGGCCTTCATTCCCGGGCTCACCGGACCGGCGGCGAAGTCGGAGCAGGAGCAGGAGCCGCAGGCGGCGGCACCGGAACCTGCCGAGGAGCCGGAACAGGAGCAGGAGCCAGAGGCCCCGGCGGCCGGGGCACCGGCGAAGCCGGAGGAAGAGGCAGAGGAACAGGAGCCCGCGGACGGGCCCGTCTTCGAGGCCTCCGACCGCCGCGCCAAGTTCGCCGCCGATCACCGTGGTGTCCGGCTCAGCCTGGACGAGGAGAACTGCGAGTTCCGCTGGAACGAGATCGCAGCGGTCGAGACGGAGTCCCCCCGCTTCGGCAAGCGTTTCACTATCACGGTGCACACCCCTGACCGCCGCTGGTACCCGATAGAGATCGAGGCGACGGCCAGGGCGCGCTTCAAGGAGTGGGAGGACCAGCTGGACGCGGTCCTCGACGCCTACTTCGAAGAGGCCTAGCTGCAGTACTGGGCGGCCTTCCCGATCGCCCGGTACATGCAGTCCGCGTTCTCCAGCAACTGCAGCACCGCGTCCTTGTTCCGGGACGTCTCCCGCTCGATGACCTCGTCGGGCGGGTAGAACCCACCCCCGGAACTGGACGTCGGATACATCTCGAAGGTGAAGTCGAAGATCTTGTGGACGCCCCACAGGTAGTCGTCGATCGACCCGTCGGTGATGTACAGATCGCTCGACTGCTCCGGCGTGTACCCGTTGCTCGCGGCCATCTTCTGCCCCACGGCCTTGAACGCGGCGGCGTCATCGGCGCTCATCCCGGTCGCCGTGTCCGAATAGGTGTAGCCGAACGGCCACAGCACCAGCTCGCTGTAGGTGTGGAAGTCGATACCGGCCTTGATCTGCTGCTTGCCGCCGACGACCCGGCTGCGCACGAAGTCGGAGACGACCTTCACCTCGGGTGCCGACTCGGCGGCCGAACCGCGGTAGGTCTCGGACGACTTCGAGCCCGACGACCCGCCGCAGCAGCCCCACTTGTAGTCCCAGTTCCGGTTGAGGTCGGTCCCGACGTACGAAGAACCCGAGTTGGGCTGCCGGTTCTTCCGCCACGACCGGTACGACCCGGTGGCGATGTCGTACTCTCCGCCGTCCGGGTTCAGATCGGGGACGATCCAGATCTCCCGGCTGTTGATCAGGTTCGTGATCCGCGGGTCGCTCCCGTACCCGGCGCCGAACTCGCGCAGCAGGTACAGGGCCATCTCCACGGTCAGATGCTCACGCGCGTGCTGATGGAAGGTGAACAGCACCTCCGGCTCGTCCTCGTCCGTCCCCACGTTGTCGCTCACCTTGATGGCGACGATGTCCCGCCCCTGGTACGACTTCCCGATCACCCGCTTGCTCATGATGTTCGGGTAGGCGGCCAGCCGCTGGTCGATCTCGGCGTTCATCTCGGCGTAGTTGTGGTACTTCGAGTCGGCGCTGGGGAAGTCGTAGAGCCGGAGCCCGGACCGCTGGGGTGCCGCCCCCAACGGAGTGACGTCGTACCCGAGCTTTCGCAGCTTGCCGATCTGCTCGGCCCGCCCGGACACGACGACGGTCTCCTCGTCGGCCTCGTCGACGGTGACGCCGGTCTGCTGAATGGCCGTACGGGTCACGGGGGTGGTGCTCTGATGGATCTCGTACTGCCGGATGTCGTCACCGGACGGCGCGGCCCTCCGGACGCCGTCGGCGCTGGCGTGCGTGGCGGTGGCCGATACGGGGGCGGCGAGGGCGAGGGCCAGCAGGGCGCCGAGTGCGGCGGTACGCCTGCCGCCGCGCACGCCGGAGCCGCGGATACGAAGTCGCATGAACTCTCCTTGGGTCTCCAGGGATTCCGGGGTCGCCGGAAGTGGGGAGTGGAGCTGGGGGTGCGTCAGTGCGACGTGCCTATTGCTGTGAGGCCGCTGTGCGGGGGTTGGCGCTCATGGTGAAGTGTTGGCATGATCAGGTCAAGAGGCTTCCAAAGCGGCACCGGCCGGATTTCGCCTTCGTCTTCGCCGGAGCTGGTGGGATTCGCCGGCATCACCGGAAGGGAACGGTGAGCCAGGGACTGTCGGGTTCGGACGTCAGGATGCGGTGGACGTCGACCATGTCCGTGTACCAGCTGCCGAACTCCTCGTCATCGAAGTGCAGACAGCGTCCGAGGATGTACCCGGCGGCGAAGTCCCGCCAGGACTTGTACGACCGCGCCGCGACCCGCCCTGCCTCGACGACGGCGGACTCGGCCTCCTGCAGAGAGCAGTACCGGGCCCCCAGCCCCCACCGGGCCATGCCCGATGCGCGCCCGAAGTTCCAGGCGTCCACGGAACTGACGAACCGGTTCTCGTCGAGGATGCCGTCGGCCCGGAAACGTGCCTCGTAGCGGGTGATACGGCCGACGAGAGCCTGGACACCCTTGATGCGTGCCTCGGTCTCCGGATCCGGACCGGCGGGGGTGCTGGTGACCCCGTCCGGGGTGATGACGACCTCGCCATCGGAGGGACCGCGCAGCACCCGGGCGACCGCGTCGCGCCAGTAGGCGGTGTCGACATGGCCGCCGAAGTCACGGGCGATGGTGCGACGCAGGTTCAGGGCGAACTCCCAGACCGGGTTGGCGCCGTCGGGATCGAGCAGGGCACGCTGCTGGACCTGCCACTCCTCGCGACTGGTGACGCCCCACCACTCCTTGAGCGTCTTGCGCTCCTCGGGGTAGCCGTGGCCGTGATACGCCATGGCGTTCCAAGGGTGCCCGCAACGCACGAAGAGCAGAGCACCGCAGGCCAGTCCGTGAGCCACGGCACCCTGCTGCGGCCCGCCGACCCGCAGGGCGCGCAGCCCCGGACCGCACGAGGACACGCCGTGCCGTTCGGAATGCTGGGCCCAGGCCCCGGAGTGCGGCGGCGCGGACGGGAGAAAGGCCTCGCAGGGGCTGCCGGGATTGACCACGACCCACGGAGGGTCCGTGGGCTCCCACCCCCGCGCGAACCACCCGAGCGACTTCCGGTCGAACACCCGGTGCGGCTCCGGGGCGGGCAGCATGCCCTCGGTGTACACCGCCCAGACGCGACCGCCGGCAACCCGGGGGTCGTGCCCGAAGAGGGGATGGACCTTGCTCGGGTCGGCATCCGACTTTTCACGCCGTATCTCGAAGTAGAGGTGATGCCGTGCGAGGGTGTCGAAGTACGCCGCCCAGTCCTCACGCGCCTTGGCCTCGAAGAGGGCCTGCTCGAGGGCCGTCGGCGGAGTCCAGGCCGGCGGAGTCGACCCGAGCGGATTCCAGGCCGGCGGTGTCGCAGGCTCGAACCCTGCGGCTGGCGGACCGAACGACATGTCGTGCCCTTTTCAACTTATGGCCGTCTGCGGCGACTTGACTTGCATGGTCATGCTATGGGATGCGGGGGTGGTGACCGTGGTGGGGCGGCGTGTCGGGTGCGAGGTGTTCGC
Organism: Streptomyces sp. NPDC044064; assembly: GCF_056434245.1. Taxonomy (NCBI): domain Bacteria; kingdom Bacillati; phylum Actinomycetota; class Actinomycetes; order Kitasatosporales; family Streptomycetaceae; genus Streptomyces; species Streptomyces sp. NPDC044064. Next base: position 329,300 of record NZ_JBWKFN010000003.1, read on the forward strand.
CACGGAGTGACCCGGGCCGCGCCCCTTTACCGCGACCTGACTCTTTGCGCCACGGCCTGTACCGGTGAGTCGGCGACCAAGTAGGCTCCGGGCCTTCGTACGCGCCTATGGCGGTGAGGCACTCTTGGCCTACAGGGGGTGGTCCGCACTCTTCAGGGCTTCTATGAAGGGGGCGAAGGCTCCGAGCGGGAAGGTGAGGGTTGCTCTGGCCGGGGCCTTGGAATCGCGGATGGCTATGTGGGCGTCCAGGTCTGCGACTTCGACGCAGTCGTTGCCCTCGCCTCCGCCGGAGAAGGAGGACTTCTGCCAGGGGGTGGGGGTGATCATGCCGGTCCTCACAGCTCCTTGGCCGACTGGCGGATGAGGTCACGCGACTGCTGCGGAGGCAGCGCCGCTTCCCTAACCCTACGGAAGAGCTTTCGAAAGTGCTCCAGCTGTGCGTCGGAGTCGACGAAGGCAGTGCCGTGCGGAGCATCACGCACGACGGTGTCCAGCCGGGGAACCTCGCCACCCAGATGCACCATGGTGCTACCGGCCCCTGCGAAGTCGTCCAGCGCGAAGGGGATGACCCGAACGGTGACGTGGTCGGCCTCGGCCATTTCCAGGATGCGGTTCAGTTGAACTCGGGAGGCTGCGCGCCCGGCCACCTGGATGCGGAGCGCCGCCTCGTGGATCACGGTCTCGTACGAGATGGGGGCGGGGCCGTCGATGACGACCCTCCGCTTCATTCGGTGCTCCACACGAAGGTCCACCTCGCTGTCCGGGAACTCCGGGTTCATGTAGGCGAAGAGGGCCCGTGCGTAGTCCTCCGTCTGGAAGAGCCCAGGCACGTGGATGACCGCCACGTCGTGTCGGAACCTCGCGTGATGGTCCAGCTCGGCCAGGTCCTGATAGGCGGCAGGGAGGATGCCTCGGTACGCCTCCCACCAGCCCCGTGTGCGGTCGGTCGCCATCGCTGCCAAGGCATCGATCAAACGCTCGTCCGAGCAGGCGTAGTTGGCGGCAAGTCGTCGCACGCGCTGCTCGCTCACCCCCGCGATCCCGGACTCCATCTGGCTCATCTGAACAGAGTTCACCCCGAGCAGGCTGGCCGCCTCAGTGGCTTTGAGTCCGGCGGCTTCGCGGAGTCTTCGGAGTTCGGTCCCCAAGCGCACCTGGCGCGCTGTGGGATGCCGTCGTGCTGGCACGGCGTCCTTCTTTCCTCAACGGCTCTGGTGGGACCCCTCGTTCGGGGTCAGGTTACGCGACTCGCTTGCAGCGAATGAAATTTATGACCTACCGTCAGTGACGTAATCGACACGCATCGGAAGCGCACCGCTCCGTCCTGCGATGACGGCTGCGGCAATGCCACCGCGTGTGAAATCCCCTCTTGCTGCAACGGAGTTGATGAGGCATGCCCGAAACCTGGGACTACACCCTCTACATCCCGAACGACCTCAGAGCGGTGACTGTCTGCCGCCGGACCTTGCGTCTGATCCTGACGATGCACGGATTGACCGGGGTCGTGGACATTGCCGAGCTTCTGGCGGCGGAGCTGGTCTCGAACGCGGTACGGCACACGAAGGGGCCGGCCGCGCTCAGGGTGCGTCGCTCCCCGGAGGGGGTGGTGTGGATCGGGGCGTGGGACACGGACCCCGGGCCGCCGGAGCCTCCGCGGTCGCTGGAGCAGGTCGCCGAGCTGGTGGAGGAGGGGCGGGGGTTGGCGCTGGTCAGGGCGTGTGCGGACTACTGGGGCTGGCAGCCGTCGGTCAGGTTCGGGAACCGGGGGAAGTACGTGTGGTGCGAGCTGGGGGCTGCGTGATGGTGGGCTCGTCGCATGAAGCGCTGCACCGGATCTTCCAGAAAGACCCGGCGCTACTGACCCGGGCGTTACAGCGGGTGCTGGACGTGTCGTTTCCCGAGCCGCGGGAGATTGCTGCGTTGAACGTGGACCTGACCGAGGTCGAGCCGGTGGAGCGGCGGGTGGACACGCTGCTGCGGGCGGAGACGGACGAGGGCACGTACCTCCTGGTGGTCGAGTCACAGGGGAAGGTGGACGACCGCAAGCGGGGCAGCTGGCCGTACTACCTCTCCTACCTGTACGAGAAGTACCGCTGTGAACTGGTGCTGATCGTCATCACCCAGAGCAGCGCCACCGCACGCTGGGCATCGCGCCCGATCCGGCTCGGCTTTCGAGACTGGCATTCACTGACGGTACGGCCGCTGGTGCTGGGTCCGGACAACGTGCCGGTGATCACGAGTGAGCGGCAGGCGGAGCGGGATGTCCCCCTTGCGGTGCTCTCGGCGATGACACACGGGCGGGGCCCGCAGGCTCCGGCCATACTGGAGTCCCTGGCCTCCGCTCTGCGGACCATCGACCCTGACAGTGCCGCGGTCTTCGTGCAGTTCGTCGACTCATGCCTGGTCGACCCCCAGGCGAAGCAGATGTGGAGGGACCTGATGACGGCGATCCAGTACTTCTGGCGACACCCCCTGGCCGAGCAGGTACGCGAGGAGGGACGTATCCAGGATCGACAGGAGATGACACTCCACATCCTGGAGTGGCGCGGCATCCCGGTGCCCGACGCCGTCCGCGAGCGAGTGAGCGCCTGCACGGACCTGGACCAACTCGAGCTCTGGGCCCAGCGAGCCGTGCAGGCCACGGACGCGGCGGACCTGTTCGCCGAGCAGTAAGCCGGGGGCGGTGGCCTACGAGGCAGTAGGGTCACCGCCCGATGAGACGGTCACTGGAGCGGAATGCCCAGAAGGAACTGGCAGGCTCGGATAGTCACTGGAATTAGGTCGCAGTGGTGGCTGCTCAAGGGGGCAGTGAAGATAATTCAGTGGGGTCTACCGGAATTTCGTGACGTCACGGCTTTCCGTGGTACGCCGCTCGCGCACGGCCTCGATGAATCTTGCCAGCGGTCTTGACTGTTGACGCTTAAAACTCACGAGTGACGATCCAGTATTCATTTTGTTCGGCTGTGACTGCGTACAGCATTTTGCTATCCAGGGAGAGGCAGCAGAACTCCGGCCTGCCGATGGCGGCGCAGACGCGGGAGGGCAGTCTTATTCCGGGGTCTTTGGTTTCGCGCACGCGAAACCAACCCTTTCTGAGCGACCCAGGCCCCCACAATATGATCAAGAATTCTCCGTTGTGCGAGGTGATCAGCGGTGCAGCCACTTCCTGCCACCGCATATCAAGCATGCTGAGGGAGTCTTCTTTCTTGGCCACCGTGACAGTGGGTTGGACATTCCCGCTCGATACTGCGAGGGTGGCGACCTCGGGATCCAGGGAGCCTGGAAGTGGAGGCGTTTTTGATATTTCGAGGCCACATTTTCGGATAGTCGACTCCCAGTCGATTTGGCCGCCTTCGGTCATTTCATGCGCTCCTACCATGAGCCCCAGCCGTGCTTGTAGAAGAAGTGGTGATCGCCGCCAGGTTTGTCGATGGCATCATACCGCTCCCAGGAGTCTTTGTACCGGAAGAAGTCGCCGGGTGAATTGTCCCAGCCGAAATTTACTCCTGTTCGCGTCGGGTCCATTTTTGGCTGTCCTGCATGGAAATGAGGGCCAGCTTTGTCGAATGTGTGTTCCACGATGACTCGAGACCCGCTTGGTGTCTCGAACTGCCGGAACCTTCCCAGGTGGGTAACGTTGTCGGAGTAGAAATATCCGGGCATGTGAGCCAGGTGTTTGACGTCCGTAACAACCCATTCCGCGTCAGGGATGGCCCCATAGGGTACGCCCGCTACTTCGAAGGCTGCCCGCTCTGCTTCCTCCCGGCGATCGAACGGATTACCCTTCTCGCCCTTGGGGTAGTCCGGCGCTAGCCCCAAGTGGTCCGTCCATGCGTGTGGATTTGCCACGTACAAGGATGGGTTGGGGGCGGGTGTGAGCCCGAGTGGATCGGGCGTGAGATAGCGAGCGGTTTCTGGGTCGTAGTGACGGAAGTAGTTGTAGTGGAGGCCGGTTTCCGGGTCGTAGTACTGGCCCGGGAAGCGCAGCGGCGTGTATGCCGTGCTGTTGGCCGCCCAGGCCGTCGTTCCCCACAGGGTGCTGCGGGTGCGCCAAGCGATGTCGCCCTGCTCGTCGACGAGTTCGCTTGGGGTACCGACCAGGTCAGTGGTGATCGCGAAGAAGCGGGAGTCGATCTCGCCCTGGGGTGCGTCGTCTGCGGTGATCCGTTCCGTCTGGGCGAGGGGGCGTAGGCCCTGGTGGTCCCAGGTGAGGGTGACCGGGTTGGGGAGGTCGTGGGATGTCGTGGTCTGTTCGCAGAGGGTGGTGCCGTCCCAGGTGAAGTCGACTCTTTCGACGACGGTTTCGCCGTCCGCAGCGAGGCGGAGTTTCGCGGTGCGGCGGCCCAGGGGGTCGTATGCGTAGCGCCAGCGGGTGTCGTCCGGCGTCGTCACCGATGTCAGGCGGTCCTCGGCGTCCCATTCGTAGTGCCAAGTGTCCGGCTTGCGTGACAGACGGGTCTTCTGACGGAGGGTGATGCGGCCCAGGGCATCGTGTTCGTAGCGGACGTTGCCCGCTCGGGTGATGCGGGTGCCTGTGTAGGTGCGGGGGCCGACGGCCTCCTGGCCTGGGTGGTTGGTCGGCCAGCTCGCCTGGGTCTGGTTGCCCGCCTCGTCGTAGGCGTACCGCTCCGTCCAGCCCGCTGCACGTACCGCCGTCACTCGGCCTGCCGCGTCCAGGTCGAAGTCGCGGGATCCGGTGAGCTGGTCGTCGATGCCGATCAGGTTGCCGTCGGCTCGGTAGGTGTACGTCCGGTGTTGGACGGTGTGGCTCTCGGCACCCGTCACTGACTCGTTCGTCAGGCGGCCCAGTGTGTCGTAGGTGTGCTCCACCGCGATCGTCCCGCCAAGCCGGCGTGTCAGTTCGCGGCCTGCCTCGTCGTACGTGAAGTCGATGGTGCGGCCCGAGGCGACCATGCCCGTGCGACGGCCTACAGCGTCGTACGACCAGGTTGTCGTAGCCCCGGTGGGGGTCGTACGCCCTGTACGACGGCCCATCCTGTCGTACGTGTAGTTCAGCGTGCGGCCGTCGACCGTCTCCGAGTGCAGGCGGCCGTAGCGGTCACGGAGGAGGGTGAGGGTGGTGCCGTCGGAGCCTGTTGCCTGCGCCAGATGGTCCGTGAAGTCGTAGGCGTACGTCGTGATCTGGTCGGCCGCGTCCTTGCGGATCACCTGGCCCAGTTCGTTCCGCTCGAAAGACACCACCTCCCCGAGAACATTTCTCCGGGAGGTGAGACGACCTGCGGGGTCGTACGCGTACGTCAGGGTGCGGTCGTCGAAGTCCGTCTCCGTCATCAGGCGGCCCGCCGCGTCGTACTCGTACGTCCACGTCAGACCCTGCGGGTTGGTGACCTTCGTCAGGCGCAGTTCGCTGTCGTGGTCGAACTCGTAGCGGACCCCGTCCGGGCCCGTGCTGGCGCTCAGCAGGTCGAAGTGGGTGTACTCGAAGCGGGAGACGCCGCCGATCGGGTCGGTGTGGCTGGTGCAGTTGCCCTCACCGTCGTACGTCCACGTCTCCGTCGTGCCGTCCGGGGCCGTGCGGCGGGTCAAGTGGCCCTCGGTCGACCACTCCAGCGACGTCGTAGCGCCGACGGGGTCCGTGATCGCCGTCGGGCGGCCCAGGGCGTCCCGCTCGTAGCGGGTGGTCGCGCCCAGTGGGTCCGTGATCTCCAGGGGGAGGCCGGCGCGGTCGCAGACGACCCTTGTCGTGTTGCCGAGTGGGTCGGTCACGGAGGTGAGGTGGCCCGCCTCCGTGTAGATGAAGTGGGTTGTCTGGCCCGCCGCGTCCGTCACCGAGGTGCGGTTGCCGCGTTCGTCGTACGTCTGGCGCACGGTCGTGCCGTCCGGGTTGACCACCTTCACCGGCAGGCCGAGTTCGTTGTACTCCGCCCTCGCCCCGCGGCCGTCCGGGCGGACCACCGACGTCAGGTTGCCCTCGTCGTCGTAGCGGAACGTCGTCGTGTGGCCCAGCGGGTCCGTCTGGGAGAGCAGACGGTGGTAGCGGTCGCGGCGGTAGCGCGTGGTCGCACCCAAGGCGTCGATCTCCGCGACCACCTGCCAGGTGTCGTTGACCAGGCAGCGGCGGGTGTGGCCCTCACCCGTCGTCGCCGTCGTGGTCCTGAGGCCGGTTTCCGGATCCGGTTCCCCGTAGGACAGGCGCAGGGCCATGTGGCCTGCCGAGCCGCCCTCGGCTGTGCAGCGGTCCCGCTCGTCGTACTCGTACGTGTAGCCGCGGTCGTTGGTGTCCGTCCAGGAGGTGATCCGGCCGGCCTCGTCGTACGTGAAACGGAGAGGCAGGGCGGAGGAGATGTAGACCTCCGTGAGGTTGCCGTCGGTGTAGCCGTAGCGCTTCAGCTCCTCGCCGGTCGCGGCCAGGTGGAAGGCCGTGATGCGGCCGGAGCCCGTGGTGATGCTGACAGCTTGGCCACTGCTCGAGGCGACCGTGACCGGCGTGCCCTCCGCGTCGTACTCGAAGGTGATCCAGTTGCCGTTGCGGTCGTCTATCTGTTCCAGCACCGCCAGGTTTTCGCCGCGGTCGGCGAAGTGCCACGTACGGAGAGTCTGCGGGTCCGTGATCGTGTAGCCGTCGGACACCCGGTCGAGCGGCCAGCGCGGACCGTGGCTCGGGAGGGTCGGTAAGCCCGGAGCCGGGTGCGGGTACGCCAGGAGCAGGCCGTCCTCCGTGACGAAGACGACTCCCTCGGTGTCGATCTCCAGGCGCTGGTCCAGGGTGGAGGACCAGGACGGGCCGAACCAGCGGCCCAGGTGGTAGCCGGACTCGACCCGCCGCTTCAGGACCAGCGGCAGTACACCGGGAAGGGTGACGTCCGTCTGCGGCAGGTACATCTTGCCAGTGGCGAGGTTGATCGGGTCGGTGCCCTTGCTCACCGTACTGTTCTCGTCGTGGGAGGGCGCCGACGGGTCATCGTTGACCGTGTCCCGGGCGGAGTTCCCGGCCTCTTCCCCGGCGCCTGCCTCGCCCTCGCGCTTCATGGCTGACTTTGCCGCGTCCCCGACCGCCGCCCTCTCCCCAGCCGCAGCCCGAACCCCGTTCGCCTCCACCCCCAACCCGTCGGTCAGGAGCACCTGGGGAGCGAACCGTCCCCCGAACTCGGACGGATCCTTGATGAAGTCGCCCAGGTTCTGCTTCAGCGTCTGTTCCGGATGCGTGACACCGGAGACGAGGCCGGCCAGGGTCATCGCCTGGTGCTGGAGGGCCTCGGCGGGGTGGGCGAGGTTGTACGGCTCCAGTGGGTTGGCGCTGCGGGCCATGTTCATCAGGCCCGAGAGGCCTTTGACTGCGCCACCGCCGAAGTGGACGGCCTCCGTGTTGAACGCGTCGAAACCGTCGGCCGCGTCCACCTTGAGCCGGGTCAGTGGAGGCGGTTCGGCGGGGGCGTGCGCGAGGGCCGTGTCGACGGCCTTGGCGGCGGTGTCGGCAGCGGTGTTGCGCTGCTTGCGGGCCTCGTTCAGGATCTCGTCGGCCCGTTTGCGGTCGGCGGCGCCGGGATCGTGGAAGTCGCCGGGGGCCGGGCCGGGGTCCTTGTCGCCGGAGGACACGGCGGCCTTGTACGCGTCGGCCTTCTTCTTGTACGCGGTCGTCGCCTTCTCGGAGGCCTCCGTGCCCGCCTTGTACAGGTCGATCGCGTCCTTGGCCTGCTTCTGCGCCCAGGTGACCGTCTCGGCGTACGTCTCCAGGGCGGCTGCCGCCTTCGAGCAGGCGTCCGCCGCATGCAGCCATTTCACCGGGTGCATCGCGAACTTCTTGCGAAACGCTTCGGCCGCCTCGCCCTGCCACTGCGAGGAGTCCAGCTTCCGCATGCCCTGGCCGACGTTGTCGAAGGCCTTGTGGAAGTCCTTCAGGTGTTTGGCGGTGGCCTGGATGTCCGCTGCGTTGCCGTGGACCAGGTCCTTCGGGTCGTCACTCTCGCCGAGCTGCTTCTCGCCCGGAGTGGCGCCCAGGGCGGATGCGGCCCCATCGCCCCAGTTTTCGACCTTGTCCGCCCAGCCGTGGGCACCGGCCTTGTCCAGGCCCTCACCGACGAGGTCGGTGCCTTTGTCGATGCCCTCACCGACGAACTTCTTGCCGGAGTCAACGATGTGCCCGGCACCGCTGATGAGGTCGTTGGTCACGTCACCGAGCCCCATCAGCCGGCACCCCCGTCCTGCTGCTGGCTCTGTTGCTGCTCAGCGGCCCGCGCACGTTCCTCGGGGGACGGGCCCCACGTGTCGTCGAGCATGCGGTTGTAGTCGTCGCTGTTCCCGGTCAGCTGGTTGATGTTGTCCATGGTCACGCCCGGCGGCAGCCCCAGCGATCCGGTCATCGCGTCGCGCCCGGCGTCCTTGAAGCTCTGCTTGCTGTGCTGCCAGGCCTCGTCGAAGGACTTCCCGCTGTAGTCGGGGTGGGTGAGGGCGTCGGCGCTGCCCTGTCCGAGCTGGTCCCAGCTCATCTTCTCGACGTCCTCCTCGGACGCGTAGGGGTTGCCCACCACCGAGTTGTAGCCGACCTTCAGCGCACCGCCGACGTACTGGTCCGTCTCGTACAGGGTGCCCGCCGACAGACCCACGTCCTCCGCGAAGGTGTTGCCCTCCGCCACCAGGGCGCGCACCCCCCACTCCCAGCGCTCGCAGAAGGACTTGAACTTCGAGGTGAGGTTATCGTCGCCCAGTTGGAGCCCGGACAGCTCCAGGTTCGAGAAGCCTCGGCCCGCCCCAGCCAGACTGTCGACGCCCAGCTCCTTCAGCTCGGCGAGCGTCTGGGTGATGCCCTTCGCTATCTCGTCCAGCCCGGCGGCCCTGATGTCCTTGCCGCCCTCGCCCCCGCTCACCGCGGTGCCTCCCCATTGCTCAAGTCGACGGCTGCCGAGTCGGGCACGATCCCCGACACCGGCGGGAACAGCACCCCTTCGTCCCCGCTCGCAGCATCCAGGGCCACCCCGCATGGCACCCCTACGGCCGGGACCCCCGCGTCCAGCAACCTGGCGCCCAGCACCCGCTGGTACGCCCACTCCCGCTCCCCTTCACCCCTTGCGACAGCGAACCGGGCCAGGGACAATTCGTTCGAGAACGCCAGGATCCAGCGGATGCCGCCGTGGTCGGCGGTCAGTGGGGTCTCGTCCGTATCGACGGGCAGCAGCACTGCCGTACGGCGGAACTCGCCCAGCACAGCAGCGAACTCGCCGCGCCTGCGCGCGATGTCCTCTGCTTCGGAGGAAGCAGGCGCCACAGGAGGTACGTCCGCGTCGGCCGGCTCCGCATACTCCGCCGGCCGCGACCTGCGTATCGGCCCCGACGAGTCGGCGCCACCCCCGTGATCAGCCATGCCCGGGATCCTCACATCGGTCCGTTGCCGAACGCAACGCGTTACTCGGCACGGTGAACGGCCTTTGGCCGAATCTGTCCATCGGGAGGCCCGGACACGCGAGGACGCCCGGACCCCACACCGGGGCCCGGGCGTCCGCACGCCGAGAAGTCAGAGAGGCAAGTCAGAGAGGCTCAGGAACCTCCCGCTACGGCATCGCGTGCACATGCGCCCCCACCGAGTTCGACCACGCATTCCCCGAAGCCGCGTCCCAGTTCGTCGACCACGTCATCGCGCCCCGCAGGTCCGGGTACGTCTTCGACGGCTTGAAGGTGCCGCAGCCCGTGCCCTTCGCCAGGCAGTCCAGCGCGTTGTTCACCACCGTCGGCGACACGTACCCGCTGCCCGCCCCGCTCGTGGAGGCCGGGAGGCCGAGTCCCACCTGGGACGGGGACAGGCCGCCCTCCAGCTGGATGCAGGCGAGGGCCGTCAGGAAGTCGACCGAACCCTGGCTGTAGACCTTGCCGTCGCAGCCCAGCATGGAACCGCTGTTGTAATACTGCATGTTGACGACCGTGAGGATGTCCTTGATGTTCAGCGCCGTCTGGAAGTAGGAGTTCGACGTCGACTGCATGTCGATCGTCTGCGGGGCCATCGTGATGATCAGGGACGAGCCCGCCTTCGACGACAGGGAGCGCAGCGCCTGCGTCATGTAGGTCGCGTTCAGGCCGTTCTCCAGGTCGATGTCGACGCCGTCGAAGCCGTACGTCTGCATCAGGGAGTAGACCGAGTTCGCGAAGTTCGTCGCCGACGTCGAGTCGTTGATCGACACCGTGCCGTTCTGGCCGCCGATGGAGACGACGACCTTCTTGCCGGCCGCCTGCTTGGCCTTGATGTCCGCCTTGAACTGGTCGGTCGTGTAGCCGCCGAGACCGGCCGAGTCCAGGCTGAAGGACACCGCGCCCGGCGTCGAGGTCGCGTCCGCGAAGGCCACCGCGATGATGTCGTACGAGGACGGGACGTCGGACAGCTTCTGGACCGTCGCGCCGTTGTTGAAGTTCTGCCAGTAGCCCGTCACGGCGTGCTTGGGGAGATTCCCGCCGCCTCCGCCGGTGCTGCCGGAGGTCGTCGTACCCGTCACCGTCGCCGACTTCGCCGACTCACCCGCCGAGTTCGTCGCCGTGACCTGGAAGGAGTACGACGTCGACGCCGACAGGCCGGTCACCGTCGCCGAGGTGCCCGTCACCGCCGTCACCTTCGTGCCGCCCCGGTAGACGTTGTAGCCCGTCGCGCCCGACACCGCGGACCAGGACAGGGACACCGAGGAGGAGGTCGTACCGGAGACCGAGAGGCCGGAGGGCGTGGAGGGCACGGTGGGGGCCGGGTCGCCGCCGCCTCCGCCGTCGGGGCCGTAGACCGAGACGTCGTCGGCGTAGTACGCGGCCTGGCCGTACCAGCCGTGTGTGTACACCGTGACCGAGGTCGTCGACGCGCCCGTGGTGAACGTGGTCGACAGCTGCTTCCACGAGGACGAGTCGGGGGTCCAGGTCGAGACGTCCGTGGTGCCCGTGCCGGTCACGCCCAGGTAGGAGTAGCCGCCCTGCACCCACGCGCTCAGCGTGTAGGTGGAGTTGGGCTTCACCGCCACGGACTGGGTGCACTGGGCGTTGTCCTGGCCGGCCGGGGTCGCCTTCAGGGCCGACGATCCGCCGTGGACCGGGGACGAGACCGTCGTGCCGCTGCCCGCCGTGCAGGTCCAGTTGGTCAGGCCCGACTCGTAGCCGGCGTTCTTGACGTTGTTGACGTCCGCTGCGGACGCGGGGGTTGCGGTGAGGCCCGCCAGTGAGAGGGCGAGGGCGGTGGCGGCGGACCACATCGCGATCCGTCCTCTGCGTCTGGGTGTGCCTGGTGCGCGGTCCACTGGGGCCTCCGGTGGGGGAGTCTGCGGGGAGAGGGGTGAGGGACGGTGGCCACCGTTGGCGTACAAGTTGGTCCAGACCAATCTCGCTGTCAAGAGGTCCAGACCAAAACCATCTCCGTCGTCGAGAAGTTCATCCGCTCAACCTGTCCGGTTTTGGCGGGACTTGTGACCAGAGAGTTCCACACGAGCTACACAAACGCTGTTCTCCGGTCATTGGGGCGTGGATACAGTGCTCAGGTAGTCACGCAATGAAGTCGTCCTGGCGCATTGGAGTCACACCGGTGGGCCGAAGGGTGTGAAGAAGCGGGGAGCTGCGCGTGCCAACTGTCATTGCCGTGACCAGTGCCGACATGGCACTGCCGGCGCAGGACGAACGGACCATGCCCGCAGCCGTGCTGCGCGACCTCGACCAGCGCCCGCTGGATCACGCCCTCACCGAACTCCACGCCCTGATCGAGCAGTACGGATATGTCGTGGTCGTGTGCTCCCAGGCCGCTGCGGAGCCGGTGGTGCGGCGGCTGTACACCCTGCGGTCGTTGCTGGAGAGCGATCGCATCGCCTTCTTCCGGCCCGAACTGCCCCCGCTCGGCACGGCCGTCCTGGCCCGGCAGCTGCGGCAGCTCGCCTCCTGCGACCTCAGCCCGGGTGTGCTGGCCTCCGCCGGGCGGCTGCTCACCCACTACATCCATGCCGGTGCCGTCCTCGGGTCGGTCGCCCGGCTCGACCGGGTGCCCGTCGGACTCAAGGCGCACGCCAAGTCATGGGTGCCGGGCAGCCAGTTCGCCGTCGTCGCCCATCCCGATCCGCAGCTCGTCAGGGTCGCACCCGGCGCCACACTCAAGGGACCCGAGTTCAGTACATGGATGCTCGTCGCCAAGGGGCAGCTCCAGACGGACTGGATCGCCGGGCTCGCCGAGGCATGGGGCCCGCACGGGCTGCGGGAGGCGCCGTTGCCCGCCGAGTCCTCGCGATGGTGGGGGACCGGGCGGCTGGTCGAGTTCTGCGGCCATCTCGCCGACCTGTCGGTCCTGTACCAACTGGTGACCTCGGTACGGCAGTCCAGATGCCACTGGTGCGGCCTCGACGTCATCGGCGACCTGTGCGTGTTCTGCTCGGCCACCCCGCCCGTGTACGAGCCTCCCGCGCCCCGTGCTCTGGAACAACGAACTCCCGCCTGACCCGCACGGACGTCACTCACATCCCGCTCGACCGATTCCCCCAATGAGGTTGCACGGTTCATGAACTCCCGTCAGCGCCGCGGCGTGATACTCCTGATCCTGTCGGTCCTGTGCGCTCTCGGCGCGTTCGCCGGCGTGCTCTCCGTCGTCGACGACGTCCAGTCCAAGGTCGGGCCCGAGGTCAGCGCCTATCGGGTCAGGTCCGACGTGAAGCCGTACACCGCGCTGAACACGGGCCAGTTCGAGAAGATCAAGATGCCGAAGCGGTGGCTTTCCGGCAACGCCGTCACCGACCTCCGGCAGATCCAGGGCAAGATCGCCGTGACCACCCTGCGCGCCGGCTCCCTGCTGCAGACCGACATGGTCGTCGACCAGCCCGCCCTCCAGCCCGGCCAGCAGGAGGTCGCCATCATGATCGACGCGGCGACCGGAGTCGCCGGCAAGATCACCCCGGGCTCGCGGGTCAACGTGTACGCCACCTTCGAGGGAAAGAAGGAGGGCGACCCGGACCAGTCGAAGATCATCGTCACCAACGCCCGGGTCCTCGACGTCGGCCAGATCACCGCGCTCGACCCCGACCGCGACAAGAACCAGCAGCCCACCGAGGCCGTCCCCATCACCTTCGCGCTGTCCACCCTCGACGCCCAGCGGATCACCTACGCCGAGTCCTTCGCCCAGCGGGTCCGGCTCGCGCTGGTGGCGCCCGGCAGCGAGACCAGCGTCCCGGACAAGGACCGCACCTACGAACTCGCGACGGACAAGTGAGAGGCGGCCCGCATGCCCACCAGGATCCTCCCGGCCGGTGCGGACCCGGACGCCGTCCGCTCCCTCACCACGCTGCTCAGCCAGCTCCCCGACGCCGAACCGCAGCCGCCCGTCGGTGACTCCACCCAGCTGGTCGACACCCTCGCCCGCTTCGCCGCCGAGTCGGTGGACGAACTGCCCGAGGTCGTCGTGGTACACGAACGCATCGGCCCCGTCCCGGCGCTGGAGCTGATCCGCGAGGTCGCCCTGCGCTTCCCGGCCGTCGGCGTCATCCTCGTCAGCACCGACGCGAGCCCCGGCCTGTTCGCCGCCGCCATGGACTCCGGCGCCCGCGGCCTGGTCGCGCTCCCGCTGTCGTACGAGGAACTCGCCAGCCGCGTCCAGGCCGTCGCCCAGTGGTCCACCGGCGTACGCCGCCATCTCGGCCGCGGCTCCGACGTGTTCGGCGGGGCCGGCGGTACGGTCGTCACGGTCAGCGGCGCCAAGGGAGGCGTCGGCGCGACCCTGGCCGCGATCCAGCTCGCGCTCGCCGCCCAGGCCTCCGGCCGGTCCACCGCCCTGGTCGACCTCGACCTGCAGACCGGTGACATCGCCTCCTACCTGGACGTCCAGTTCCGCCGCTCGGTCGTCGACCTCGCCGCCATCAGCGACATCTCCCCGCGCGTCCTCGCCGACGCCGTCTTCCGCCACGACACCGGCCTCGCCCTGCTCCTCGCCCCCGGCGAGGGCGAACGCGGCGAGGAGGTCACCGACCGGGCCGCCCGCCAGATCGTGAGCGCCCTGCGCTCCCGCTACGAGGTCGTCGTGGTGGACTGCGGGGCCCAGCTCGGCGCGGCGAACGCGGCCGCGGTGGAGTCGGCCGACACCGCCCTGCTGGTGACCACCCCGGACGTGGTCGCCGTACGCGCCGCCAAGCGGACCGTGCGCATGTGGGACCGGCTGCAGATCCGCAAGGCCGAGGAGACGACGGTCGTCGTCAACCGGCACACCCGGAGCACGGAGATCCAGCCCGCGCTGGTGCAGCGGATCACCGGTACGGCGGTGGCGCGTACCGCCGTACCCGCCAACTTCAAGGAGCTGCAGGGGGTTGTGGACGCGGGGCGCCTGCACGAGCTCGACGGCAGGAGCACGGTGAAACAGGCCCTGTGGGCCCTCGCCGGCGAGCTGGGCCTGGCGAAGGCACCCGAGGCGTCCCATCGCGGGAGCGGCCGGGGGGCGGTCGGCTTCCGGCGGCGGAAGGAGTGAGCGTTGCGCAGACGGCCGGGAGGGGACCGGGGACAGGTCAGCATCGAGCTCCTCGGGATGACGCCGCTGATCATCCTGACGCTGGTGCTCATGTGGCAGTGCGTGCTCGTGGGGTACGCGTACACGCTCGCGGGGAATGCTGCGGACGAGGGCGTACGGGCGGGGACGGCGGCTCCTCGGGGCGAGCGGTTCGGCGCGTGCGAGCAGGCCGCGCTGAAGGATCTGTCGGGGGCGTGGCGAGGGGGTGCCAGGGTGGAGCAGTGCGGGGGGACCGGATACGTGACCGCCGACGTGGCGCTGAAGGTCCCCGTCCTCTTCCCCGGCTCGATCGACTTCCCCGTCACGGTGCACGGACACGCCGGTGCCGTGGAGGAGGTGAAGCGCTGAGATGCCTGCGGTATCCGGGAAGCCGCGCCGTCGCCGCCGCGACGCGGGACAGGTCGCCATCGAGTACCTCGGCTTCGTCCCGGTCCTGCTGATCGTCGGCCTGGCCGGCATCCAGATCGGGGCCGTCGCCTACGCCGCCGAGCAGGCCGGTACGGCGGCCCGGGCGGGGGCACGTGCCGCGTCGCTGCGGCAGGACGCGCAGCAGGCGTGTGCGGAGGCGGTCAGCGCCGGGATCACGGTGCGCTGCTCGGCCGCCGAAGGGGGCGGCTCGGTCACCGTCACCGCCACCGTCCACATCCCCCGGGTCGTCTGGGACTTCGGCGACGCCCACCGGACCGCCACCATGCCGCTCGACCACTGAACGAGGAGTTGCCGACCCATGAGTCTGCGGGCACGCATCAACTCCCCCGAGGAGCACGGCAGCCGGGGCGAGGACGGGCATCTGGTCGCCTCCTACCGGGCCAAGCTGCTGGAGGAGATCGATCTCGCCGAGATGAGCTCGCTGGCCGCCGCCGAGCGCAGGGCGCGGCTGGAGCGGGTGCTCGGGCACATCATCAGCCGCGAGGGCCCAGTGCTGTCGACGGCCGAACGCTCCCAGCTGATCCGCCGGGTGGTGGACGAGGCGCTCGGCCTCGGCATCCTGGAGCCGCTGCTGGAGGACGCGTCGGTCACCGAGATCATGGTGAACGGACCGGACGCGGTCTTCGTGGAGCGCGGCGGCCGGGTCGAGCAGCTGCCGATCCGCTTCGCCTCCGCGGACCAGCTGATGCAGACCATCGAGCGGATCGTGTCCACGGTCAACCGCCGGGTCGACGAGTCGAACCCCATGGTGGACGCCCGGCTCCCCTCCGGCGAGCGGGTCAACGTCATCATCCCGCCGCTGTCGCTGACCGGCCCCACCCTCACCATCCGCCGCTTCCCGCGCTCCTTCACCCTGCAGGAACTGATCGGCTTCGGCTCGCTCGACGAGCACATGGTGTACCTGCTGGCGGGGCTGGTGCAGGCGAAGTTCAACATCATCGTCTCCGGGGCGACCGGCACCGGCAAGACGACCCTGCTCAACGCCCTCTCCGGGCTGATCCCGGCGCACGAGCGCATCATCACCATCGAGGACTCGGCCGAACTCCAGCTCCAGCAGACCCATGTGGTCCGGCTGGAGTCACGGCCGCCGAACGTCGAGGGCAAGGGCCAGGTCACCATCCGCGACCTGGTCCGCAACTCGCTGCGCATGCGGCCCGACCGGATCGTCGTCGGCGAGGTCCGCGGCGGTGAGTCCCTCGACATGCTCCAGGCGATGTCCACGGGCCACGACGGCTCCCTCGCCACGGTCCACGCCAACAGCGCCGAGGACGCGCTCACCCGGCTGCAGACCCTCGCCTCCATGTCCGACGTCGAGGTGCCCTTCGTGGCCCTGCACGACCAGATCAACAGCGCCGTCGACGTCCTCGTCCAGCTCACCCGGTTCGCCGACGGCGCCCGCCGCATCACCGAGATCGCCCTGCTCGACAGCCACGGCGGCGAGCCGTACCGGCTGGCGTCCGTGGCCCGCTTCCACGCCCGGCCCATGACGCCGGACGGCCGGGTGTACGGCGCCTTCGAGTACTTCCCGCTGCCACGCCGTACCGCCGACCGGCTCTTCATGGCGGGCCAGCCCATCCCGCAGGCCTTCGGTGTGGCCCACTCCGCGGACCAGCTCGCCACCCGAGAAGCCAGGTAGGACCATGGAACTCCACACCCTCGTCCAGCTCACCACCGGTGTCGCCCTGCTGACGTGCGTCCTGGCCGTCGTCGGAGTGCACACCTACGCGGCCGGCCGGGCCCAGCGCGCCGAGCTGGTGCAGCGGTTGTCGTCCACCGGCCGGGCACCGGGGACCGGCCGCAGGCGCCGCTTCCGCAACCTCGACCGCCGGCTGCGCCGTACGGCACTGGGCCGGAAGCTGGAGCTGCGGCTGGCGGCCACCGGCCTGGACGTCACCCCGGGTGAGTTCTTCGCCTACATGCTCGCCGCGGTCGCCGCGCTCTGGCTGATCGGCCAGGCCTCCCTGGCCCCCTTCTTCGGCCCGCTCGCCGGACTGCTCGGCCTCTGGGCGGCGGTCCAGTTCCTCAACTGGCAACGGCAGAAACGCATCGAGCGCTTCATCAACCAACTCCCCGAACTGGCCCGCATCCTGGCCAACGCCACCCAGGCCGGCCTCGCCCTGCGGACCGCGATCGGCATGGCCGCCGAGGAGCTGGAGGCACCGGCGGGCGAGGAACTGGGCAAGGTCGCCAGCCAGTTGGCGATCGGTCTCTCCCTGGACGACGCCCTCGGCGAACTGGCCGAACGCCTTCCCTCCCGGGAGCTGGTCGTCCTCGTGACGACGCTGGTCCTCTCCAACCGCGCGGGCGGCCAGGTGGTCTCCGCACTGCGGAACCTGACCGAGACGCTGGAGGAACGCAAGGAGACCCGGCGCGAGATCCGCACCCAGCTCTCCCAGGTGACCATGACGTCGTACGCCGTCCCCGTCCTCGGCGTCGGCGCCCTGTTCCTGATGAACGGGGTCAAGGACGGCGCCCTGGAGCGGATGACCGGCTCGCCGGTCGGCCAGGCCTGCGTCATCATCGCCTTCGCGATGTACGCCGTCGGCTTCGTCCTCATCCGCCGCCTGAGCCGGATCGACGTGTGAGGGGCCTGACCTGATGGGATTCCTGTACGCACTCCTCATGGGACTCGGCGTCTGGGGCGTCTTCGCCGGCATCCGGATGTACCGCGCGGACGCCCAACTCCCCGGTGACCTGGCGCTCGCCCTGGAGGTCGGCGCCACCCGCACCGGCGCGGTGGGCTCCGTCATCGACCGCATGGGCATGCGCTACGCCCCCGCGGTACTGCGCCTGATGGGCCCCCGGCTGGTCGCCAAGTACCGCCGCAGGATCGACCTCGCGGGCAACCCCGGCGGCCTGACCATCGACCGCTACGCCGCCCGTCGCGCGGTGTACGGCGCCCTCGGCGGACTCGGCTTCCTGGTGTTCCTGCTGCGGGGACAGTGGTTCGTGGCCCTCCTGCTGCTGCTCTTCGGCGCGTTCTGGACGGAGGTCGGCATCTGGTCCGCGATCCGCGTCCGCAAGGACGTGATCGAACGGACGCTGCCGGACTTCCTGGACGTGCTGGCGGTGGTGGTCAGCGCCGGACTGGGCTTCCGCCAGGCCCTGGACCGGGTGGCTTCGCGCTACGAGGGCCCGTGGGCGGACGAACTCCGCATCACGCTGCGCCAGATGGACCTCGGCATGAGCCGCCGCCAGGCCTTCGCGGAACTGCGCCGCCGCAACGACTCGGAACAGGTGGCCATGTTCGTCACCGCGCTCCAGCAGGGCGAGGAACTCGGCGCCCCGATCGTCGACACGCTCGTCTCCCTCGCCAAGGACATGCGCCGCACGGACGCCCAGAACGCCCGCCGCAAGGCCGCCCGCGCGGTCCCCAAGGCCACGCTGATGATCACCACGTTCATGGTCCCGGCGACGATGCTCCTGCTGGGTGCGGGCCTGCTGCTGGGCTCCGGCGTGGACTTCGGCTCGCTCACCGGGAGGTGAGCGGCGGGTGACGACGATGGGAGCGACGGAGCGGCCGGGCAGGTCCCCGGCCCTCAGGGGGCCGGGGAGGGGATGGCGGGCGTGGTTCGAGCGCCGCCGCCCGGAACAGCCGTCGGTGCCGCCCCGGGTGTCCCAGCTGTCCCGGCCGTTCAGGATGGTGCGGATGTCCGGCGCGTCCCGGGGGGAGGCTCCGGTCCCCGAACCCTCCGAGAAGATCCAGATCCGGGCCCTGCAGGCGATGTGCCGCCAGGTCTTCGGCTTCCGGCTGGCGATGATCGTCGTGGCCGCCCCCGCGGCCCTCCTCAACGCGGCCCCGGGCCTGGGCGTCCGCCTGGTCGGAGCGGCGGTGGTCGTCACCTTCATGGTGTCGTACGTCCTCTTCCGCGACTGGGAGCGCTTCGGCCCCCTGCTCCTGCGCCACCCCAGCCTGCTCGCGGCCGACACCCTCTTCGGGTCCCTTCTCCTGATCTCGGCGGGCCCGGACACCACCCTCGCCTACGTCAGCGTGTGCACCCCGCTGCTGGCGGGCCTGGTCTACGGCTGGCGGGGCGCGGCCTGCTTCGCCTCCCTGCAGTCGCTGATCCTGCTCCTGGTCCACGCGACCCTGAAGTCCGACGGCCGGACAGCCGTGGCCGAGTCGCTCCTCCTGCCCGGCCTGTGCGTCATCGCCGGTGCGATGGGGTCGACCCTGCGCAACCTGATGCTCCGCTTCGGCGCGGCCACCCAGGCCCTCACGGCGGTCCAGGCCCGCCTGGCGGCGACGGAGGCGGTGCACGCGGAACGGGCCCGGCTGGCCCGCGAGATGCACGACTCGGTGGCCAAGACCCTGTACGGCGTGGCCCTGGCGGCCGACGGCCTGGCGACGACGGCGTCCGCCGACGCCCCCGACCCGGCCCGCATCCGGCAGCAGGCCGAACTGGTGGCCCGCTCGGCACGCCGGGCGGCCGCGGAGTCGCGGGAACTGCTGGAGGACCTGCGCCGGGACGAGACGGCTGCGGCGAGGCCGGCGGACCTGCGGACGGAACTGAGCGCACGCACAGCCGACTTCACCTCCCGTACGGGCATACCGGCGTCCTGCCGGCCGCTGAACGGCATCCCCGTTCCGCCCGTGCCCCCGCCCTTCGCCCGCCATCTCCTCGCCATCGCCACGGAGGCGCTGGAGAACACCCACCGCCACGCCTCGGCGACCCGGGTGGACCTCACCGTGGGGATCGACGGTGACCTGCTCCGCCTGGCGATCCACGACGACGGGAGCGGCCTGCCCCCCGGCACCACCCTCGAACAGCTCCGCCGCTCCGGCCACTTCGGCCTGCTGGGCATGGTCGAGCGCGCGGCCTCGGCAGGGGCCCGGATCCGTGTCGGGCGAGGGGAGCACGAGCGGGGCACCGAGGTCCGGGTGGAACTGCCGCTGAGCGCCCTCACCGTCGATCTTTCGTCCCGGGAAACCTGAGAGGAGGCACCCGATGCAGCACCTGAACCCGCCGGGCCCGGACTCCTTCCCGGCACCCACCATCACGGCACCCCTGCGCCTCGTGGTGGCCGACGACAACCCCGTGATCCGCGCCGGTCTCACGGCCCTTCTCTCCGGCCGCGAGGACACCACGGTGGTTGCGGAGGCGGCGGACGGCCGCGAGGCGTACGAGGCGGCACTGCGGCACCGCCCCGACGTGATCCTCCTCGACGTCCGCATGCCCGGCGTCGACGGAATCTCGGCGTTGCCCCACCTGGTCAGGCTGGCTCCGGTCATGATGCTCACCTACAGCCACGAGACGGACACCGTGCAGGAGGCCATGCGGCTGGGGGCGGGGGGATATCTGGTGCACGGGGAGTTCACGGCGGAGCAGCTGGTGAGGGCGGTACGGGATGTGCGGGAGGGGCGGCCGCATGTGACACCGGGAGCGGCGAAGGCGTTACTGATGCATCTTCAGGCAAGTGCACCTGCACACGCGGAACCCCAACTCTCAACTCTTCTCGGCGGGATTCCACCTCAAGAGCTTTCGCACATGCAATCCGATGTGGGACAGTCGTTTAGGTCGCGGTTCCAACTGAGTGCCAGGGAGGCGGAGATCATGGACCTCATCGCGTCCGGCATGACCAACCAGCAGATCGCCGCGGCCTGCTTCATCAGCGAGAAGACGGTCAAGAACCACATCAACCGCATCTTCGCCAAGCTCCACAGCACGAGCAGGTCCCAGGCGGCCGCGAAGTGGCTGGGGGTGGCGTGAGGTGGATTGGGTCCGGGGTTGGGTCCGAGGGCCCTCTCGCGGGTGCTGTGTCCCCGCATACGTTTTCCGGATCGGAGGCGAGCCCGAAGGGGACCACCATGAGCAACTGGTTCAACACCACCGTCGCGTATCTGCAGGCCCGAGTCGCTCGCAGCGACAAGGGGCAGACCGCGGTGGAGTACCTCGGCATCATCGCGGTGGTCGTGGCGATCGTGTTGGCGATCACGGGTACGAGCATCGGCCAGACGATCTTCGATGCGATCAGGAACAAGATTTCCGAAGTCACCGGCGGCTGATTCCTCCACGCCGCGACTCAGGGCAGGCCTTCCCCATCTACATCACGGTGGTGGCGGGTCTGCTCTTTCTTGCGTTGGCCTACCTCGCCGTCGGCCAGGCCGCGGTCAACCGGAGTGGTGCCCAGACCGCTGCTGATGCTGCTGCGCTCGCCGCCGCGCAGAACAGGCGCGACCAGCTCGCGGCGAAATGGGTGGAGGACGTTCTCGACCCGACCAAATGGAAGGGCGACTTCCACGGCGAGGTGCCGCTCGAACCGTCGTGCTGGCGCGCGGATCAACTCGCGGTGCAGAACAAGGCCCGGGCACAGTGCGACTCGCCGCAGCCGCTCACCTTCACGGTCACGGCCACGGCCGACGAGTCCGTCGGAGAATCCGTCGTTCCCGGGTCCGAGAACTTCCACTCGACCGCGTCCGCCAGAGCCGTGATCGAACCCCTCTGCACGTTCGAACTCCCCGGGGAGGGCGCGGGGGGCAAGGCGCTGCCGCAACTCACCTGCAAGGACCGGGACTGGGATCTGAATCCGGACGACCTCACCGACCTCCCGGGGCCCGAGGATCTTTTCGACGTCCACCTGGCTGACTGACGTAAAGAAGGAAGCAGAGTCATGAGCATTCGGGTCACAGAGAAGGCCACCAGGGGGATGGTCGCGCTGACTGTCGTGGCTGGTCTGGCCCTCGGCGTGGCCGGCTGCGGTGGTGGCGGCGACGACGCCAAGAAGCCGGACCACACGGCGTCCGCCTCCGCGTCCGGCGGAGCGAACCCGAGTACCCAAGAGGGGCAGTCGGACAGTCCGTTGGCCGAACTGAAGGGCTCGGACGGCCTGCTTCTCCAGATCACTGCCGTCCAACGTGATGCCGGTGGCTTCATCACGGTGAACGGCACCATGAAGAACGACGGGGGCAAGGAGCTGCTCATCCCGTCCGCCCTCAGCGGCAACGAAACAGAGATCACCAAGAACGGACCGTCGCTGGGCGGAGCCACCCTCGTCGACTCCAAGGGCAAGAAGCGCTACTACGTACTGCGCGACACAGAGGGCCGTCCGCTCACCACAACCGGGCTGGGCTCGCTCAAGGGAGGGCAGTCGCTGCAAGTCTTCATGCAGTTTCCCTCCCCGCCGGCGGACACCACCGATGTGACCCTGCAACTGCCCACCTTCTCCTCCGCCACCGTCAAGATCTCCGGGTGAGGCTGAAGTGACCAGCACGCGTCTCGCCCTCGTCCTCACCGCCACCCTTCTCCTGGCCGCCACTCCGGCCCAGGCCGATGACACGGACCCGAGTCAGCCCCCGGTCACCGAACCCTCCGCCACCGCCCCCGTGAAGATCGACCCCACCGACCCCGACCTCAAGCTCCCCGAGGGCGCCACCCTCGCTCAGCCCAAGGTGCTGGACATCAAGTCGGTCGTGGAGGACCAGAGCGGGGACGAGCGGCGGGAGGACACCAACGCGGACGTGACGTTCGCCCTCCAGGCCGAGGTGCTGTTCGGCAAGGACAGCGCCAAGCTCGGCGGGGAGGCCAAGGCCCGGATCGCGACGATCGCCGAGGAGATCAGGAAGCAGAACGCGAGCCAGGTCCGCGTCTTCGGCTTCACCGACGACCTCGGCTCCTCGGCCCACGGCGACATCCTGTCCAAGCAGCGCGCCAACGCCGTGCAGGCGGTCCTGGACCAGGACCTGAACAGCCCCGGCATCACCTTCGACGTACGCGGCTACGGCGAGCAGTACCCGATCGCCGACAACTCGACGGAGGAGGGCCGGAAGAAGAACCGGCGGGTGGAGGTCTCGTTCCCGCGCACGCAGCAGTGAGCCGCCTACTCGCCCACCTCGTAGTCGAACCAGATCCGATGGGTGCCGTCCGCGTCGATCGCCATGCCGCCGGCCCCTCGGATCCCGGCCAGCGCCCCCGTCCCGCTCCCCGGCACGATCACGAAGAACTCGGACTCGCGGCCTTCCCCCAGGGTCGTCGCCGAGTGGGCGAAGTTGAAGGAACCGGCCGAGCCGTGGAGGGATCCCTCGAAGGACTCCATGGCGACATAGGTGCCGGTGGCCGTGGCCTGGTCGTACGCGGCGGTGAACAGCGTGGCCGACACCCCGCTGACCTCACCCTCGTACTGTTTCCGCATCGTGGCCACCCCGACGGGCACCGCCGTCCCGACCACCGGCCCGGCGACCTCGGCCGGGGTGAACTCCGCAACCTCGAACGTCCCAGATGCTCGCATGCCCGGATGCTATGCCGCCCCACTGACAACGGCCCCGGGCCGACGGCCGGCCGTCAGGGCGCGCCGTCCTCCGGCTCGACGCCGACCACCGCCCCCACCGTCAGCCCCCACCCGGTCATCGCCCCGGCCTCCGCCTCCAGCACATGCCGCGCCCGCAGCCTCGGCCTGCCGAGCCGGCCCGGCTTCATGGTGCGTACGGCGATGACCCGCAGCCGGCGATCGAGATAGGCGACGTCGATCGCCATCCGCATCCCGAAGGTGTGCACCCCGCCGGCCGGCGACAGCAGCATCACCCCGTCGACCGAGTCCCGGCCCAGCAGCCCCTTCGTCCGGGCGCGGTACGAGGCCGCGATCTCCAGGGGGAGCGGGAGAGGGGTTCCGTCCGTCCGCCGCACGACCAGCTTGCCCCGCCCGTCCCGCCAGCGCCGACCCATGCCCGGCCACCTCCGCCCTCTCCCGGTCGAGGCGACCGTACCCGTCACCACCCATCAGTGACCCGCCGCGCGTGTGATCGAGTTTGCGTGACCCCGGTCGATGGCTAGGAAAGCCCCATGACTGGAATTGGTGCCGTATTCCGACCCCAGCTTCCCCCCGAGCGGCTCCGCGCGGTGGCCCGGCTCGCGGACACCACGGGGCTCGAAGAACTCTGGTTGTGGGAGGACTGTTTCCGGGAGGGCGGGATCTCCACGGCCGCCGCCGCCCTCGCCTGGACCGAGCGGGTGCGGGTGGGTGTCGGGCTGATGCCCGTGCCGCTCAGGAACGTGGCCGTCACCGCCATGGAGGCCGCGTCACTGGAGCGCATGTTCCCGGGCCGGGCCGTCCTGACCGTGGGCCACGGTGTGCAGGACTGGATGGGGCAGGTCGGTGCGCGGGCCGCCTCGCCACTCACCCTGCTGGGGGAGCATCTCGACGCGCTGCGCGCCCTGTTGCGCGGGGAGCGGCTCAGCGTGAGCGGACGGTACGTCCGGCTGGACGACGTCGGCCTCGACTGGCCGCCTGAGCAGCCGGTCGACGTGCTGGCGGGCGCCACCGGAGTCCGTACGCTCCGCCTCTCCGGCGCCAGGGCCGACGGCACCCTGCTCACCGCCTCCACCTCGCCGGAGGGCGTACGGGAGGCACGGCGGATCATCGACGAGGGGCGCCGGGAGGCGGGGCGCACCGAGCCGCACCGGGTCGTCGTCTATCTGCTGGCCGCGACCGGGGCCGACGCCGCGGCCCGGCTGCGCGCCGAACTCGCAGCCGAGGGGCTGGAGTCGGTCCCCGACCTCGGGATCGCGGGGGACGCGGGTGCCGTGGCCAAGGCGGTGCAGCGGCTGGCCGAGGCCGGTGCCGACACCGTCGTCCTGCAGCCGACGGGGGACGAGCCCGACCCGGAGGGCTTCGTGCGCTTCGTCGCGGACGAGGTCCGGCCCCTGGTGCCGTAGGGGAGGCCGGGTGGGACGCGGGGCGTTGTCAGTGGCTGCTGCCACACTGCAGCGCATGACCGACGAACACGGCGATGTGCGTCTGCGGGACGTGACGGACGACGACCTCCACGTCTTCCACGACTACGAGCAGGACCCGGAAGCCGTCCGGCGGTCGAGGTTCGCCCCCCGGCCGCGGGACGCCTTCCTCAGGCACTGGCGGGAGCGCGTGCTCGGCGACCCCGACTGCCTGGTGCAGACGGTCACCGTCGACGGAGAGGCGGCCGGCAGTGTCGTCTCCTGGACGAAGGACGGGCAGCGGTACATCGGCTACTGGCTGGGGCGGCCGTACTGGGCCCGCGGTGTCGGCACCCGCGCCCTCGGCCTCTTCCTGGAGCTGGAGCCGGTACGGCCCCTGTACGCCGACCCGTTCTCCGGGAACACCGCCTCCGTCCGTCTGCTGGAGAAGCACGGCTTCGAACGCGCCGGCACGGTCCGGCACGGTGAGGACGAGCACGTTCTGCTGGTGCTCGGCGGCCCGGCTCCCGAGGATCGCGGGTGACGGCCCCGACGCCGGTCACGGGCGTCGGGGCACCCCCGGTTCCTAGTCCTCGGTGACCGGGCGGTGGTCGCCCGTCGCCCCGTCGATCAGCTCACGCAGGATGTCCATGTGCCCCGCGTGCCGGGCCGTCTCCTCGATCATGTGGACGAGGGTCCAGCGCAGCGAGACGGAGACGTCGCGCCAGGCGGGGCGGCCCGCAGCGTCCAGGGGCAGCTCGATGATCGTGCGGTCGGCGGCGGCGCGGGCGCGGCCGTAGAAGGCGACGATCTGCTCCGTCGTCTCGCCGGGGGCCACGCTCATGTCCTCGTCCTTGTACGGGTCGAACCACAGGGGTTCTCCCTCACGCCCGAACGTCTCCACGAGCCAGCCGTACTCCACCGAGGCCAGATGCTTGACCAGGCCGAGCAGGGTCGTCCCGGTCGGTGTCATCGACCGGCGCAGCTGTTCGTCGTCCAGTCCGGCCAGTTTCCAGAGCACGGCGTCCCGGTGCCGGTCCAGGCTCGCGTGCAGGATGTCCTTCTCACCGGCGGTGTGGCCGGTCGCAGAGGTCGTCATGTGCGCGGAAATTAGCAGGCCCGACGGACCACGCCCTGCGACCATGGCGTTCATGACAGAGAACCGCTCCTATGAACAGCTGGTCGTCGAGGGTGCTGCCGTGCCGACCGAGGGATGGGACTTCTCGTGGTTCGAGGGGCGGGCCACCGAGGCGCGGCCGTCCTGGGGGTACGCACGCTCGGCGGGGGAGCGGCTGGCCCTGGCCGAGGCGGCGCTGGACATCCAGACCGGGGGCGGTGAGGTGCTCGACTTCGCCCTGGGCGGCGCGGGGGAGGCAGGGCCGGTGCTGATCGCGGCCACGGAGGGCTGGCCGCCGAACGTCGCCAAGGCCACCGCTCTGCTGCGGCCGCGGGGTGTGGTGGTCGTCGCCGCACCGGACGACGCGCCGCTGCCGTTCGCCGACGCGGCCTTCGACCTGGTGCTCAGCCGGCACCCGGTGCGGCCGGACTGGGCGGAGATCGCCCGGGTGCTGCGGCCCGGCGGTACGTACTTCGCCCAGCATGTCGGGCCCAGCAGTGTGTTCGAGCTGGTCGAGTACTTCCTCGGGCGTCGGCCGGACGAGGTGCGCGGCGGCCGTGATCCCGAGCGGGAGCGCAAGGACACCCGGGCGGCGGGGCTGGAGGTCGTGGACCTGCGGGCGGAGCGGCTGCGGATGGAGTTCCATGACATCGCGGCCGTCGTGCACTTCCTGCGCAAGGTCGTCTGGATGGTCCCCGGCTTCACCGTCGAGGCGTACGAGCCCCAATTGCGCTCCCTGCACGAGCGGATCGAGAAGGAGGGGCCGTTCGTGGCGCACAGCTCCCGCCATCTCTTCGATGTCCGGAAGCCGACCCTCTGATGAACCGGATGAAACGGGGCATTTCTCTGCCCAGTTCACCCGCAGTTCTCTCGCGGTTCCCACATCGTTATCGGCGGCGGTTCACATCCGTCCCACCCGTCACGTAAGTTCAGACCAAGGTAATTCGCGTGAGCAAAGCTGCGCGGGCGGCACCGCGCAGTGGAGGGGGCTGTGCGGTGCCGCGATGCCGGGCCGGACGCGTACCGGAACCGTCAAGTCACCGTTCGCTGCCCGGGTAGCCCATCGGAGGGACCCTCGGACAACTCGCCGAACCATCCCCAAGGCGCCCCAAAACCTCTCGATCTCTCCATATGAGCCCCGATCGCCTGGGATTCCGCTGTGAATCGGCCATGAAATGCCCCGGAATCCATCCTTCCGCGTGCATCGGGGCGTCGTCGGATGATTCCGGAGAGTAGTTGTATCGCGCCGATGCACCCACCATCCCTTACGAAGGGTTATGGTGGAAACCCCCCCTCGGGCCGGTCCGTCTCCCCCCCACGGACCGGCCCGTTTTTTCATGGGGCGCTCCCGGAACTTCGGAACGAGGGACGGGCGTCCCCGCCCAGGGGTGAGGGGCCTGCCGGTGTACGGCTCCGCCGCCTGCGCGCGACGAGCCCCCACCGGGCCGCACGAACCCCGCGAACCACGCCCTCGAACCCCCAAACCCCGAGCCCGAACCAAGCCGAAAGCAAGGGGTACGCTCAGAACCCGCCCAACCCCCGGAGGGTCCCGTGAACGTGCGCGACACGCTGCGCAGCCTGCTCGTCAGGCTCTACGCACGCCGGGTGGAAGGCCACCTGGACCACGACCAGGTGCCCAAGCACATCGGTGTGATCATGGACGGCAACCGCCGCTGGGCGAAGGCCGCCGGCTCCACCACGGTGCACGGCCACCGCGCCGGCGCCGAGAAGATCGAGGAGTTCCTCGGCTGGTGCACCGAGACCGACGTCGAGGTCGTCACCCTGTGGCTGCTGTCCACGGACAACTTCGACCGCCCGCAGGACGAGCTGGGTCCCCTGCTCGGCATCATCGAGGACGTCGTCCGCACCCTCGCCGCCGACGGCCGCTGGCGGGTGCACCACGTAGGCACCCGCGACCTGCTGCCGTCCGGGATGCAGCGCACCCTCAAGGAGGCCGAGGAGAACACCGCCCACGTCGACGGGATAGTGGTCAACGTCGCCATCGGCTACGGCGGCCGCCAGGAGATCGCCGACGCCGTGCGCTCCATGCTCCTCGACGCCCGGGACAAGGGCGTGTCGATGGACGACCTCGCCGAGTCCGTCGACATCGACATGATCGGCCGTCATCTCTACACCGGAGCCCAGCCCGACCCGGACCTGGTGATCCGCACCAGCGGCGAGCAGCGGCTGTCCGGATTCATGCTGTGGCAGACCGCGCATTCCGAGTACTACTTCTGCGAAGTCTTCTGGCCCGCCTTCCGCAAGGTCGACTTCCTGCGCGCGCTGCGCGACTACGCGGCACGTCACCGCCGTTACGGCGGCTGAGCCGACTCGAACACCCTGCCCGTCAGCACTGGGGCGGAGTGTTCGGTTCACCCCGGTTGGGGCGCAAGTAACAAGGAGTTCACCGGCGCGCTGTTGGCCGCTTTTGCATGGCGGTGCATGTTCGAGGGCATAAGCCAAGCAGGTCGACGCCCGAACCACGGGCGTCGGATCTCAGCGGGCGGCACGGGGCCGTCCGCCCGGGAGGCCCTTTGCACCAGCCCGACCGTGCGGTCACTGCGCGGAAGCAGCCGCGGAGGTCCGGTGTCCGGCCCGCCGTTCGCGGGGGCCAGGGACCGGTCGCAATGCTCCTTCCCTCCCGGCCCGGCTTCCACTTCGTCGCTCCCCGACCTCATCCGAGGGGGTACGTCCTTCCGTGGTGACCAGCACAAAGCGCCACAAGTCAGACCGGCGCACGTATGTTCTCGACACCAGCGTCCTGCTGGCCGACCCGAACGCCCTGACCCGCTTCGACGAGCACGAGGTCGTGCTCCCCATCGTCGTGGTCACGGAGCTGGAGGCCAAGAGGCACCATCCCGAGCTCGGGTACTTCGCCCGTCAGGCCCTCCGCCTGCTGGACGACTACCGGGTCAAGCATGGTCGCCTCGACGCCCCCATCCCGATCGGGGAGCTGGGCGGAACGATCCGTGTCGAGCTCAACCACTCGGACCCCAGCGTGCTGCCCACCGGCTACCGCCTGGGGGACAACGACTCCCGCATCCTCGCGGTGGCCCGGAACCTGCAGGCCGAGGGGTACGACGTCACCGTCGTGTCGAAGGACCTGCCGCTCAGGATCAAGGCCTCCTCCGTCGGTCTGCTGGCCGAGGAGTACCGCGCCGAGCTCGCCATCACGGAGAACTCCGGCTGGACCGGTATGTCCGAACTGACGCTCTCCGGCGAGCAGGTGGACATCCTCTTCGAGGAGGGGCACGTGTACGTCCCGGAGGTCTCCGACCTCCCCGTGCACACCGGCCTGACCATCCAGTCCGAGCGCGGCAAGGCGCTCGGCCGGATCTCCGCCGAGGGCAACGTCCGTCTGGTGCGCGGCGACCGGGAGGCGTTCGGCATCAAGGGCCGCAGCGCCGAGCAGCGCATCGCGCTCGACCTGCTGCTCGACCCGGACGTCGGCATCGTCTCGATGGGCGGCCGGGCCGGCACGGGCAAGTCGGCGCTCGCGCTGTGCGCGGGTCTGGAGGCGGTCCTGGAGCGCCGTCAGCACCAGAAGGTGATGGTCTTCCGGCCGCTGTACGCGGTGGGCGGGCAGGAGCTGGGCTATCTGCCGGGCAGCGAGGCGGAGAAGATGAGCCCGTGGGCGCAGGCCGTCTTCGACACGCTCTCCGCGGTCACCAGCCGCGACGTCATCGAGGAGGTCACCGCGCGCGGGATGCTGGAGGTCCTGCCCCTGACCCACATCCGGGGCCGCTCCCTGCATGACGCGTTCGTGATCGTCGACGAGGCGCAGTCGCTGGAACGCAACGTCCTGCTGACCGTTCTGTCCCGAATCGGCGCTAATTCGCGGGTCGTTCTGACCCACGACGTGGCACAGCGGGACAATCTGCGCGTAGGCCGCTACGACGGTGTGGTCGCCGTCGTGGAGAAGCTGAAGGGACATCCCCTCTTCGCGCACGTCACGCTCACGCGTTCCGAGAGGTCCCAGATTGCGGCGCTTGTGACCGAAATGCTGGAGGACGGTCATATCTGATGTACATCTGATGTGCGTCTGACGTACATCTGACTTGCGCCCGACACCCGTTGGCGCCGTCCGGCAAAGGCGAAGAGCCTAGCCGGGCGGCGCCTTCGCGTGTGGGGGTTTCCTGAAATCCCTAGGGGCAAACGAGGTGTGAGCTTTCACACGCAACTCGGAATTGCCACCCGGTGTGGGGTTACGGCAGAGTCTCACTCCTGTCAGGCCCCGCATACGACACACCTGTACCCCCAGCGGTACGGCACCACAGAAGCACCACTTCAACTCCATAGAGTCGTCGTATGCCGCCCGAGCATCACGTGGCACTCCTTTCGCGGGAGTTGCCCACCGGGCCCGCGCCTCCCGTGACCCCGCAGTTGGGAGGCCAGTGCCAAGGGGCACGATTGCGTCCGCCAGGGTCACCGAAGCGGGCGATGCTGGAAGGAAACCGTGTGAGCCGGATTTCGGTCCGGGGATTCGCAGTGGCATCGGCCACCGCGGTCACCGCCGTCGGAAGCGTTGTCGGCGTTGCCTCGGGCAGCACCGCGCAGCCCAACGACGCAGAGGCGACGGCAGCCGACACCACGCTCCTCGCGGACATACCCGCGGGTCAGCAGGCCCAGGTGCAGACCGCGTCCCTGACGCAGCAGGCCGACTCGCAGGCCATCGCCGCGGACGCGAGCGCCAAGAAGGACGCCGAGGCCGCCGCCCGCAAGGCCGCCGCCGAGACCGCGGTCGCCAAGAAGGCTGCCGCCGAGAAGGCGGAGAAGGAAGCCAAGGCCCGCGCGGAGGCGAAGAAGGCGACCACCCGGTCGACCCGCGACTCCTCCAGCTTCCCCGTCCAGAGCAACTACACCGTCGCGCAGATCCAGGCGATGGCGCGTCAGATGGTCGCGAGCGGCCAGTTCCAGTGCTTCAGCAACATCGTGGACCACGAGTCCAGCTGGAACTACCACGCGACCAACGCCTCCTCCGGTGCCTACGGTCTCTTCCAGGCCCTGCCCGCCGGCAAGTACGCGTCCGCCGGTGCCGACTGGCAGACGAACCCGGCCACCCAGATCAAGTGGGGCCTCAACTACATGAACAGCCGGTACGGCAGCCCCTGTGAGGCCTGGTCGTTCTGGCAGGCCAACCACTGGTACTAGGCCACCCGGTTCTCGCTCAACCCTGCGCAGCCCCTCCCCGTCCTAGGGGGAGGGGCTTTCGCCCTGTACGGTCGTACTCGATCGACTCCAGGGGGGAGTGGTGGCGGACACCCGGGGACGCGGGGGAAGAGGACGGATCATGTCGCGAGTGCCAGGGTGGCTCGGCCGGCTCGGTGCCGGGCTGACCGAGATGAGCGAGCGGCTGGACGAGCGCCGCGCCGAGGTGGAGAAGGACACCGTCCCCGAACCCGCACGCGCCGAGCGGCCCGCCGACCCGGTGGTGCCGGCGCCCCGGCCCCCCGTCCCGTCCGGCCCCCGCCCCGACCCCGCCGAGGCGGTGCCCTGGGGTGTGCGCGTCGCGGCCGAGGCCGGCTGGCGGCTGCTGGTCCTCGCCGGCACGGTGTGGGTCCTCATGCGGGTCATCAGCGCCGTACAACTGGTGGTCTTCGCCTTCGTCATCGCCCTGCTGATCACCGCCCTGCTCCAGCCGACGGTTGCCCGGCTCAGGCGCCGCGGGGTGCCGCGCGGTCCGGCCACCGCGATGACCGCCATCCTCGGCTTCGTCATCATGGGCCTGATGGGCTGGTTCGTGACCTGGCAGGTCATGGAGAACATCGACACGCTCTCCACCCAGATCCAGAGCGGCATCGACGATCTGCGCAACTGGCTGCTGAAGAGCCCGTTCCACGTCACCGACAAGCAGATCAACCAGATCGCCAAGAACCTCCGCGAGGCGATCGGCGCCAACGCCGACCAGATCACCTCGGCCGGCCTGGAGGGCGTCCAGGTCATCGTCGAGGCCCTGACCGGCATCCTGCTGGTGTTCTTCTCGACGCTGTTCCTGCTCTACGACGGCGAGCGCATCTGGCAGTGGTTCCTCAAGCTGGTGCCCGCCGCCGCCCGCCCGGGCGTGGCCGGTGCCGGCCCGCGTGCCTGGCGCACCCTCACGGCCTACGTCCGCGGCACGGTCCTGGTCGCCCTCATCGACGCCATCTTCATCGGCATCGGCATCTACTTCCTGAACGTGCCGATGGCGGTCCCGCTGGCCGTCTTCATCTTCCTGTTCTCGTTCATCCCGCTCGTGGGCGCGGTCGCCTCCGGCGCGCTGGCGGTGATCGTGGCGCTGGTGACGCAGGGCGTCTTCGCGGCCGTCATGACCCTCGCCGTGGTCCTCGCCGTCCAGCAGATCGAGGGCCACGTCCTGCAGCCGTTCATCCTGGGCCGCGCGGTCCGTGTCCACCCGCTCGCGGTGGTCCTCACGGTGGCGACCGGCGGCATGGTGGCGGGCATCGGCGGTGCGGTGGTGGCCGTACCGCTGGTCGCGGTGACGAACACGGTGGTGGGTTATCTGCGGCAGTACTCGCAGGAGGCTCAGCTTCAGTCAGCACGTCCGGCGTTCGAGGACGAGGCCGTTCGGGCCGACGTGGGGTCTGGGGGCACAGCCCCCGGGGACGCCCTGGGAAACACCGAGGGCCTCGCCCACAAGGAGTGAGCGAGGCCCCGGCACGACGGCCTACTCAGCGAGCAGCGCCTCCGCGTCCAGCGTGACACCGACCGCCTGGATCACAGAGGCGATCTTGAACGCCTCCTGGACGACCTCACGGTCGACCCCGGCCTTGCGCAGCACCTGCTCGTGCGAGTCCAGGCACAGCCCGCAGCCGTTGATCGCGGAGACCGCGAACGACCACAGCTCGAAGTCGACCTTCTCCACGCCCGGGTTGCCGATGACGTTCATCCGCAGGCCCGCGCGCAGCGTGCCGTACTCGTGGTCGGACAGCAGGTGACGCGTCCGGTAGAAGACGTTGTTCATCGCCATGATCGCGGCCGCGGACTTGGCCGCGGTGTACGCCTCCGGCGTGAGGTTCGCCTTCGCCTCGGGCTCCAGCTCACGCAGGACGATGGGGGAACGGGAGGCGATGGCGGTCGCCAGCACCGTGCCCCACAGCTGCTGTGCGGGCAGGTCGGAGTTGCCGATGACCGAGCCCAGGTTGAGCTTCAGGTCCTTGGCGTAGTCCGGGACGCGGGACTTCAGCGAGTCGAGCGACATGGGTCACTCACCGGCCAGCAGCGCGACCGGGTCCAGGGTCTCGTCGCCCTTGCTCCAGTTGCAGGGGCACAGCTCGTCGGTCTGCAGGGCGTCCAGGACCCGCAGGACCTCCTTGGGGTTACGGCCGACGGAGCCGGCGGTCACCATGGAGAACTGGATCTCGTTGTTCTGGTCGACGATGAAGACGGCACGCTTGGCGAAGCCGTCCTCGCCCTCGATGCCGAGGTCGCGCATCAGCTCGTGCTTGGAGTCGGCCATCATCGGGAACGGCAGGTCGCGCAGGTCGTCGTGGTCCTTGCGCCAGGCGTGGTGGACGAACTCGGAGTCACCGGAGAAGCCGAGGACCTGGGCGTCACGGTCGGCGAACTCGTCGTTCAGCTTGCCGAACGCGGCGATCTCGGTCGGGCACACGAAGGTGAAGTCCTTGGGCCAGGCGAAAACGATCTTCCACTTGCCCTCGTAGGTCTTGTGGTTGATCGTGTCGAACTCCTTGCCCTTCTCCAGCGAGACGCAGGCGGTCAGTTCGAACTCGGGGAACTTGTCACCGACAGTGAGCACTAGCTCTCCTTGCAGCGAAGAAAAGCCCCTTTTGAGGGCGTTTTCTCGTATGGGTTGGACGCCGTCGATGGTGGCACAGGGTGCATTGATTAGTGAAATAGCTACACTCGGTCTTGTTGATCGGAGGTGGCTATCAGTGACCATCAGTAACGGCAAACGGAGGCAGCCGAGCCTCGCACAGCTGCGTGCCTTCGCCGCCGTGGCCGAGCATCTGCACTTCCGGGACGCGGCGGCCGCCATCGGGATGAGCCAGCCCGCCCTGTCCGGCGCGGTCTCGGCGCTGGAGGAGACCCTGGGCGTGACCCTCCTCGAGCGTACGACCCGCAAGGTGCTGCTCTCGCCCGCCGGTGAGCGGCTGGCCGTACGGGCGAAGGCGGTGCTGGACGAGGTCGGGGCACTGCTGGAGGAGGCCGAAGCGGTCCGGGCCCCGTTCACCGGGGTGCTGCGGCTCGGGGTGATCCCGACCGTCGCGCCGTACCTGCTGCCCACCGTGCTGCGGCTGGTGCACGAGCGGTACCCGCAGCTCGACCTCCAGGTGCACGAGGAGCAGACCGCGAACCTCATCGACGGCCTCAACACCGGCCGGCTCGACCTGCTGTTGCTGGCCGTCCCGCTCGGTGTGCCCGGGGTCGTGGAACTCCCGCTGTTCGACGAGGACTTCGTGCTCGTCACTCCGCTGGACCACTGGCTGGGCGGCCGCGAGGGAATTGCGCGCGAGGCCCTGAAGGAGCTCAACCTGCTGCTCCTGGACGAGGGGCACTGTCTGCGCGACCAGGCGCTGGACATCTGCCGGGAGGCGGGGCGGAAGGATGCGCCGGTCACCACCACGGCCGCCGGGCTCTCCACCCTGGTCCAGCTCGTGGCGGGCGGCCTCGGCTGCACGCTGCTTCCGCGCACCGCCCTCAAGGTGGAGACCACCCGCAGCAGCCGGCTGCTCACCGGCTCCTTCGCGGAGCCCGCCCCGAGCCGTCGTATCGCCCTCGCCATGCGCACCGGCGCGGCCCGCGGCGCGGAGTACGAGGAGCTGGCGACCGCCCTGCGCGAGGCCCTGGGGCCGCTGCCCGTCCGGGTGTGGGACGGCGGCGTCTGAGGGGCGGGCGCCCGCGCACCGGAATCGATCAAATGAGCCTCCGGTAAAGCGAGTTGGACGGCACCAACCGTCAACTTCCGCCAGCTCGGGGCAGGTCGGAAAGGCCTGACTGAAATATGCCTACGAACTGATACACATACCCCCTCAGTGCGACGCGTCACGCGTGTGTGCGAAGAGCCAAGGGGAGTGATGTCGGACGTTCGGGACGCCCTGGGCCGTGTCGGCTACGACCGGCTGGCGCACGCCCTCACGGCCTGCGGGCACGCACGGTTCACCGGAGAGCTGCGGGTGTCCGGCCGGCCCGGCGGCACCTTCCATCTGCGGGACGGACTCGTGGTGGCGGCCGAGAGTCCCGGTGCCCCCGGCCCGGAAGTGCTGCTGCTGCGCACCGACCGCATCGACGCCGAGCGGTGGGCCGAGCTGGTACGGGAGTCCGACGGAGCGCGCTGGCCGGCCGCGGCGCTGGTCGCCCGCGGCTACGCCGGAGCCGCTCAGCTCAGGGTGGTGTGCGTGATGGCGCTCCACGACGCCGCCTTCGCCGTCGTCGCGGGCCGGGTGGACGGCTGCGAACGCATCGTCGGCACCGAACCGCACGCCCCCGTCACCGTCGGCGAGACACCGGCCCGGCTGGTGCAGGACGCGGCCCGCAAACTGGCCGCCCTCGCCACCCTGCCGTACCCGGTGGGACCCGACCGGGAACGCCCGCTGCCCGCCGCACCGACGG
Organism: Streptomyces sp. NPDC044064; assembly: GCF_056434245.1. Lineage (NCBI taxonomy): Bacteria > Bacillati > Actinomycetota > Actinomycetes > Kitasatosporales > Streptomycetaceae > Streptomyces > Streptomyces sp. NPDC044064. The sequence continues at coordinate 364,509 of NZ_JBWKFN010000003.1, forward strand.
GCCGCCCGCTGAGCGGGCTCCAACAGGATCTGCTCGCCCGCGCCGACGGCCGCCGCACCGCGCGTGACCTCGCCTTCTGCGTCGGCCGGGGTGTCTACACCGTCACGGTGGAGGTCGCGCGGATGCTCGCCGAGGGGTTTCTGGAGTGCGCCGGCGCGCCCGCGGAGATCCCCGTCCGGCTGCCCCCGCAGGTACGGGCCGTGCGGCACCGCGACCCACCGCCCGAGCCACCCCCCGTGCCCACCGTCCTGCCGCGCCGTGAGCCCGGCGCCAGTGGCATCACCGAAGCCCTCGCCCCGCCCCGGAACGGGACGAGCTGGAAAGGGTTCTTCCGGCTGCGGCACACAACCGCCGAGTAGAGGGGCGGACGGCCCGCCGCGACGGCCGGACCCGACCGAAGAACAAGGGAGTTCCACCAGATGAATCGTGAAGCGCTGGCGCTGGAGATGCGCGGGCTTCGGGAACAGGTGACAGGCATCACCGACACAGCCGTCGCGGCCGCCGACGGATTGCTCATCGCGGCCGACACCGCCGAGTCGATAGACCCGGAGGGCCTCGCGGCCCTCGCCGCGGCCGGCCTCGGCCTCGCCCGCCGTACCACCCAGGCCACCTCGCGCGGGGTGCTGCGGCAGACGGTGGCCTATGGCAGCCACGGATGTGCCGCGTTCTACGCCGTCGGCGACACGGCGTTGATGGTCGTGCTCGGTGACGAGGGACTCGACCTGGAGAGCCTGCACCGGGCGACCCGGCCGGCCCTCGACCGCATCGGCTCGATCCTGACCGAGAAGACCACCGAAGGAGTGTGAAGGGATGGCGACGAAGCGTATGACCCCGGGATTCTCCGACCAGGTGATGAGCCTGGTCAAGTCGCTCCGCTCGAACGCGCCGGACTGCGTGGCGGCCGGCGTGGTCGACATGTCCACCGGCATGCTGTTGTCGTACGAGACCGTGGACAACCACCCGCCCGAGGTCCTGGACCTGCTGGCCGGGGCCACCCTCGACCTGTTCCAGGGGCGCACGGTCGTGATGATCGAGGACATCTTCAAGGAGCGCCGCGGGACCACCGACGACACCCACTTCTTCCAGGAGATCCTCGTCAACAGCGACAACCTCACCCACCTGTTCGTCAGGATGAACGAGCAGCAGGACGTCGTCGCGGTAGTCGTCTGCCGTAAGTCGGTGAACGTCGGCATGCTGCTGGCCCAGGCGCGCAGGGTGGTGCGCGAACACAGCCTGTGAGGAACCGGACATGGGCCCCTCCCGGCGGGGAAGGGCCCATGCGGTGGGCCTGCTACTCGGTGCGCAGGCCGTCCGGGCGCATCAGCCGCCACAGCGGCGGCAGGCTGAGCAGGGTGACCACGAGGACGACCGTCGCGCCGATGCCGGTCATCGTCAGGACGCTCGCCCAGTCGACGCCCACCGTCGCGCCCACCATCTTCAGCAGCACCGCGCCCAGCGTCAGGCCCACGGCCGAGGCGAGCAGCAGGCCGAGCGCGATCGGGATCGTCGTCTGCCACAGCACCGACAGGCCCAGGGTGCGCCGCCGGGTGCCGAACGCGATCAGCGCCGACAGCAGCGTCCTGCGCTCGCGCAGCTGCTCAAGCTGGGACACCAGCAGGCTCGCGCCGATCAGCGCCAGCACGCAGGTGGCGCCGACGAGCAGGCCGGTCCTGATGGAGGTGAACTTCGTGGACTGCTCGGTGGAGGCCCACACGATCGTGTCCGCCAGCGGGTCGATCCGGGCCGCCGTGTTGCGGACGTACTCGTGCACGTCCGGCACCGACTCGTCGAGCGACAGGTACACCTGACCGCTGACCAGCCCGGTCATCCGGTGCGGCACGGCGGCCGGGGTCATCAGGAAGCCGCTGTCCGTGTTGTCGTTCGGGCCCTTGGTCGCGCGGACCTGCTGCAGGCCGCTCGGCACGGACCAGACGAAGTCCCGGCCCTTGTAGAAGCCGTTGCCCGTGTCGAAGTAGAGCTTGCGGCCCGGCTCGGCGAGCTTGGCCACTTCGGAGTCCATCCCCTTGTCCCCGCCCCGGGCCACGAAGACGTCCCCGTCGTGGCAGGAGGTCAGCCGCGCCACCTCGCGCAGCGCGGCGCAGTCGCCGACGGTCACGCTCGTCGAGGTGTTCGGCCCGTTCTCGCCGTTCCAGCTCCGGTCGCCCACCGAGAGACCGCCGAGCGCGGTGGCCTTGCGTACGCCCTTGGTGGCGGCGAACTTGTCGGTGGCCGAGAGGAAGGAGCTGCCCCGCGCCATCTGGACCTGCATCTGCGTCCGCTGGACGTTCTGGCCGGTGACCTTGGTGTAGTCGCCCGCGACGCCCGCGAACAGCATCTGCAGGGCGACCGCCCCGGCCACCGCGACCGCGATGCCGTTCACCATGCGGGCTGCCGAACCGCTGTTCAACTGCAGTCGCCGTACCGCCAGTTGCCAGGAGACGTTGCCCGCGCCGAGCCGGGCGACCACGGCCTCGACGACCCAGGGCAGCAGCGCGGTCACGCCGACGAGCAGCAGCAGGACGCCGCCGATGACCAGGTACTGGTTGAACTCGCCGTTCGACCGGCCCTGGCCGATCATCGGGGCGAGCATCGCGAGGCCGCCCAGCGGCAGCAGCAGCCGCCACCACAGCCGGCGCCGCGAGGGCTTGGCCGTGCGGACCACGCCCAGCGGCTCGATGACCACCCCGCGCATCGCGAACAGGGTGACCAGCACCGCCGCCGCCGGGACGATCACGGCGACCAGCAGGGCCAGCGCGGGCGACGGGTTGAGATAGCTGGGGAACACGCTGATGTCCAGGATCTCGACCGAACCCGCGAGATGGCGGCCCAGCAGGAAGAAGACGGTGCCGAAGACCAGCCCGACCATGGACCCCGCGAGCGCCTCGCCCGCGGCGATCCGCCGGGTCATCCGGCTGTCGGAGCCGACCAGCCGCAGCGCGGCCAGCCTGCGGTCGCGCCGCTCGCCGCCGAACCGTACGGCCGCGGCGATGAACACGGCGACCGGCATCAGCAGCACCACGAAGACGACCAGCACCAGCAGGATCAGCACCGGGTCCGTCTTGTCGGGCGGGCTCGGATGCGGATTCCCGAACGCGCTGATCCGGGCCGTCTGCCAGCCGTTGATGCGCGGTGCCAGGTTCTTCGCGCCGGCGTAGTAGGCGAGTTCGTGCGAGCCGATGAGCCCGGGCTCGCCGATGGTCCCGACCACCCGGTACGGCAGCCGGTCGCGCAGCAGCTTCCCGTCGGCGGAGTCGAGCAGCCGCTTCAGCGCCGGGGAGACGACCATGTCGCCCGGCGCCGGGTACTTGGCCAGGCCCGGTGCGAGCGGCGCCCGCGGCCCCTCGGGCTCCACCAGACGGCCGCGGATGTCGGAGCCGCGGTAGTTCGAGTTGGCGTCCGAGATCACCAGGGTGTCGGCGGCCTTCGGCCTGTGCTTCTGGTCGTAGGTGTAGTCCAGGCGGGCCTCGTCGCGCTCGTGCCGTACCGCCAGGGCGTTCGGTACGGCGGTCGTCAGCAGCAGCAGCGCGACGCCGAGCCCGACACCGACCGCCGTCAGCAGCACCCGGACCCAGCCCTCGCGTCCGCCGGCGAAGGCGAACCGGCCCCCCATGGCCAGATCCCTGGACCACTTGGAATAGAAGGGGGCGGCGCGAAGCGCCTCGGGCAGGGCGGTGGTGGGAGACGGGCGGGTGTTCATACAGCTCGCTCCATGTCCCGGGACTTCCCGTCGCGTACGACGATCTCGCGGTCGGAGTAGGCGGCCACCCGCGCCTCGTGCGTGACCAGCACCACGGCCGCGTTGGTCGAACGGGCCGCCTCGGTCAGCAGCTCCATCACGCGCTCTCCGTTGAGGGAGTCCAGCGCGCCGGTCGGCTCGTCGGCGAACAGCACCCGGGGGCCGGTGACCAGCGCCCGCGCCACCGCGACGCGCTGTCCCTGGCCGCCGGAGACCTCACCGGGCCGCTTGTCCTTGAGGTTGTCGACCTCGAGGCGCTCCATCCAGCCCAGCGCTGCTTTCTCGGCCGCCTTGCGCGGGGTTCCGTTCAGCCGCAGCGGAAGCGCCACGTTCTCCACGCAGGTCAGCTCCGGTACGAGCTGCCCGAACTGGAAGACGAAGCCGAACTCGGACCGCCGCAGCGCGCTGCGCTGGGCGTCGCTCATCGTCGCGAGTTCCTGCCCGTTGTACATGATCGAGCCCGAGTCCGGCGGCACGATCCCCGCGAGGCAGTGCAGCAGCGTCGACTTGCCGGACCCGGAGGGGCCCATGATGGCGACGACCTCGCCGGGATGGATGGAGAACCCGGCGCCGTCGAGCGCGACGGTCGGCCCGTACGCCTTGCGCAGGTCCTGGGCTATGAGCAGGGAACCGGGAGGAGGAGTCACTTGGCCACCTCCGCACGGAGCCTGTCGAGGCGCGCTGCGGTCAGCTCCAGCCAGCGCAGGTCCGCCTCCAGGTGGAACAGCGCGTGGTCGCAGATCAGCTGGTCCGCGAGGTCGCCCTTGCGCTTGCGGTCGGTCAGGATCCGCATGCTGCGCAGGTGCTCGGAGCGCTGGGTGTCGAGGACGTCGGCCGCGTTGCGGTGGGTCAGCAGCGCCAGGACGACCTTGGTGTAGAGGGTCGACTGGAGGTACTCCTCCGGCTTCTCCGGGGTCGCGAGCCACCGCTCGACGTCCGTGACGCCGGCGTCGGTGATGGCGTACCGCTTGCGCTCGGGCCCGCCGCCCGCCTCGATCCCGTCGACCTCCACGAGGCCGTTCTTCAGCAGCCGGGACATCGTCGAATAGACCTGGCCGTAGTGCAGCGGCCGGTCCTGACCGAACTTCTCGTCGAAGGCACGCTTCAGGTCGTAGCCGTGCCGGGGGCCGGACTCCAGGAGCCCCAAAAGGGTGTGACCGATGGACATGGCAGCACTCTACACACCGTGTATACGCACCATGTATACGCGCAGTGTGTAGATCATGGCCGAGGGTGGGCGAGGGGTACGGAGGTGCAGGTGATGGCCGATTGTCACTGTTCGGAAACAGGCGGCCGCCCGCGACGCGGAAGCGGCCCGGTGTCCTTCGGCAGCCGCCCGGCCTCGGCCAGCGCCTTGCGGAGCAGGAACTCGATCTGCGCGTTGGCCGACCGCAACTCGTCCCCGGCCCACCGCGCCAGCGCCTCGTACACCGACGGGTCCAGCCTCAGCAGCACCTGCTTGCGCTGCTGAGGCCGACGCTGAGGGGCTGAACCCCCGGAGGGAACCGTCACTGGTAGAGCGTCCCGGTGTTGAGCACCGGCTGCGGGGCACGGTCCCCGCACAGCACCACCATCAGGTTGGACACCATCGCCGCCTTCCGTTCCTCGTCCAGCTCCACGATGTCCCGCTCCGCGATCCGGGCGAGCGCCGCCTCCACCATGCCGACCGCGCCGTCCACGATCTGCCGCCGGGCCGCGACCACCGCGCCGGCCTGCTGCCGCTGGAGCATCGCCGAGGCGATCTCCGGAGAGTACGCGAGATGCGTGAAGCGCGACTCGATGATCCGCACTCCGGCCGCCTCCACGCGGGCCTGGAGCTCGACGGCCAGCCGCTCGGTGATCTCCTCGGCGTTGCCGCGCAGCGAGAGACCGTCCTCCTCGTGGGCGTCGTACGGGTACTCGATGGCGATGTGCCGGACGGCCGTCTCGGTCTGGGTGGCGACGAACTCGGCGTAGTCGTCCACCTCGAACACCGCCCGGGCGGTGTCCTGGACGTTCCAGACCACGACCGCGGCCAGCTCGATCGGGTTGCCGTAGGCGTCGTTGACCTTCAGGACGGCCGTCTCGTGGTTGCGCACCCGCGTGGAGATCCGGGTCCGCGAGGTGAAGGGGTTCACCCAGCGCAGGCCGTCCTGCCGGATCGTGCCCCGGTAGCGGCCGAAGAGCTGCACGACCCGCGCCTCGCCGGGCGCGACCGTGTTCAGGCCGCGCATCGCGATGACCGCGGCGAGGAAGACGAGGACGCCGCCGGCGATGAGCCCGCCCTTGGCGCCGGACGCGGTGACCGCCGAGGCGGCGGCGAACAGGGCGGCGGCGGTGCCGAGCCCGACCAGGCCGAGGAGCAGGGCGAGCCCGCCTCCGATGCTGTGGGCCTGGAACTCCCGCACGTGCGGCGCGGGCATCTCGGGTACGTCGGCGGTCGCGGATACGTCATGTACGGACATGGGTGGATCCCCCGTTCTGGTCCTGCCTAGCTTCGGTCTAGCTAAGTGATATCACTTTATGCCCGCAGGCAACCTTGGGCCAGTGATATCCGTCGGTTCCTTTGGGGCGGGTGCTGATTGTCACGTCCGTAAAAGAGCGGATCAGGCGCCCTTTGTCATATAGACGGGTGTTAGCTTTCGGAGCTGACCCCGAGAGGAAGCGGAGCGTACAGAGCCATGGGACGAGCGGAAGAGAGACGAGCGCGGCAGCGCGGCCACCGCGCGGCGCCCAAACGCCGCCGCTCCGCCCCCGCGGCCGGTGCCAAGCCGGCCAAGGGCCGAATACGCCGGCTCTTCACCTGGAAGAAGATGCTCGGCACCTTCCTGGGCCTGTGCCTGCTGGGCATCGGCGGCTTCATCGTGCTGTACCTGGTCGTGGACGTGCCGGAGGGCAACGCCGCCGCCAGGCAGGAGAGCAACGTCTACAAGTACAGCGACGGCAGCCTCCTGGCCCGCGTGGGTGAGGTCAACCGCGAGAGCGTGGACCTGGCGAAGGTGCCCAAGGAGGTCCAGCACACCTTCGTCGCGGCGGAGAACAAGTCCTTCTACCACGACTCCGGAATCGACGTGCGGGGTCTGGCCCGAGGCCTGTTCAACACGGTGACCGGCCGGGGCACCCAGGGCGGCTCGACGATCACCCAGCAGTACGTCAAGAACTACTACCTCAACCAGGACCAGACGGTCACCCGCAAGCTCAGGGAGATGGTCATCTCCCTGAAGGTGGACCGCCGTCTGACCAAGGACCAGATCCTCGCGGGCTACATCAACACCAGCTACTACGGCCGCAACGCCTACGGCATCCAGGCCGCGGCGCAGGCCTACTACCACAAGGACGCGGCCGAGCTGGACGTTCAGCAGGGCGCCTACCTCGCCGCGCTGCTGCAGGCGCCGAGCCAGTACGACTGGGCGGTCGCCGGCCCCGTGGGCAAGAAGCTGGTCCAGGCACGCTGGAACTACGTCCTGGACAACATGGTCAAGCAGCACTGGCTGGACCCCGCCGAGCGGCAGACCATGAACTTCAAGAAGGACGCGATCCCCAAGGACCCCAAGGGCACGCCCGGTGAAGAGGGTCAGAAGGGCTACCTGGTCCGGCTCGCCAACCAGCAGCTCGAGCAGCAGCTCATGAAGCAGCAGGGGCTGACGCAGGCCCAGGCGGAGAACGCCGTCGTGGACCGCGGCTGGACCATCACCCTGAACATCAGCAAGAAGAAGCAGGCCGCGCTGGAGAAGGCGGTCAAGTCCCAGCTGACCAGCAAGCTGAACGCGAAGAAGCGCAAGGTCGACGCCGACATCCAGGCCGGCGCCGTCTCGGTCAACCCGAAGAACGGCAAGATCGTCGCCCTGTATGGCGGTCAGGACTACTTCAAGCACTACTTCAACAACGCCACGCGCCGCGACTACCAGCCCGCCTCGACGTTCAAGCCGGTCATCCTCGCCGCCGCGCTGGAGAACAACGCCACCACGCAGACCGGCAAGCAGATCGCCGCGAACACCATCTACGACGGCACCAGCGGCCGCCAGGTCCTCGACCACGGCACCAAGGTCGGCTTCGGCCCGCCGAACGAGGACAAGGTCGACTACGGACCCATCACCGTGCAGCAGGCGATGAACCAGTCCGTCAACTCGGTCTTCGCCCAGATGGGTGTCGATGTGGGCATGCCCAAGGTGATGGACACGGCCAAGCAGCTCGGCATGGACACCGAGGGCATGCAGGCGGTGCCCGCGCAGACGCTGGGCTCGATGGGGGCCAGCCCGCTGGAGATGGCCGGCATCTACGCCACGTTCGACAACCACGGCTACAAGGTGACGCCGGGCATCCTCAAGTCGGCCGAACAGAAGGGCCGTTCGGTCGACATACCGAACCCGATCGGAAGCCAGGTCATCAGCCGCACGGCCGCCGACACGGTGACCTCCGTGCTCACCGGTGTGGTCGACGACGGTACGGCCAAGAAGAACGTGGCGAACAACCCGCTGCGCAACGGCCAGCAGGTCGCGGGCAAGACCGGTACCTCCGACGAGAACAAGTCCGCCTGGTTCACCGGCTACACGCCCGACCTGGTCACCTCCGTCGGCCTGTTCGGCGAGGACAACAAGAGCAAGGCCCACGTGTCCATGATGGGCGCCACCGGCCTGCTGCCGTCCCCCGGCCGCGTCAACGGCGGCACCTATCCCGCGCAGATCTGGGCGGCCTACACGTTCGGCGTCACGGACGAGGCCAAGTTCGACCTGAACACCACCCAGGGCGCCGCCGTCCAGCCGACGGACACACCGACGTTCAGCCAGACCCCGTCCCAGACCCCGTCGAACACCCCGAGCAGCGCTCCGCCGACGTCCACGACCCCGTCCACGACGCCGACGCAGACACCGACCCAGACGCCGACCACCGGCGCCCCGACCACGGGGACCCCGACCACCGGGGCCCCGACCACCGGGACGCCGACGGGCGACGCCACGGACGATCCGCTCGACGAAGGCAACGGCGGACTCGGCCAGTAGGCCCGCGCACGCAAAGGGCGCCCGGGGACTCCCCGGGCGCCCTTTCCCCGTCCTCAGGCCCGGTTCAGCTCGAACCAGACCACCTTGCCGGTGCTCAGCCGGGTCGCACCCCACCGCCGGGCCAGCCGGTTGACCAGGTACAGCCCGCGGCCGCCCTCGTCCGTGGCCCGGGCCTGGCGCAGCCGCGGCAGCTGCGGGACGTCGTCGCCGACCTCGCAGCGCAGTACGTCGGTGCGCAGCAGACGGAGCGTCACCGGTCGGGAGGCGTAGCGCACGGCGTTCGTGACCACCTCGCTGACCAGCAGCTCCACCGAGTCCGTCAGCTCCTCCAGGTCCCAGCGGGCCAGCGCACGGCGGGCCAGCCGGCGCGCCTGGCCGGGGGCCGTCTCCTCCGGATCCAGGGTCCAGTACGCCACGTCGCTCGGCGCGATCCCGTCGAAGCGGGCCGCGAGCAGCGCGATGTCGTCGTCCCGGTCGCCCGGGCCCAGCATGTCCAGCACCTCGTCGCACAGGGCCTCGAGCGGCGGCGGATGGTCCGGACCGGTCAACTGGGCGGTCGCGGCGAGCCGCTCGCGCAGCTGCTCTATGCCGGTCCACACGTCCCGCAGCCGGGACTCCACCAGGCCGTCGGTGTACAGCAGCAGCGTGGCCCCGGCCGGCGCGTCCAGCTCGACCGCCTCGAAGTCCACCCCGCCGACACCGATCGGCGCGCCCGGCGGCACCCTGAGCACCTCCGCGCGGCCGCCCAAGTGGAGCAGAACGGGCGGCGGATGACCGGCGTTGGCGATGGTGATGCGGTGCGTGACCGGGTCGTAGACGGCGTACAGGCAGGTCGCCATGCGGTCGGTGCCCAGCCGCTGCGCCTGCTCGTCCAGGTGGTGCAGCACCTCCTGCGGAGGCAGGTCGAGCCCGGCCAGGGTCTGGGCCGTGGTGCGCAGCTGGCCCATGATCGCCGCCGAGGTCATGGAGTGCCCCATGACGTCACCGACCACCAGCGCGACCCGGCTGCCGGGCAGCGGGATCGCGTCGTACCAGTCGCCGCCCACCCGGGCGGTCTCCGCGGCCGGCAGATAGCGCGAGGCCAGCCGCACCCCGGTCGGGCGGGGCAGGGTCTCGGGCAGCATGGTGCGCTGCAGCTCGTCGGCGATGTAGGCCTCCCGGCCGTACAGCACCGCCTTGTCGATGCCGAGCGCGCTGTGCGTGGCGAGCTGGGCGGCCACCAGCAGGTCGTCCGCCTCGAACGCCATCCGCTCCGGACGGCGCAGGAACAGCGCCGCGCCGATCACCCGGCGCCGGCCGCGCAGCGGCGCGAGGATCGCGTGCTGCCCGCTCGGTACGACCGCCTCGCCGCCCTCGCCGAGCAGCTCGGGCAGCGCGGCCCGGGCGGCGGGCGCGTCGGCGAACACCGGCCGCACCCCGCGCAGCACCTCGTTCAGGGCGCCGCCAGGACGCACCTCGCACAGCTCGGTCGTCAGCGACGACAGGTCGGAGAGCGCCGACGGCTCGGGCTCCGGCTCCGGGAACGGCGGGAGCAGCAGGCCCTCGGTGTCCCGTTCGTCCGGTATCCGGTCGGTACGGCGCAGCCGCAGCACCACCGGGCCGGTGGGCCGCTCGTCACCGACCGGCAGCGGGTCGCGCAGATAGACGAGGATCGCGTCGGAGAACGTCGGCACGGTGGCGCGGCACAGCCCCATCACGATCTCGTCCAGATCGATGCCACGGGCGATCCGCCGGGTCGCCGCGCCCACGAACCTGAGCCGGTCCCCGTCGCGCCGCATCGGCATCGGCCGCCCCGGCGGCAGCCCCCGCCCGGTACGGCGCTCCTGGCCGCCCGGCGCCCGCTCCTCCTCGGCGCCCGGCTGCGGCGGAATGGCTTCCGGCGCGGGGCGCGGGCGGTGGTCCCCCACGCTCGAATTCCCTCGCGCGGGAGGTGCCCCCATCGGTTCCGCGGTGGCGGGCTGGGAGTGCTCCGGGCCGTTGACTGGGGGCTCCTTCCCCTTGTTCCCCTTGCCGCAGGGCGCGGTCGTCCCGGGGCCGGAGGGCGGTCCGTCCGCCCGGGCCTGTGCCGGTAAGGCCGAGGTGCCGGGCGGCTTCTGGGTACGCAAGAGCGCCCCGCGGGCCTCCGCGGGGTCGGCGCCGGGCTGCGGGCGCTCGTAGGAGGAGATGGGGTGCTCCGTCACGCGTGTCGAATCCATCCGTCCGGGGCTGCGCGCCGGGCGCGCAGGTGGTCCCGCCGAAATCCCGATACCCGGAATACGTGCCCCAGGAACGGAATTCCCGCGTGGTCAGAGGTTGTTCCTGTGCCGCCGAAGAACCCGCCCGGGCCAGGGCAGGCCCCGGTGGTGTTGCCCTCGTACCCCTTGCTCACGTCCTGCCGCCCCTCGGTGACGTCTGGTCAAGCCCGGCGCACGCTCCGGTAGTTGCTGTCGCGCCCCCTTGCGGAGGACGATCCTACGGTTGTGGACCGGGGGCGCATCAAGGGTCTCATGAGGACACGTGCGCGGGCGTACGGTCCCAGTCCTCGGGGAGTGACGGTACCGCCCAGGAGGGGTCCGGGCGCCAGTGCTGCCAGCCGTCCGAGAACGCCGGGCCCCAGGCGCCGATCGCCTCCACCGCGGCCCGGCCTGCCGCCCGTACCTGCCCGGCGGTCGCCGCGTCCATCAGCCCGTCCCGCTGGGCCTGTGCGAACTCGTCCTCGTCGCGCCAGTGCCAACTGCGGTCCGGGTTCACCGAGATGTCCAGGTAGTAGTCCACGGAGTCCACACCGCCCGCCCAACGGGACAGCGGCTGCTCCAGGTTGACGTACCAGTTCTTGAAGCGCCAGCCCCGCTCCCAGAACAGCCACACCGACCAGGGCTCGCCGGGCCGGGCCAGTTTCAGCACGCCCGTGCCGAACCACCGGCCCCGCTGCACCGAACGCGGCTTGGTGTAGCGGGTCTCCAGCGGCTCCAGATGGACGGGCGTGCCGTCGGCCAGCACCGGCTTGACGCACTCGGTGCCGGGCGCCAGCCACACCGCGAGCAGCTCCTCGTCGTCCCGGACGACGGTGACGGGCCGAGCGATGTGGAGGTGCTCACCGGCGTTCTGCCGGTACCGCCACAGGATCCCGGTACCGGGGGTCCAGTACGTCGCAGGTTCCGCCGCCACTCGTCTCACCGCTCCGTCGTCCGTCATGCACAGATATTAGGTGCCGCAGGCATACGACGCTGCGGCGGACGTCACGGTTCAGCGGGGCTGCACCACTTGTTACGGGTGCGTCATCCGCAGGACATCCAGCGCCTCGTCCAGCTGCTCCAGGGTGAGGTCGCCGCGCTCCACGTACCCGCTCTCCAGCACGACCTCGCGGATGGTCTTCCGCTCGGCCAGGGACTTCTTGGCGACCTTCGCGGCCTCCTCGTAGCCGATGTACTTGTTCAGCGGGGTCACCACGGAGGGTGACGACTCGGCGTACTCGCGAGCCCGTTCGCGGTCGGCGACGATGCCGTCCACGGTGCGGTCGGCCAGCAGCCGCGAGACGTTGGCGAGCAGCCGCACGGATTCCAGGACGTTCTTCGCGATCACCGGGAGCATGACGTTCAGCTCGAAGTTCCCGGCGGCGCCGGCGGTGGCGATGGTCGCGTCGTTGCCGATCACCTGGGCCGCGACCATGAGCACGGCCTCCGGGATCACCGGGTTGACCTTGCCCGGCATGATCGAGGATCCCGGCTGCAGGTCGGGCAGCCGGATCTCGGCGAGTCCGGTGCGCGGCCCGGACGCCATCCAGCGCAGATCGTTGGCGATCTTCGTCAGCCCGACCGCGATGGTGCGCAGCTGTCCGCTGGTCTCCACGATCCCGTCCCGGGCGCCCTGCGCCTCGAAGTGGTCCCGGGCCTCGGTGAACGGCAGCCCGGTGGCCCGCGCGACCTCCCTGATCACCGCGGCGGAGAACCCGGGCGGCGTGTTGATCCCGGTCCCGACGGCCGTGCCGCCCAGCGGCAGTTCGGCCAGCCGGGGCAGCGAGGCGCGCAGCCGCTCGACGCCGTACCGCACCTGGGCCGCGTACCCGCCGAACTCCTGCCCCAGCGTCACCGGTGTCGCATCCATCAGATGCGTCCGCCCGGACTTCACGACGTCCGCGAACTCCTCGGACTTGCGGGTCAGGGATTCGGCGAGGTGTTCCAGCGCCGGGATCAGGTCGTGGGTGACGGCGCCGGTGGCGGCGATGTGGATGGACGACGGGAACACGTCGTTGGACGACTGCGAGGCGTTGACGTGGTCGTTCGGGTGCACGTCCCGGCCGAGCCGCTCGGTGGCGAGGGTGGCCACGACCTCGTTGGTGTTCATGTTGGACGAGGTCCCGGACCCGGTCTGGAACACGTCGACGGGGAAGTGCTCGTCCCACTTCCCGTCGGCGACCTCGGCGGCCGCCTCCTGGATCGCCTCCGCGACGTCCTTGTCCAGCACCTCCAGCTCGGCGTTCACCTTGGCCGCGGCCGCCTTGATCCGGGCCAGCGCCTCGATGTGCGCCCGCTCGATCCGCTGCCCGGAGACGGGGAAGTTCTCGACGGCACGCTGGGTCTGTGCCCGCCACTTGGCGTGGGCGGGGACCCGGACCTCACCCATGGAGTCGTGCTCGATGCGGTATTCGCTCATGCCGGTGTCAGCGATCGGGGCGCGGCGGTTGTTCCGGAGCGTGGGCCGCGCGGGGTGAGGGGGACCGCGGCCTGCTGCATTGGAACCACCGGCGTCACCGGGTCGGGGGACTGCCCCACCGGCTGCCGGGCCGGACATCACGGATAAGTGTGACTATCAGCTGAAGGTGACAGGGCGACTCCCCGCCGTCACCACTGCTGGCAGGAGGACCGATCGATGAACCTCACTCCGAAGCGCCTGCTCGGCGCCACCGCGGCGGTGTCCATAGGCGCGGCGGCTCTGCTGGGCGCGGGCGCCGGTACCGCCGGCGCCGCCGGCAGGGCCCACTGCGACCGTGCCGAGCGGCCCGTCTGGCGCGGCGACCCCAGCCGCAACGTGACCGGCCACGGCTGCAGCATGCCGTCCAACGGGCGCCGCTGGTACACCGTCGAGATCGACACCCTCGTGCTGCCCCATCACAACACGGACTACCGGAACGGTCCGGTCGACCGGACCGTTACGCGGCACGACAGAACGATCAGGTGCATGGGTTACACCACCAGCGGCGACACGGTGAACTGGTTCGGCTGCGTACCCCACTGACACATGGGCCGGGGCCGGTCCGCACCGGCCCCGCCCGTCGGTCGGGCCAGTCCCGGCCCGGGTAGGGGCGGCGGAGGCGCGGTGTCGGTCAGCGGCTGCGCCGCGGGCCGTCCCCGGCCGCCCCGAAAGGCGCTACGCGAGCCCAGGCCCCCGCACAGGGATCGAGGTGAACGGCGGCGCCGGGGCCGGGTTTTGGAAGAAGTCGTTCGACTTGTTCGTCCGACGGCACCCTTCAGCCCGTCCGGCGCTTGAGGACGAGGCCGTTCAGGCCGAACGGGGTCTGGGGCCGAGCCCCTGGGATGGGATGGGTAGGGGCGGCGGGGGCGAGATCCGTCCCCGCCGCACCGATGGCACTACGCCAGGCCAGGGCCCCGCACCGGAATCGACGTGAACGTGGGCGCGGGCGCCGGCTCGGTGAAGAAGTCGTTGCCCTTGTCGTCCACGACGACGAACGCCGGGAAGTCCTCGACCTCGATCTTCCAGACGGCCTCCATGCCCAGCTCCTCGTACTCGAGGACCTCGACCTTCTTGATGCAGTCCTGGGCGAGCCGGGCGGCCGGGCCGCCGATCGAGCCGAGGTAGAAGCCGCCGTGCGTGCCGCAGGCGTCGGTGACCTGCTTGCTGCGGTTGCCCTTGGCCAGCATCACCTTGGAACCACCCGCCGCCTGGAACTGCTCGACGTAGGAGTCCATGCGGCCGGCCGTGGTCGGGCCGAAGGAACCGGACGCGTAGCCCTCGGGGGTCTTGGCCGGGCCCGCGTAGTAGACCGGGTGGTCCTTCAGGTACTGCGGCATCTCCTCGCCCGCGTCCAGGCGCTCCTTGATCTTGGCGTGCGCGATGTCGCGGGCCACGACCAGCGGGCCGGTCAGGGACAGCCGGGTCTTGACCGGGTACTTGGTCAGCTCGGCGAGGATCGTGTCCATCGGCTGGTTGAGGTCGATCTTCACCACGTCGGACGACTCGTCGAGGTGCTCGTCCGTGGTCTCCGGCAGGAAGCGCGCCGGGTCCGTCTCCAGCTGCTCCAGGAAGACGCCCTCGGCCGTGATCTTGGCGACGGCCTGGCGGTCGGCCGAGCAGGAGACGGCGATGGCGACCGGGCAGGACGCGCCGTGACGGGGCAGGCGGACCACGCGGACGTCGTGGCAGAAGTACTTGCCGCCGAACTGCGCGCCGATGCCGATCTTCTGCGTCAGCTCGAAGACCTTCTCCTCCAGCTCCTTGTCCCGGAAGCCGTGGCCCAGCGCCGAGCCCTCGGCGGGGATCTCGTCCAGGTAGTGCGCGGAGGCGTACTTCGCGGTCTTCAGCGCGTACTCGGCGCTCGTGCCGCCGACGACGATGGCCAGGTGGTACGGCGGGCAGGCGGCCGTACCGAGCGAACGGATCTTCTCCTCCAGGAACTTCATCATGGAGGCCTCGTTCAGGACGGCCTTCGTCTCCTGGTACAGGAAGGACTTGTTGGCCGAGCCGCCGCCCTTCGCCATGAACAGGAACTTGTAGGCGCCGCCGTCGGTCGCGTACAGCTCGATCTGGGCCGGCAGGTTGGAGCCGGTGTTCTTCTCCTCCCACATGGTGAGCGGAGCCATCTGCGAGTAGCGCAGGTTCAGCTCGGTGTAGGCGTCGTAGATGCCGTGCGACAGGTGCTTCTCGTCCGTGCCCTCGGTGAGGACGTTCTGGCCGCGCTTGCCCATGACGATCGCCGTGCCGGTGTCCTGGCACATCGGGAGCACGCCCGCCGCCGCGATGTTCGCGTTCTTCAGCAGGTCGAGCGCGACGAACTTGTCGTTGCCCGACGCCTCCGGGTCGTCGATGATGCGGCGCAGCTGCGCCAGGTGCGCCGGGCGCAGGTAGTGCTGGATGTCGTGGATGGCCTCCGCGGCCAGCTTGCGCAGCGCCTCCGGCTCCACCTTGAGGAACGTCCGCCCGTCCGGTCCCTCGACGGTGGACACGCCCTCCGAGGTCACCAGCCGGTACGGGGTGGTGTCCTCGCCCTGGGGGAGCAGATCGGTGTACGCGAACTCAGGCATCTCAGCCCATTCCTCACTCTGACGGACGACCGCCCGCCGACGCTGGCGGGCCTCACCAGCGTAGAACCTGCCACCGACACGGAACCTGTGAGGTAAGGCTCAGTTCCGGGACACGCGGGCCGCTCCGGCCCCCTAGTCGCGATCTATCGCGTTTCGGTACGCTGCTGCCGTGGACCTTCAGAAGCACGCCCAGACCCAGGGCAGCGCACCGCGCGTGTCCGAACTGCGCGCCTCGGACGCCGACCGTGACCGTGTCGCCGACATCCTCCGCGAGGCCCTGGCCGAGGGCCGGCTCACCGCGGACGAGCACGCCGAGCGCGTGGAGGGGGTGCTGCACGCCAAGACGGTCGGCGAGCTGGAGGTCTTCATCCGTGACCTCCCGGCCGCCCACCAGCAGCCCGCGTCCCCGGCCTACACACCCGTCCCGCCGCGCCCCGCACCCGGCGCGATCCCCGCCGAGGCCGACGCCAACGTGGTGGCCGTCTTCAGCAGCGCGGTGCGCCGGGGCCGCTGGCGCGCGGGCCGCCGGCTGCACGCGTACTCGGTCTTCGGCTCGGTCGAGATCGACCTGAGCGAGGCGATCTTCGAGTACCAGCAGGTCGTGATCAAGGCCGTCTCGGTCTTCGGCGACGTCCAGATCCGCGTCCCGGAGAACGTCTCGCTGCGTGGCACGGGCGGCGGTGTACTGGGCAATTTCGAGGTGGACACGCTGGATTCGGTCGAGTCGGACGCGCCCGTGGTCTACGTCGACGGGTGGGCCGTACTGGGCAACGTCGAGGCGCGGCCCAAGCGCGGCCGGCGCGTGTCGGACATCCTCGACCGGGTCCAGGACAAGGTCGACAGGAAGCTGCGCAAACACCTGGACCGTTGACGGTCGCGAATCCGCCGGTGGCCGGAGGGCCGCGGACCCGCTGTCGAGGGTGCCCGGGGGCGTGAACAAGCCGCCGCGCGCCTGCGGTTGGAAACGCTGTGCATAGGCGCGCGCACAGCGGGTAGGCCTTGCTGCATCGTCGCTCACTCGCGAAGCCGTCGTCAGGAGTAGACCGTGCTGCAACCGCCGCATTCGTCCCTGCAGGTCGCTGCCGTTCCGGCCCAGCGGGTACCTGCGCGCGACCGGGACCAAGACGCACCCTGGCACACCGAGGCGGTGTGCCGGCGGGACGAGGCCGGTCTGTTCTTCGCCCCGTCCAAGGAGCCGACGGCCGCCCGGCTGTCGCGCGAGGAGGCGGCCAAGCGCGTCTGCGCGCGCTGTCCGGTCATGGTCGAGTGCCGCGAACACGCCCTGCTCCAGCCCGAGCCGTACGGCGTCTGGGGCGGCCTGACGGCGGCGGAACGCCGAGTGGTCCTGGCCAGGCGGCGCAGGCGCGAGGTGGAGCTGAAGAAGGCGGCACGCGCGACGGCGAACCGCATAGCGGGCTAGGCATGAGCAAGGGCGCCCTCTCCGCACCGAGGGCGCCCAAGACGTTGCCCGCTGCTGCAGGCTTCGGGTGTTACTTCGCCCGGTCGAAGTCGATCGCGCTGTAGGCGCGCAGCTTGCTCAGCCGGTGCTCGGAGTCGATGCGCCGCACGGTCCCGGACTTCGAGCGCATCACGATCGAGTCGGTGGTGGCGGTCTCGGACCGGTACCGAACCCCGCGCAGCAGCTCACCGTCGGTGATGCCGGTGGCGACGAAGAAGACGTTCTCCCCCTGCACCAGGTCCTCGGTGGTCAGCACCCGGTCCAGATCGTGCCCGGCGTCGATGGCCCGCGCACGCTCCTCGTCGTCCTTGGGCCACAGCTTGCCCTGGATCGTGCCGCCCAGGCACTTCACGGCGCAGGCCGAGATGATGCCCTCCGGCGTGCCGCCGATGCCGAGCAGCAGGTCGATGCCCGTGCCCTCGCGCAGCGCCAGGATGGAGCCGGCCACATCGCCGTCGGAGATCAGCTTGATGCGCGCGCCGGCCTCCCGGACCTCCTTGATGATGCCCTCGTGCCGAGGCCGGTCCAGGATGACGACGGTGACGTCCTCGGGCGCGGACCGCTTCGCCTTGGCGATCCGGCGGATGTTCACGGCCACGGGCGCGTCGATGTCGACGAAGTCGGCGGCCTCGGGGCCCGTGACCAGCTTGTCCATGTAGAAGACGGCGGACGGGTCGAACATGGCGCCGCGCTCGGTCGCCGCGAGGACGGCGATCGCGTTCGGCATGCCCTTGGCCGTCAGCGTGGTGCCGTCGATCGGGTCGACGGCGATGTCGACCTCGGGCCCGGTGCCGTCACCGACGCGCTCTCCGTTGAAGAGCATCGGCGCCTCGTCCTTCTCGCCCTCGCCGATGACGACGATGCCGTTCATCGACACGGTGGAGACGAGGGTCCGCATGGCGCGCACCGCGGCGCCGTCGGCGCCGTTCTTGTCGCCGCGCCCGACCCAGCGGCCCGCGGCCATCGCCGCGGCTTCGGTAACCCGGACGAGTTCGAGGGCGAGGTTGCGGTCGGGGGCCTCTGAGGGAACGTCCAGCTCGGACGGCAAGTGATGATGCTCGGTCATCGGAGCGCACCTTTCTGATACGACGACGGCCGGATGAGGGTGTGTCTCCGACTCTATCGTTAGGCAGACAAAATGAGCAGGGGACCCCACGGATGAGCGCTCCGGGCACCTGCGACGATAGGGGGCGTGGCAGGTTCGAACGGAAAGCAGAAGACGGTCCGGGACATGATTCTCTCCCTGGGCCTCATCGGGATCGCGGCGGCGGTCATCTACGTCTTCGTCCCGCACGACGATCACGCGCCCGACATCAAGCGCGTCGACTACCGGGTCGAGCTGCTCACGGCGCGCCGTGCGGCGAGTTACCCGGTGGCCGCGCCGGAGGGGCTGCCCAAGACCTGGAAGGCGACCTCGGTGCGCTACCAGGGCGAGGACTCCGACCGCTGGCACCTCGGCTTCCAGACCCCCGACGGTCAGTACGTGCAGATCGAGCAGTCCACGCAGAAGAAGCGTGCGGACTTCATCGACCGGGCCGGCCAGGGCGCCTCGGCGACCAGGCGGACCGAGAAGATCGGCGACCGCACCTGGACCCGCTACACCGGCGGCCGCTACGACGCGCTGGTCCTGGAGGACACCCCCGGTTCCACGACGGTGGTCGCCGGTACGGCCTCCTTCGACCAGCTGACGACGATGGCGGCGGCGCTGAGGATGCAGTGAGCGCGTCCGCGCGCAGGACGCGGTGAGCGCGCGTGTGAGCGCACACGCAGGAGGCCCCCAGCGACGCTGCTGGGGGCCTCCTGCCGTACCGGGGGGAACTCAGACGGTCGTGACGACGTCCGCGTACGCCAGGCGCGGCGAGCGCGGGAACCAGGCGTCCGGGCCCGGGCGGCCGATGTTGACGACCATCAGCGGGGTGTGGTCGCCGTCGAGGAACTCCTTGCGGACGCCCTCGAAATCGAGGCCGGTCATCGGGCCGGCGGCGAGGCCGGCGGCGCGGACGCCGATGATGAAGTACGCGGCCTGCAGGGCGGCGTTCAGGGCGGCGGCGCCCTCACGGGCGGGGCGCTCGCTGAAGAACACGTCCTTGGCCTGCGGGAAGTGCGGGAAGAGGGCCGGCAGCTCCTCGTGGAACTCGTTGTCCGCGGAGAGGATCGCGACCAGCGGGGCGGTGGCGGTCTTGGCCTGGTTGCCCTCGGCCATGTGCTGCACCAGGCGCTCGCGGGCTTCGGCGGAGCGGACCAGGGTGATGCGCAGCGGGCTCTGGTTGAAGGCGGTGGGGCCGTACTTGACCAGGTCGTAGATCGCCTGGACCTGCTCCTCGGTCACCGGCTCGTCGGTGAAGTTGTTCGCGGTGCGGGCCTCGCGGAACAGCAGGTCCTGGGCAGCGGGGTCAAGAACGAGAGACATACGTGACTTCCTCAGGTGCGCGTCCGGTCGGGGGGTGTGACCGGCTGACACGCACGACCTTACGCAAGCGAAGTTCAACGTTCAACAAAAACCGGGGTGTGGTGATCCGCCTCACAGCACCCCGCTCTTGCCTACTCGCCCTCTTCCTGGGCTTCTTCCTCGGCGAGCGCCGCGTCCAGCCGGGCCCGTGCGCCCTCCAGCCAGCGCCGGCACACCTTGGCCAGCTCCTCGCCGCGCTCCCACAACGCCAGGGACTCCTCCAGCGTCGTGCCGCCCGCCTCCAGCCGCCGCACGACCTCGATCAACTCGTCCCGCGCCTGCTCGTACGAGAGCGCCTCATCCACCTTGCTGGTCATCCATCCACCCTAGACATCAGACATCGACACGAACCGTGAACTCACCCTCGGCGACCCGCGCCCGCAGCGCCTCGCCCTCTGCGACCTCCTCCGGGTCGCGCACCACGTGGCCGTTGGCCTTCTGCAGCACCGCGTAGCCGCGCTTGAGGGTCGCGGCGGGCGAGAGGGCCACCACACGCGCGTGCGTGTGCGTCAGCTCCGAGTCCGCGCGGTCCAAAAGGTGGCCGAGGGTGCGCCGGCCACGGTCCAGCAGGGAGGCCACGTGGTCCGCGCGCTCGTCGACCATCCGGTGCGGATCCTCGATCGAGGGCCGCGCCAGCGCATGCGCCAGGCCCCGCTGCTCCCGCTCCACGAACGCCTCCACGCACCGCCGGGCCCGGTCCCGCAGCATCCGCACCCGCTCGAACTCCTCACCGACGTCCGGTACGACCTTCTTGGCCGCGTCGGTCGGCGTGGACGCGCGCAGGTCGGCGACATGGTCGAGCAGCGGGTTGTCCGGCTCGTGCCCGATGGCGGACACGACGGGCGTACGGCACTGAGCCACCGCCCGTACGAGCTGCTCGTCGGAGAACGGCAGCAGGTCCTCCACGCTGCCCCCGCCCCGCGCGACGATGATCACGTCCACGTCGTCGATCGCGTCCAGCTCCTTCACGGCCTGCACGACCTGTGGGACGGCGTGCACGCCCTGCACCGGGACGTTGCGCACCTCGAAGCGGACGGCGGGCCAGCGGTGGCGGGCGTTCTCCAGCACGTCCCGCTCCGCGGCGGAGGCGCGGCCGCAGACCAGCCCGATCAGCTGGGGCAGGAAGGGCAGCGGCTTCTTCCGCTCCGGTGCGAACAGCCCCTCGGCCGCGAGCGTCTTCTTCAGCTGCTCGAGGCGGGCCAGCAATTCACCGACGCCGACGGGCCTGATCTCGGCGGCCCGCAGCGAGAGCTGACCGCGCGGCGCGTACCACTCCGGTTTCGCCAGGACGACCACACGGGCGCCCTCGCCGACGACGTCGGCGACCGCGTCGAACACCTGCCGGTAGCAGGTCACGCTCACGGAGATGTCGTGCGACGGATCCCGCAGGGTCAGGAACACGACCCCGGCTCCCGGCCGCCGCGACAACTGGGTGATCTGCCCCTCGACCCACACGGCCCCGAGCCGGTCGATCCAGCCCCCGATCAGCCGCGAGACCTCACCGACGGGGAGCGCCGCTTCGGGCGACGTGTTCACAGCCATGCGGCGAGCGTAACGGTCCCCTCCGACACCGGACTCCGAAGCGCCGTCAGGGTCCGGACCGTCGCCGGCTGCGGGCCCGTCGTGGCTGGTCGCGCAGTTCCCCGCGCCCCCGGGGAGTCGCAGCCCCGTCGGCCGCACACCACCGGTGTTCGCCCGAAGGGGAGGGGCACGCGATCTCCGGCCCGCCGGACGCACCCTTACGATGGGTCCCATGACCGCTTCGCCTGGCCGCCGTGTCCTGCTCGCCGCCCCCCGGGGCTACTGCGCCGGTGTGGACCGTGCCGTGATCGCCGTCGAGAAGGCCCTGGAACAGTACGGGGCCCCGATCTACGTCCGGCACGAGATCGTCCACAACAAGTACGTCGTGCAGACCCTGGAGAAGAAGGGCGCCATCTTCGTCGAGCGGACGGAGGAGGTGCCGCCGGGCAACATCGTGATGTTCTCGGCGCACGGCGTCGCCCCGGTCGTGCACGAGGAAGCCAGGCAGGGCCGCCTCGCCACCATCGACGCCACCTGCCCGCTGGTCACCAAGGTCCACAAGGAAGCCGTGCGCTACGCCAACGAGGACTACGACATCCTCCTGATCGGCCACGAGGGCCACGAGGAGGTCATCGGCACCTCCGGCGAGGCCCCCGACCACATCCAGCTGGTCGACGGCCCCGAGGACGTCGCCAAGGTCACCGTCCGCGACGAGTCGAAGGTCGTCTGGCTGTCCCAGACCACCCTCTCCGTGGACGAGACCATGGAGACGGTCGACGCCCTGAAGACGAAGTTCCCGGGGCTCGTCTCCCCGCCGAGCGACGACATCTGCTACGCCACGCAGAACCGCCAGCTCGCCGTGAAGCAGATGGGCGCCGAGGCCGAGCTGGTCATCGTGGTCGGCTCGCGCAACTCCTCCAACTCCAAGCGGCTCGTCGAGGTCGCCAAGCTCGCCGGCTCCCGCGAGGCCTACCTGGTGGACTTCGCCAGTGAGATCGACGAGGCCTGGCTGGAGGGCGTCACCACGGTCGGCGTCACCTCCGGCGCCTCCGTCCCGGAGGTCCTGGTCGAGGAGGTCCTCCAGTGGCTCGGCGAGCGGGGCTACGGCGACGTCGAGATCGTCAAGGCGGCCGAGGAGTCGATCACCTTCTCGCTGCCCAAGGAACTCCGCCGCGACCTGCGCGACGAGGCGACCGCCCTGGTCGCCGAGCGCGGCGGATCGGGTGCGTCCGACGCGTGAGCGTCCGTACGTCCGGGGCGTGACCGTCAGTCGTCCGTCGTAACGTGGGGCCATGCAGATCTTCGGCGTGGACATCGGCGGATCCGGGATCAAGGGCGCTCCCGTGGACCTGGACAAGGGCGACCTGGCCCAGGAGCGGTGCAAGGTGCTCACCCCGCACCCGGCGACGCCCGAGGGCGTGGCCGACGGAGTGAAGCAGGTCGTCGACCACTTCGGCTGGACGGGCCCGGTGGGCCTGACCTTCCCCGGAGTGGTCTCCGGCGGTGCCACGGTCCGTACGGCGGCCAACGTCGACAGCAGCTGGATCGACACGGACGCGCGCGCCCTGTTCAGCGACCGGCTGGGCGGCCTGCCGGTGACCGTGGTCAACGACGCGGACGCGGCGGGCGTCGCCGAGATGCAGTTCGGCGCCGGCCGGGACCGCGAGGGCACGGTCATCCTGCTCACCTTCGGCACCGGCATCGGCAGCGCCGTCTTCATGGACGGCGCCCTCGTGCCCAACACCGAACTGGGCCACCTCGAGCTGAACGGCCACGACGCCGAGAAGCGGGCCTCCAGCAAGGCCAAGGAGGACGGCGAGCTGACCTGGGAGCGCTGGGCCCGCCGGGTGCAGAAGTACCTCGCGCACGTCGAGATGCTCTTCTCGCCCGAGCTGTTCATCATCGGCGGCGGGGTGAGCCGCAAGGCGGACAAGTTCCTGCACTTCATCGACGACATCAAGGCCGAGATCGTGCCCGCCCAGCTGCAGAACAACGCGGGGATCGTCGGAGCGGCGATGCGCGCCGCGCACGACCACGCCGGATAGCGGCGCGGTGCTCAGGTGCGGTGCCTGCGGGCCCGCACCCACAGCACCCGGCGTGCGAGCACGATCACTCCCGCGACCAGCGTCCCCCCGTACAGCCAGCCCGCCTGTGTGGCGAGCCCGGTGACCAGCCCCATCAGGCGGCCGAGCAGACCCCCGCTGCCGTCGACGGCGGGGAAGAGCCCCACGGCGAAGGCGATCGGTACGACGACGGGCGCGGTGAGCAGATCACTGCCGCGCACCCACAGGGCGGTCAGCGCGCACACCGGCAGGAACAGCACGCCGTACAGCGTCAGCGACGCACCGAACAGCAGCTGGTCCAGTAACCCGAGCAGGAACATCGCGACCGTGCAGAACAGCCCCCCGCCGAGCCCGGTGAGCCGCGGTCCCGGCACCTGACCGGGGGGCACCTGCCGGGCGGTCCGGGACGGCCGCGCCCCCCGCTGCGCACCCGGCGCGGCCCTGCGCTCACCGGCCGGCCGCCGTGCCTGCGGCGGCAGCGGTGCGCGGGGTGTGCCACGGCGTGGTCCGTCGTTCGGGGGGCGCGTCCTGTGATAATCCACTGGACCAACCTAGGTCGGTTAATGTGCCGAATCGCCCCTCAGACACGCCGATGAGGAGAGCTTGGCCAGGCGTTCGACGCTCCAGTGAGCCCGCCGCCGCCGACGCCGTAGACTGGTGGATCGGCCAGTGTCTCTGGCCCCTGGCAGCCCCTGGCCCCTCTCACTACGGGAAGTCGCAACGTGTCGCTCACGATCGGAATCGTCGGCCTGCCGAATGTCGGCAAGTCGACCCTGTTCAACGCCCTGACCAAGAACGACGTGCTCGCGGCCAACTACCCGTTCGCCACGATCGAGCCCAACGTGGGTGTGGTCGGCGTCCCCGACGCGCGCCTCACCAAGCTGGCCGAGATCTTCTCCTCGCAGCGGATCCTCCCGGCCACCGTCGACTTCGTCGACATCGCCGGCATCGTGCGCGGCGCCTCCGAGGGCGAGGGCCTGGGCAACAAGTTCCTCGCGAACATCCGCGAGTCCGACGCGATCTGCCAGGTCATCCGCGCCTTCAAGGACGAGAACGTCGTGCACGTCGACGGCAAGGTCTCGCCGAAGGACGACATCGAGACGATCAACACCGAGCTGATCCTCGCCGACCTCCAGACCATCGAGAAGGTCCTGCCGCGGCTGCAGAAGGAGTCGCGGATCAAGAAGGACATCGCGCCCAAGGTCAAGGCGGTCGAGGAGGCCAAGGAGATCCTGGAGAAGGGCGACACGCTCTTCGCGCACGGCATCGTCCAGGGCACCGAGCGCAACGAGCTGCTGCACGACCTGCACCTGCTCACGACGAAGCCCTTCCTCTACGTCTTCAACGTCGACGAGGACGAGCTGGTCGACGAGGACTTCAAGAACGAGCAGCGCGCCCTGGTCGCCCCCGCCGAGGCCATCTTCCTCAACGCCAAGCTGGAGGCGGACCTCGCCGAGCTCGACGAGGCGGACGCCCTGGAGCTCCTGGAGTCGGTCGGTGCCGAGGAGCCCGGTCTGGCCACCCTCGCCCGCGTCGGCTTCAACACCCTCGGCCTGCAGACCTATCTGACGGCCGGCCCCAAGGAGTCCCGCGCCTGGACGATCAAGAAGGGCGCCACGGCCCCCGAGGCGGCCGGTGTGATCCACACCGACTTCCAGAAGGGCTTCATCAAGGCCGAGGTCATCTCCTTCCACGACCTGGTGGAAACGGGCTCGGTCACCGAGGCCCGCGCCAAGGGCAAGGCCCGCATGGAGGGCAAGGAGTATGTGATGCAGGACGGGGACGTGGTGGAGTTCCGCTTCAACGTCTGATCACCCCAGCTCAGAAGGGGTCGGCCTCAGCAGAGCCCGGCCCCTTCCGCGTTCCTGCGCTCGCGTCTAGGCGGGCTGCGGCGGGATGAGCTTGTCGAGGTCCAGGTTGATCTCGAAGGGAACCAGGCGCCGCAGGGTTCCCCGGAAGATTCCGGCGGGGGCATATGCGCCGGTCGGTTCGTCGAGCTCGTAGACGTGGACGACGGGGGCGCCCTTGTCGTCCTCGATGCACCAGTAGTGCGGGATGCCTGCCTCCGCGTACTTACGGAGCTTGACCGTGCGGTCCCGGTGCGCGGATTCGGGTGAGACGACCTCGATGACGAGCCGGACCTCTTCCGGCGCGTACCACGTGCGGTCCGGGTCGTAGGGGGCGGTCGTCACGAGGAGATCCGGCTCCGGTCGATTGCGCTCGTCAAGGCGGATCGTCATCTCCCGCTCGACCTCGAAACCGGCGGGCACGTCGGCCATGAGTGTGGTGGTGAGGGCGGTGACGAGGCGGCCGTGCCAAGCCCGCTGGGGCGACATCATGAAGACGAGGGCTCCGTCGATCAGCTCGGTATGGCGGGGTGCCTCGGGGAGGCGGTCCAGGTCCTCCGCGAACCAGCCTTCCTCGCGCGGGGGGCGCATCCAGTCGGGCAGTGCGGTCATGGCTCCACGGTAGCGACTGGGCGGGGCCCGGGCCGCGAGATCGTCGGCAGTGCGACCACCCGTCGGTGGGAGGATGCCCCGACGGTCTGAGAAGGGCGGGGCGGGTGGGGCGGGGCGAGCGGGATGTGGTCGCGGGTGGGGCGCGGCTGTACGCGGCGGCGCAGTCGGTGGCCGGCGACCACGGCAGGGTTGTCGAGGCGGTGCGGGCGGCGCTGAAGCCGATCCACGACGAGGCGGTGGGACGCGAGCTCGACGCCATCCCCGTCGCCCGGCTGCAGGACGTCACCGAGGGACGGCTGCGGCTGGGCAACGTCGAGAAGAGCGGACTGCGCACGGTCGGGCAGGTCCTGGAAGCAGGCCCGTACCGGTTGCGGCAGATCCCCGGGGTCGGCCAGCGGACCGTCGACCAGATGCTCGCCGCCGCCCGCCGGCTCTCCGACGCCGCACACGAGACCGTCGCCGTCCACATCGACGTGGACCGGCCGGAGCCGAGGACCACCGCCCTCGTCCTGGCTCTGCACGTGCTGGTGGAGGCCGGCCCGGACGCCCGGCGCGCGGTCGACGCGGCCGCGGGACTGTCGAGACGCCTCGGGCCGCTGCTGGCCGACGCCCGGCCCGCCGCCGGACGGTTCCGGATGCTGCTGGCCGGCCGGGACAAGAAGGACCGTGCGCTGGCGGCGGTCGCGGAGATCCGGACGCTGGTACAGGAGGCGGAGCGGGCAGGCCTGCCCGGCCTGTTCGCCCAGGCGTCGGTGGATCTGCTGCGCGGGCCGGCCACCGATGTCGCGGCCTGGGTCGACTTCGAGCTTCGCTCCGCCGAGTACTACAGCCTGCTCGCCGAGATCTCCGGAGGTGTGCCCGACGCGGCGAAGGCCGAGGGGTTCCTGCCGGACGAGATCGCCGAGCACGTCCGGAGCCAGCATCTGGACGACTCCCACCGACGGGTCTCCCTGCGCGGCTACCAGGAGTTCGGCGCGCGGTTCGCCCTCGCCAGGCGCAAGGTGATCCTCGGCGACGAGATGGGCCTGGGCAAGACGATTCAGGCGATAGCCGTGCTGACGCACCTGGCCGCCGAGGGCCACAGCCATTTCATGGTGGTGTGCCCGGCCAGCGTCCTGGTGAACTGGACACGGGAGATCGAGGCCCGCAGCACCCTGCGCGGCACGCTGCTCCACGGACCCGACCGGCACGACGCGTTCGCCGACTGGAAGGGGCGGGGCGGGGTCGGTGTGACCACGTTCGACGCGCTGCGTGGCTTCCCCGCGCCGGGCGGCGGCGAAGTCGGGATGCTCGTGGTCGACGAAGCGCACTCCGTGAAGAACCCGAAGGCCAAGCGTTCCCAGGCGGTCGCCGTGTGGGCGGAGCGTTGCGAGCGCGCCCTCTTCATGACCGGTACCCCGATGGAGAACCGGGTCGCCGAGTTCCGCAACCTGGTCGGGATGCTCGACGGCGGCCTCGCTCAGTCCCTCGGCGAACGGGACGCGCTCGCCGGACCGGTCGCTTTCCGCAAGGCCGTCGCCCCGGTGTATCTGCGGCGCAACCAGGAGGACGTGCTGACGGAGCTGCCCAGCCTCCAGCGGATCGACGAGTGGGAGGAACTGAGCGCCTCGGACGAGGAGGCCTACCGCGAAGCCGTCCGCTCGGGCAACTTCATGGCGATGCGCAGGGCCGCGTACCTGCGCCCCGAGAAGTCGGCCAAGCTGAACCGCCTGCGGGAGATCGTCCAGGAGGCCGGCGAGAACGGCCAGAAGACGGTGGTGTTCTCCAACTTCAAGGACGTGCTGGGCGCGGTGCGAGAGGCGCTCGCAGCGGATCCCGGCGGCGCCCCCGTGTTCGGTCCGCTCACGGGGAGCGTCCCGGCCGGGCAACGGCAGCGTGTCGTCGACGACTTCACGGCGGTCACGGGCCCCGCGGTGCTGCTGGCGCAGATCCAGGCCGCGGGCGTCGGCCTCAACATGCAGGCCGCCTCCGTCGTGGTCATCTGCGAGCCCCAGATCAAGCCGACCATCGAGCACCAGGCGGTGGCCCGGGCCCACCGCATGGGCCAGGTCAGGTCGGTCCGGGTGCACCGCCTCCTGGCCACCGGCGGGGTGGACGAACGTCTGGTGAAGATGCTGGAGAACAAGACCCGCCTGTTCGACGCCTACGCCCGCCGCAGCGCCGTGGCGGAAGCCACCCCGGACGCGGTCGACGTGTCGGACACCGAGATCGCCCGCCGGATCGTCGAGGAGGAACAGGCCCGCCTGGACACCCATTTCCGGGAGTGAACCCCCGCGCGGCGTGTCGTGGAACTTGCGCCGGGGGTCGGCACGTTCGCACAATGAGTCGAAACGGGGGAGGCCTTGACATGCGAATTCGCATTCCTGAAATGCGTGCTCTCCGCAAGTAAAAGAGGAATCTCAGATTTCGCGGTGACGTAACCGGTAAAAGGTGCGCCCGGTGAAATCGATGAGGGGCAAGTTCACTTTCTCGGGTATTCTCGTCCGTTGGGCCACCTGGCGGGACGTTGGGATGGAAGTTCTGGGGGAACATCCGTGGGCGAGCGGCTCAGGTTCGAGGTACTCGGGCCCGTGACGGTGACGTCACAAGGCCGGAGTCTGCCGATCGGCGGTGCGCGTCAGCGAACGGTGCTCGCTCTGCTGCTGCTCAATTCGGGCCGGATCGTCCCGGTGGACACCCTTGTGGACGCCGTGTGGAACGACCACCCGCCCGCCACCGCCCGCACCCAGATCGCGATCGTGATCGCAGCACTACGCAAGACGTTCAAGAACCAGGGCGCGGCCGAGGACACCATCGTCACCGCCCACCCCGGCTATGTGCTCAGACCCGACGGCCACTCGGTGGACATGCTGGAGTTCACCCGGCTGGTGAAGACCGCCGAGACCGCGGTGCAGCAGGGCCGGCTCCCCGAGGCCGCGGGATCCTACGCCCAGGCCCTCGCGCTGTGGCGGGGTCCCGCCTTCGCCGGTATCTCCAGCTCCCTGGTCGAGGACGAGGCCGCCCGGCTGGAGGGCCACCGGCTCAACGCCTACGACGACGCCACCGCAGTCCAGCTGGAACTGGGCAACCACCACGACCTGGTGCCCGAACTCACCTCCGTGGTCCGTGAACAGCCGCTGCGGGAGCGGACCCGGCACCATCTGATGCTCGCCCAGTACCGGTCCGGCCGGCGCGCCGAGGCGATGGCCACCTTCCGGGAGGCGCGCACCCAGTTCATCGAGGAACTGGGCATGGAGCCGGGCCCGGACCTGCAGGGACTGCACGACGCGATCCTGCGTGACGACCCGTCGCTGGCGCCCGCACCGGCCGTACCGGCGAGCGACGCGCTGCGCGCCGACACCCTCGTCGTCCCCTCCGAACTCCCGCCGGACGTCCCGGGCTTCACCGGACGCCAGGTGGAACTCGCGTTATTGGACGCGCTGGTCGCGAGCCGCGACCGGCAGCACGGGCCGGCCATCGGGCTGATCACCGGTATCGCCGGGGTCGGCAAGACCGGTCTGGCCGTGCGCTGGTCGCACCGCGCCGCCCAGCACTTCCCGGACGGTCGCCTCTTCGCCGACCTGCGCGGCTACGACGAACACCACGAGCCGACCCCGGCCCGTGACGCGATGAGCAGGTTCCTGCGCTCGCTCGGGGTGCCCAGCGACCAGATCCCCACCGAGCCCGAGGACCTCGTCGCGCTCTACCGCAGCGTGCTCGCCGAGCGGCAGGTGCTGCTGGTGCTCGACAACGTCCGCTCCTTCGCCCAGATCCAGCCCCTGCTGCCGGGCAGCGGCGGCTGTGCCGTGCTGGTGACCAGCAGGGAGCAGCTGGAGGAGCTGGTCACCTGGCCGCAGGACGCCCGGGTGCACCTCGGGGTGCTGCCCGGGGACGACGCCGTGGAGCTGCTCGGGCGGATCGTCGGCGAGGAGCGCATCGACTCCGCGCGCGCCGACACCCGGCGTCTCGCCGACCTGTGCGACCGGCTGCCGCTGGCGCTGCGCATCGCCGCAGCCCGGCTCGCCTCCAAACCGCACTGGACCGTACGGCACCTGGTGACCCGGCTGGGCGACGAGCGGCGCCGGCTGGACGAGCTGAGCCAGGGCGCGGCGCAGGTACGGGCCAGCTTCGAGCTGTCGTACCGCTATCTCCCGGACGACACGGCGCGGCTCTACCGGCGCCTCGGCCTGCTGGACGTACCGGACTTCGCCGCCTGGGTGGGCGGCGCACTGCTCGACGTCGACGTGCTGGACGCCGAGCGGCTCATGGAGGATCTGGTCGACGCGCAGTTCCTGGAGGTCGTCGGCGTCGACGCGACCGGCCGGCTGCGCTACCGGCTGCAGAACCTGATGCGGCTGTACGCCCGGGAGCGGGCCCAGGCCGAGGAACCCGGGCCGGAGCAGCGGATCGCCCGGGAGCGGGCCTTCCGCACCTGGCTGGCCCTCGCCGAGGAGGCCCACCGGCGCGAGTACGGCGGCCACTTCAGCGTGGTGCACAGCCCCGCGTCCCGCCGCCCCCTCGACCGTATCCACACCGACGAGCTGCTCTCCTCGCCGCTGGAGTGGCTGGAGGCCGAGCGGCTTTCGCTGGTGGCCGCTGTGACGCAGGCGGCGCAGCTGGAGATGGACGACCTCGCCTGGGACCTGACGGTGTCCGCCGCCGTGCTGTTCGAGACCCGGCACTATCTGGAGGACTGGCGGGAGTGCGCCGAGGTCGCGCTGGAGGCGGCCCGGCGCGGCGGCAACCTGCTCGGCCAGGCGGCGATGCTGCACCAGCTCGGCGGGGTCGCCCAGTCCTACCGGCGGCTGGCGGAGGCGCACGCCCGGTACACCGAGGCGATGGAGCTGTTCGAGGAGGCCGGGGAGCCGCACGGGCAGGCGCTGAACCTGCGGAACCTGTCGATCCTGGAGCGGTTCAGCGGCGATCTCGACCTCGCCATGACCCGGCTGGAGCGCGCGGGCGACATCTTCCGCACGGTCGGCGACGTCTCCTCCGAGGCGCACGCGCTGGACAACATGGCCCAGATCGAGCTGGAGCGGGGCAACACCGAGCTGGCGATGAAGCTGGGGGTCGAGGCCGTGCGGATCATGGAGTCGATCGACCGGGGCAGCAAGCGGGGCGTTGCGCAGACCATCCACCGGCTCGGTCGTGTCCATCTGGCCCGGTCCGATTTCCCGAAAGCAGAAGAAGCGTTTCTGCAGGTGATCGAGCTGGTCCAGGCCAAATCGGATCTGGTCGGTCTCGCCTACGCCCTGCTCGGTCTCGGCGAGGCCCGGCTCGGCGCGGGTGACGTGGACGCCGCCGAGGCGACCCTCTCGGAGGCCCTGGAAGTCGTCGAACGCATCGACAGCCCGCTCGTCGACGGGCAGATCAATCTCGTTCTCGGCGAGGCCCGCAGCCGCCAGGGCCGGCTCGACTCCGCCCGGGAGCGGGCGAGCGCGGCCCACGCCGTGTTCCTGCGCACGGGTTCGCCCCGGTGGCGCGCGCAGGCCGAGCGGCTGCTGTCCCGGCTGGACGAGCAGCCGGGCCGGAGAGCCTCCGGCTGACGGCCGTCCCCCGCACGTCCCGTACCGCGCACCGCAGCACGCCCTGCCCCACAGCACGTCCTGTTCCGCAGCACGCCCTGCCCGACAGCACGTCCCGTACCGCAGCACGTGATGTAGACGCCCAATAATCAGCCGATAAGCGACGTGCCTACTTTCGGCTGGGACAGACGTCAGCCGAAGTGTGGAGTACAAGATGCCGCCCGTTGCCAAGGCGCCTTCCTTCGCGGTGATTTCCGGGGCCCAGGTCCACCGGGTACTCGACGGCCGGTACCAGGAGGTGGTGGGCCTGATCGAGACGGCGTACCGCGTCCACGGCGCCGGTGACACCGTCAATCCGCCGTCCTACTTCCTGCGCTTTCCCGACCGTCCGGCCTCCCGCATCATCGCCCTGCCCGCGTCCATCGGCGGCGAGGTCCGCGTCGACGGGCTGAAGTGGATCTCCAGCTTCCCCGAGAACGTGGCCGCCGGACTGCCGCGCGCCTCCGCCGTGCTGATCCTCAACGACCACGACACCGGCTATCCGCTGGCCTGTCTGGAGAGCTCCATCATCAGCGCGGCCCGTACGGCGGCCTCGGCGGCGCTGGCCGCGGACGCGCTGAGCCGGGGGCGGGGCGAGCGGCCCCGGCGGGTCGGGTTCGTCGGCACCGGACTCATCGCCCGTTACGTCCACCAGTACCTGGCCGGCACCGGCTGGCGGTTCGACGAGATCGGCGTGCACGACCTGTCGGCCGAGCACGCGGCCGGATTCGCCGGCTACCTGGAGGGAGCTGCGGACGGCGGCCGGGTCACCGTGCACGAGAAGGCCGAGGACCTGGTCCGGAGCAGCGACCTGGTCGTCTTCGCCACCATCGTCGGCACCCCCCACATCGCCGACCCCGGCTGGTTCGGCCACCACCCGCTGGTGCTGCACGTGTCGCTGCGCGACCTCGCGCCCGAGGTGATCCTCACCGGCGCCAACTTCGTCGACGACGTCGAGCACTGCCTGAAGGCCGGCACCTCCCCGCACCTGGCCGAACAGCTCACCGGTGGCAGGGACTTCATCGACGGCACCCTCTACGACGTCCTCACCGGCGAGCGGGCCGTACCCGCCGACCGGCCGGTGTTCTTCTCCCCGTTCGGCCTCGGCGTGCTGGACCTCGCGCTCGGCAAGCACGTGTACGACACCCTGCACGCCTCCGGCGAACTCTCCGTCCAGCCCGACTTCTTCCACGAGCTGCGCCGCTACGGCTGAGCGCACTCCTGACCGGACCACCCCGAGGAAGGGGCCCCACCCGTGACCACCCTGCTCGACCCACCGCCCCACGCGGCCGGCGCCCGGCGCCGGCCCGTTGCCGTCCGCGTCGACGAGACCCCGCTGCCCCCGCACGACCCGCTCGCCCTGTACGACACCCTGCGCGCACGCCTCGGTGACGGCGAGGTGTTCCTCCTGGAGAGCCTGGAGGCGCCCGAACAGGAGGGCGGGGACTCCCTCGTCGGCCACGGCCGGCTCGCCGAACTCCAGGTGCACGCCGACCGGGTCACCGTCGAAGGCATCGCCCCGGTCGTGGACGCGCTGCTCGCCGCCGCCGACGCCCTGGACCTCGCCCCGCTGCCGGGCGGGGCCCGGGCGCTCGCCTCCGACGACCAGGTGTGGGAGCTGCTGCGGGCCACCGAGCGCGCCTTCGCCGTCGAGACCGCGGTTCCCGCGGACACCTACGCCTTCGGGTTCCTCGCCACCGTCGGCTACGGTGCCGCCTGGCACATGGAGCGGCTGCCGCGGCGCACCGCCGACGGCGGACCCGACCTCGTGCTCACCCTGTTCCGCGAGGTCGTGCACTACGACGGCGCAGCCGGCACCGTCGCACTGCGCACCGCGCACAGCGAGGACTTCCCGCCCGCCGGTCCCGGCACGGTCGCGGCGGCCGTCGCCCGGCTGCGGCCGGTCCCCGGCGCCGTACCCGAAGCGCCCGCGCCGCACGCGGTGCACGACAGCATCGACGAGGAAACGTTTCTGGAGAACGTCGAACGCTGCCTCGGGCACATCCGGGTCGGGGACATCTACCAGATCCAGATCGGCCACCGCATCGACGTCACCACCGACCTGGCCCCGCTCGACGTCTACCGGCGGCTGAGGCACCGCAACCCGTCCCCGCACATGTACCTCGTGCCGCGCGGCGGGACCACCCTCGTCGGCGCCAGCCCCGAGGTGCTGTTCGCCACCCGCGGCGACCGGATCGTGATGCGGCCCATCGCCGGCACCACCCCGCGCAGCGGCGACCCGGCGGTCGACGGCCCCCGCATCGCCGCCCTGCGGGCCAGCGAGAAGGAGCGCGCCGAGCACGTGATGCTGGTCGACCTGTGCCGCAACGACATCGGCCGGGTGTCCCGGCCGGGCACGCTGGCCGTCGAGCGGCTGATGACGGTCGAGACGTACTCGCACGTCTTCCACCTGGTCTCCAGCGTCGAGGGGCGGCTCGCGCCCGGCGAGGACACCTGGTCCGCGCTGCGCGCCACCTTCCCGGCCGGCACGGTCACCGGCGCGCCGAAGATCCGCGCCATGGAGATCATCGAGGAGCTGGAGAGCGAGCCGCGGCGCATGTACGCCGGTGCCGTCGGCCTGGTCGACGTGCGCGGCTGGTCCCGGCTCGCGCTGTGCATCCGTACCGTCGCCCACGACGGGACGACGTACTCCACGCAGGCGTGCGCGGGCATCGTCGCCGACTCCGACCCGCGCGCGGAGTGGCGCGAGACGCTGCACAAGATGGGCGCCGCCTACTGGGCGCTGACCGGTGAGGAGCTGCTGCCGTGAACGTGCTGCTCGTGGACGCCTACGACAGTTTCACCCACATCATCGACCAGTACCTGCGCACCCTCGGCGCACGCACCGAGGTGGTGCGCTCCGGCACCCGCACGCCGGAGCAGCTGCTGTCCGGGGCGCCCGACGCGGTGGTTCTCGGACCGGGTCCCGGGCATCCGGCCGACTCCGGGCACGTGGAACTCGTGCACGCCTTCGCCGGGCGTGTGCCGCTGCTCGGCATCTGCCTGGGCCACCAGGCCATCGGGCTCGCCTACGGGGCCGAGGTGGCCGTCGCCGAGCGGCTCAAGCACGGCAAGACCAGCCCGGTCACCCATGACGGGGCCGGGGTGTTCACCGGGCTCGGCACCGAGGTCACCGCGACCCGGTACCACTCGCTGATCGTCGCCGAGCCGCTGCCCGAGGAGCTGACGGTGACCGCACGCGCCGTGGACGACGGATATGTCATGGGGCTCAGACACCGGCAACTGCCCGTCGAGGGCGTCCAGTTCCATCCCGAGTCGGTGACCACCCTCGGCGGGCTGCGGCTGCTGGAGAACTTCCTGAGGAGCGCGTCGACGGTGGAGCGGGTCGCTTGACGAGCGGAATTAACGGCACCGCGTGCGGAATTACCCGTACCGGTGCCGATTCCACTTCCGGGGTATCGGAATTTAATGGTCCGTATTCTCGGGGACCGCCTCTGACCTGCATGTATATCGTCGTTATCGCCGGGCGTGCGGGGGCGAAGCTCGGCCGATAATAAAGCGAAGCGGCACCCCCATAGCTTTCTTGCTGTCGGAACGAACCGCAGCAACGAAAACCCAACGGGAGACGAAATGCAGCTCGTCAAGACCGCTCGGAAGAACAAGCTCCAGGCTCTCGTCCTTGCCGCGCTGACCGCGGGCGCCGTTCTCACCGCGGTGGCGGGCGCCGACCACGCCGAGGCGCAGGAGCGGCCGGCCGCGGTCACCACCGCGGACGGGGTTCAGGCCGGCGTCGTGGTCTCCGGTGCCGGGGTCACCGTGACGCTGGGCACCGACGGCGTGGACCCCTGGAGCTAGGCCGGGGCGACGGGCCGAACCACGGACCGAAGGAGAGTACCTGTGAGCACAGGCACCGAGACGGAGCGGACGGAACGCTCCTGGCCCGCACTGCTCGGGTCCGTTCTGAACGGCCGTGACCTGTCCGGCGCGGACACCGCGTGGGTCATGGACCAGGTGATGCGGGGCAAGGCCCCGGACGCCCTGATCGCCGGCTTCCTGGTCGCCCTGCGCGCCAAGGGGGAGACGGTCGGCGAACTGGAAGGGCTCGTACGAGGGATGATGGCGCACGCCGTGCGCATCGACGTGCCGGGGAGGACCGTCGATGTGGTCGGTACCGGGGGAGACGGGGCGAACACCGTCAACATCTCCACCATGGCCGCGATCGTGGCGGCGGGCGCCGGGGTACGGGTCGTCAAGCACGGCAACCGGGCCGCGAGTTCGGCCTCGGGGTCGGCGGACGTACTGGAGCGGCTCGGCGTGAGTCTCAGGATTCCGCCGGGGCAGGTCGCAGCGGTGGCGGAGGAGGCCGGGATCACTTTCTGCTTCGCCCCCGACTTCCATCCGGCGATGCGGCACGCGGCCGGGGCACGGCGGGCGCTGGGTATTCCGACCGTTTTCAACGCCCTGGGGCCGCTGACCAATCCGGCGGCTCCCGCGGCACACGCGGTGGGAGTCTCCGACCCGCGGCTGCTGCCGCTGGTCGCCGGGGTGCTGGCGCGGCGGGGGGCCACCGCGCTGGTGTTCCGGGGCGACGACGGGCTGGACGAGCTGACGGTCACGACCACGTCCACCGTCTTCTCGGTGGCCGGGGGCCAGCTGCGGCAGGAGACCTTCGATCCGCGGGACGTCGGTGTCGCGCTCGCGCCGGTCGAGGCGCTGCGGGGTGGCGACGCCGTGCACAACGCGGAGGTTGCGCTGCGGGTGCTGGACGGTGAGCCCGGTCCCGTGCGGGACGCGGTGCTGCTGTCGGCGGCGGCTGCGCTTGCCGCCTCCGCGGAGGGTGGCGGTCGTACGGTGACCGAACGGATCGGGGCTGCACTGGGCCGGGCTGCCGAGGCTGTGGACTCAGGGGCGGCTCGGGCGACGCTGGAGCGGTGGATCGCGGCCACAGGAGACAGGGCGCTGGCGCCGGCCGCATGAGTGGGCCCCCGGGGTCGGTGTGACCGCCCCGGGGGCTTCGCTCCCAGACCCCCCTGTCGGCCCTGAACGGGCCTCGTCCTCAATCTCCCCCAGAGGGGGCACCCCCAGACGGGCTGGATCGTGCCGGCCGGTGCTGAGGGGCTCGGCCGTCACGCCGAAGGCACCGGCTCCGGCTTGGGGGTCGACTGGGCCGGCACGGGCATGCGACGGAACCAGGTGAGCGCAGGAGAAGTGATCGCCGTGGTGAGGAGGGCCATCAGGACCAGGATCGTGAACAGGGCAGGGCCGATCACGCCCAGCTGGAGGCCGAGGTTGAGGGCCACCAGCTCGGTCAGGCCGCGGCAGTTCATCAGCGCGCCGATGGACATCGCGTCCCGCCAGGTCTCGCCGGCCAGCCGGGCCGCGGCCGTGCTGCCGCCCCACTTGCCGAGAGCGGCCACCGCCAGCACCGCCGCCGCCCACAGCCACTGGGCGGAGTCACCGGTGAGCAGGGCGACGTCGGTCTTCAGGCCCGTGCTCACGAAGAACAGCGGCAGCAGCACCGGGACGGTGAACGCCCGCAGCCGGGCCGCGGAGATCTCGACGGTGCGCGAGCCGCGCGGGGTGACCACGCCGAACAGGAACGCGCCGAACAGGGCGTGGATGCCGATCCGGTCGGTGACGAAGGCCGACAGGCACAGGCCGCTGAACAGCACCACCAGGACGGTGGACTCCACCGCCCGCGAGGCCCGTTCGGCGGCCCTCGCCAGCAGCGGCCGTACGACCAGCAGCATCACCGCGAGGAACACCACCGACCACAGCGCCGTCATGGCCGCGTCCTGCAGGGAGCCGCTCGCGCCGACCGCCGCCACCACCGCCAGCAGGCACCAGGCGGTCACGTCGTCGACGGCCGCGCAGGCCATCGCCAGCGAGCCCAGCCGGGTGGTGTACATGCCGCGGTCGGTGAGGATGCGGGCCAGCACCGGGAACGCGGTGATGCTCATCGACACCGCGATGAACAGGACGAACGGCAGCCGGCCCACGCCCTCGGGGGCGAAGGTCCCGTACATGCCGAGCGCGAGGAGCGAACCGAGCGCCAGCGGCAGCGCGATGCTGGCCTGAGAGACGACCACCGCGGAGCGGCCGTGGCCGCGCAGCGCCGAGAGGTCCAGCTCCAGGCCGACCAGGAACATGAAGGCCAGCAGCCCCAGATTCCCCAGCGCGCCGACGTACGGCAGCACTTCGGGCGGGAAGAGCCAGTGCTGGACCGACGGTGAGAGCCAGCCGAGCAGGGACGGGCCGAGCAGGATGCCCAGCGTGATCTCGCCGATCACCGGGGGCTGGCCCAGCCGCCGGAACAGGCTCGCGCCGGCCCGGCAGGCGGCGATGACCACCGGTACCGCGATCAGCAGGTCCGGCAGCGGGTCAAAGACGGGTGCCGACACGGGCTTCTCCTTCGAGTGGGACCGACACCTCGGCCAGCGGGCTCGTCGCCACCGACCAGCGGGCGTACCGGCGGCGGCCGTACAGCAGGGGCTCGCCCGCGTCCGCGAGCGTGACTCCGGTGACCCGGCCGAAGACGGCCGTGTGGTCGCCGACCTCGACCGCCTGCGTGATCTCGCAGTCCGCGACGGCCAGCGCCGCACCGGTCAGATGGGGGCCGCCGGCGCCCAGGGGCAGCCGCCACTCGGCGCGTTCGAAGCGGTCGGCGTTGCCGGAGCCGAACAGGTCGGAGACGTCGCGGGCCCGCTCGTCCAGGAGGTTGACGGCGAACCGGCCGCTCTCCAGGGCAGCCTGCAGGGTCGGCCCCGCGGTGCGCAGGCAGACCACCAGGGTCGCCGGGTCGAGGGCCACGCTCGCCAGTGAGCTGCAGGTCATCCCGCGCGGGACGGAGTCGGCGCCGAGCGCCGTGACGACGGAGACCCCGGACGGGAAGCAGGACATCAGCGGGCGTATGTCGGTGTTGCCGGACGACGTGCTCAGGGATGTGCTCATGCAGGAGGACTCCTGTCCGTGAGAGGCCGGCGGTGCCGCGCCGCCGGGAGCGACGGGCACCGCCGTGCGGTGCTGGACCTGGGCCTACTTGCCGTGCAGCTGGCGCAGGTAGTCGTAGGTGCTGGGGAGGGTCTGCAGCAGGTGCTCCTGCTGCTGCCGTACCTGCTCGAACAGCGGCTCGGCGCCCGCCACGGACTCCGGCTTGTGGGCGAGGGCCGGCAGCGGGGTGTCGGGTTCCAGGCCGAGGCCGGCGAAGATGCAGTAGTAGCTGCCGTTGGTCCAGAAGTTCCGGAACTCCGCCTCGAAATTGCCGTAGTACGTGGACTCGTCGGCGATGGGCGAATTGATCGGCAGGCCCGCCTTGTAGGCCTCGATCTTCTTCTGGATGTTCTCCGGCAGCGTCAGCTCCTTCTGGGCCCGCCAGAACGGGCTGTCGTTGCGCGGGGCGTAGTAGAAGTGGGCCTGGATGAAGTCGCGGGTGTCGTCGAACATCACCTCGATCTCGTTGTTGAAACTGTCGACGAGCGCCGGGTTGAAGGTGCGGTCCGGGAAATGCTTCGCGAGCTGGTAGATGGCGGCGGTGATGAAGTAGATGCCGGTCGACTCCAGCGGCTCGAGGAAGCAGGAGGCGAGGCCGATGCTCACCACGTTGTTGACCCAGGCGCGACGGTTGCGGCCGACCCGGAAACGGACGTGGTTGAACTTGGTCTCGGCCGGGTCCAGATTCCACATTTCGCAGAATTCCTGGGTCGCCTCGTCCTGCGAGGTGAACTTGCTGGAGTAGACGTAGCCGGAGCCGAAGCGGCCCAGCATCGGGATCTTCCAGGCCCAGCCGGAGGACATCGCGATGGCGGAGGTGTACGGCTCCACGCCGTTCGCCTCGTCGTCGTGCGGGACGGCGGTGGCGACCGCGCTGTCGCACATGAGGTGGTCGCTCATGTCCAGGAACGGCTCGCCCAGGGCCTTGTTGATCAGCAGCCCGCGGAAGCCCGAGCAGTCCACGAACAGGTCCGCGTCCAGCACCCGCCCGGACTTGCAGTGCAGCGCGGTGACGTACCCGCGCTCGTCCTGCTCGACCCGCACCATCTCGTCCTGGACGTGCTCGACGCCCTGCTTGTCGGTGGCGAACCGGCGCAGGAAGTCGGCGACCAGCGCCGCGTCGAAGTGCCAGGCGTAGCGGGTGGAGGGGGTGCCGTCGAGCCACTTCGGGGAGAGATTGGCGTCCATCACCGGGGGTTCGCGGAAGCACGAGTAGTCGAACGGCTCGTCCGTGCGGCCCTCGTGCTTGTTCTTGAACCAGTAGTGCGACAACGGCGTGCTGTCGTGGTCCGGCAGGATGCCGAACGGGTGGTAGAAGTGGTCCGGCCGGCCGTCGTCCAGCGTGCGGGCCCCGGGCTCACCGCGGCCCGGCGTGCGCCAGTTGACGAAGCGCACCGCCATCTTGAAACTGGCGTTGCACTCCCGCATCCACTCCTCCTCGGGTATCCCGAGATAGTCGAAGAGCACGCGGTGCAGATTGGGAACGGTGGCCTCGCCCACGCCGATCCGGGGAATGGCGGGAGCCTCCAGCACCTGGATGTCCACGGTGCCCTGCAGCGCCTTGCCCAGATAGGCAGCGGTCATCCAGCCGGCCGTACCGCCGCCGAGAATGACGACCTTACGGATACGCGAGTCGGTATCGGTCATATGCGGGGCTCTCTCTCCTGGTCGGGTGGGTCGGGAGCACATTCGTCCCGACGCTGTCGAGCGATTCCACGCCAGATTCGGAGGGCCGGCTATGCCACTTCTATAGATGGCTGGAATCTCTGCTTGAGCAGCCTTGTATGGGTGAGGTATAGGCAGCCCGGCGATTGTCGGTTGGCATAGAAAACCGCCCCGCAACTCCCAGCAGAGGATGGCTGCATCAGATGCCGTACGAAGACGGGAATGCCGTTGCCCCGGGGCCGGGCGGACTCCCCGGCACTCCGCCGGCCGGACTCAAGGGAATCCTTTCCGCGGTGGGGGGAACCCCGCTGATCGAGCTGGAACGGCTCGTCCCGGGATTCCCCGGCAGGCTGTTGGCCAAAGCCGAACGGTTCAACCCCGGCGGCAGTGTCAAGGACCGCTCCGCGCTCGGCATGGTGCTGGGCCGGATCCGCTCCGGGGAGCTCGTGCCCGGCCGCTCCACGGTGATCGAGTCCAGCTCCGGCAACCTCGCGATCGGACTCGCCCAGATCTGCGGGTACTTCGGACTGCGCCTCGTCTGCGTGGTCGACGCCCGCACCACCCAGCAGAACATCGCGATCCTGCGCGCCTACGGCGCCGAGGTCGAAGTGGTCCGCGATCCGGACCCGGTCACCGGTGAACTGCTGCCCGCGCGGCTGCGCCGGGTGGCCGAACTGCTGGCCGAAACCCCCGACTCGTACTGGCCCGACCAGTACGCCAACCCCCTCAACCGGCAGGCGCACCTGACCACCATGCGGGAGATCGCCGAGGCGCTCGACGGACAGGTGGACCACCTGGTCCTGGCCGCCGGCACCGGCGGCACCCTGGGCGGCTGCGCCGAATACATCCGGCAGGCGGGACTCGCCACCACCGTGCACGCCGTCGACGCCGTCGGCAGTGTGCTGTTCGGGCCGACCGCGAGCTGCAAGCGGCTGGTGCCCGGGCACGGTGCCTCGGTACGGCCCAAGCTGCTGCGCACCGCGGACGCCGACCACGTCATCCACGTCACCGACCTGGACTGCGTGGTGGGCTGCCGACGGCTGGTGCGGCGCGAGGCGATCCTCGCCGGCGGCTCCTCCGGTGCGGTCGTGGCCGCGCTGGAGAGCGTCCTGCCCCACGTCGAACCGGGCGCGAACGTCGTGCTGATCCTGCCCGACGGCGGCGACCGCTACCTGGACACGATCTACGACGACGCCTGGGTACGGCGTCACTTCGGCGCGGTCTCCCACCTCTGGGACGACGGCACCGTGTTCCCCCAACCCGCCGGGAACACTAGCGAGTTGGCCGATATAGGGCATCGATAGCCGGCCCGCCCAGCATGGTCGGCATCGACCACGGAACCCCCTTTCATCCCGTTTACGGAGGCATCCCATGACCACGCAGATCCCCGCCCTGGACGAGACCGAGCAGAGCCAGATCAAGGACATCGTCTGCGACATCCTCGAGCTGGAGCTCGACGAGGTCACCGACACCAGCCTGTTCAAGGAGGAGCACGACGCCGACTCGCTGCGCACCATCGAGATCCTGGCCTCCCTGGAGCGCACCTTCGGCATCACCCTGAAGCAGTCCGAGCTGAGCCGCATGGTCAACCTCGCCGGCGTCTACGCCGTGGTCGCCGAGGCCAAGGCCCAGTGACCGGCGCCCGGCACCGGGTGGTCGTCACCGGCCTCGGGGTGGTGACCAGCATCGGCACCGGAGTGGACGCGTTCGCCGCGGGCCTGCGGGCCGGGCGCAGCGGCGCGAAGCCCATCACCGCCTTCGACACCACCGGCTTCGCCTACTCCAACGCCTGCGAGATCACCGACTTCGACCCCGAGGCCTGGATCACCGAGCAGTCCCCGGACGACCTCGGCCGCGCCGCCCAGTTCGCGGTCGCCGCGAGCCGGATGGCGGTGGCCGACGCCGGTCTCACCGAGGAGCAGGTGCGCGAGGTCCGGTCGCTGGTCTCCGTCGGCACCACCGACGGCGAGTCCCGCGACCTGGACCACCTCACCGGGCTGCAGGTCAACGGCGGCGACGACGTGCTCGACGCCGTGGTGGCCCGCCGGGTGTGGCCCGGCCGGCTGTCCGCCGGGATCGTGCGCGAACTCGGCCTGGAGGACGTGGAGACGGTCACCGTCCCCACCGCCTGCGCCGCCGGCAACTACGCCGTCGGATACGGCTACGACGCGATCAGCTCCGGCGACGTCGAGATGGCGCTGTGCGGGGGCGCGGACGCGCTGTGCCGCAAGACCTTCACCGGCTTCTACCGCCTCGGCACCATCGCACCCGACGTGTGCCGCCCCTTCGACGCCGACCGGCAGGGCATCCTGACCGGCGAGGGCGCCGGCATCCTGCTCATGGAGTCGCTGGAGTCCGCGCTGGCCCGCGGTGCCCGCATCTACGCCGAGGTGCTCGGCTACGGGCTGTCCTGCGACGCCAGCCACCCCGTCGCCCCGGACCGCGACTCGATCGCCCGCTGCATCACGGCCGCGCACCGCAACGCCGGAATCGAGGCGGCCGACGTCGACTTCATCTCGGCGCACGGCACCGGCACCAAGGCCAACGACGTCACCGAGGTCGGCGCGATCCGGCAGGTGTTCGGCGCGGAACTGCCGCGCACCGTCTCCATCAAGTCGATGATCGGGCACACCATGGGCGCCGCCAGCGCCCTCGCCTCGGCGGCCTGTGCACTCGCCCTGCGCGACGGCTTCATCCCGCCCACCGTCAACCACCGCACCACCGACCCCGAGTGCGCGGTCGACTGCGTGCCCAACGAGGCCGTAGCGGCGGACCTGAGGGTCGTGCAGAACAACGGCCTCGCCTTCGGCGGCAACAACGCGGTGCTGGTGCTCGGCCGGTGGGACACACCCGCGCCGGCCGCGGCCTGAGACGGACGGTCCGAGACAGACCTCCGGAGACAGACGGGCTGAGACAGACCGCCTGAGACAGACCGCCTGAGACAGACGCAGCACACCGACACACGACGACAGAGGGGAGTGGGACGCCATGGCAGCCGAAACGGGCGCGCCGCCGGCGGAGCTGGTGATATCGGGCTGGGCCGTGTCCTCGCCGTACGGACTGGGCAGGACCGCCTTCGCCGGGGGCCTCGCGTCCGGACGGCGTGCGATCGCCCCGCTGGACGGCGCCGACTGGCCGGTGCCGTACGAGGAGGCCGGGCTGATCCCCGGCTTCGACATCAAGGCGGTACTGGGCCGCAAGGGCACCCGTTCCATGGACCGGGTCACCGGCATCGCGGCCGCCACGGTCGGGATGCTCCTCGCGGAGTACGGGACCGGGCTCGCCGCCGACCCGGAGTCGACCGGGCTGGTCCTCGGCACCTCCGGCAGCGTGCAGTCGATCATGGACTTCACGCGGGACGCCCTCACCGGTGACAAGCCCTACCTCGTCGACCCGGCACGCTTCCCCAACACCGTCATGAACTGCCCCACCGGGCAGAGCGCCATCCGGCACACCCTCAAGGGCCCCAACGTCACCGTCTCCGGCGGCGCGGCGACCGCGCTGCTCTCGCTGCAGTACGCCTCCCGGCTGCTGCGCGGCGGGCACGGCAGGGCGCTGCTGGCGGGCGCGGCCGAGGAGTTCTCCGTGCAGCGCGCCCGCCTGGAGCGGGTCGCCGACCACGGGGGCGCCGCACCGCAGCCGCTCGGCGAGGGCGCCGCGCTGTTCCTGCTGGAGGACGCGGCGGACGCCCGGGAGTCCGGCCGTCCGGTCCTCGCCGCCGTCCTCGGCTCCCGCTTCCGCGCCTTCCAGGACACCTCGCGGGCCGGTACGGCACTGGAGCGCTGTGTCGCCGACGTGCTGGCCGCCGCGGGCGCCGCCC
Organism: Streptomyces sp. NPDC044064; assembly: GCF_056434245.1. Lineage (NCBI taxonomy): Bacteria > Bacillati > Actinomycetota > Actinomycetes > Kitasatosporales > Streptomycetaceae > Streptomyces > Streptomyces sp. NPDC044064. Next base: position 408,392 of record NZ_JBWKFN010000003.1, read on the forward strand.
CGGACGACGTGGAGCTGATCGCGCCCGGCACCCCGCCCGGACTGCTCGGCAAGCAGGAGGAGTCCGCCCTGGACGGCCTCACCGGCAACCGGCTGCCCGTCCGCTCCCTGGTCGGTGACGCCGGCGCCGCCTCCGCCGCCTTCCAGCTCGCCGCCGTCCTCGCCGAGGCGGAGGCCGACCCGCGCCTGGTGGACCGGCTGACGCTGGTCACCGCCGTCGACCGCGACGGCACCGCGGGCGCGGTGCTGCTGCGCCTGGCCTGACGGCCGTAACCCCCGGCACTTCCGTAACCAACGGTCCGAACTTCCTAGGAGAGAGGCAAGTCCATGTCCGACACACCGAGGCCGGTGGCGCTCGTCACCGGTGGATCGCGCGGTATCGGGCGGGCCGTCGTGGAGACGCTGGCCCGGGACGGCTACGACGTGGCGCTGTGTTTCCAGTCCAACGAACAGGCGGGCGAGCTGGCCGCGAAGGCGGCCGAAGCGCACGGCGCGCGGACCCTGGCGCGCCGGGTCGACGTGACCGACCGGGCCGCCGTGGCGGACTTCGTGCAGCAGACCGAGGACCGGCTCGGCCCGGTCGACGTCCTGGTCACCGCGGCCGGCATCGTCCGGGACGGCCATCTGGCGATGATGGCCGACGAGGACTGGGACGCCGTCCTGCGCACCAACCTCGACGGCACGTACCACTTCGTCAAGGCGCTCGCCTTCCCCATGATGAAGCGCCGCCGCGGCACGGTGATCACGCTCTCCTCGGTCGCGGCGGAGGGCCATGCCACCCAGGCCAACTACTCCGCGTCCAAGGCCGGGATCATCGGCCTCACCAAGGCCTTCGCCAAGGAGGCCGGCCGGTCCGGCATCCGCGCCAACGTGGTCGCCCCCGGCTTCATCGGCACCGACATGACCGGCGGGCTCTCCGAGAAACACGTCAAGGAGATGACCCGCCGCATCCCGCTGGGCCGCTTCGGCGAGCCGCAGGAGGTCGCCGAACTGGTGTCGTTCCTGGCGGGCGAGCGCGCCTCGTACATCACCGGACAGGTCTTCGCCATCGACGGCGGCCTGGTCGTCTGACCACGGCACCACGGAAGGAATCAGCCATGCCACGCGCCGCCCGGCCGCCGCGGTTCTACTTCAACCTGCGCAGCCCCTACAACTTCTTCGCCCTGCGCGCGCTGCGCGCCCACCGCCCCGACCTGCTCGACCGGCTGGAGTGGCGGCCCTTCTGGGAGCCCGACGAGACCAGCCAGAAGCTGCTCGCCGAGGCCGGGGCCGAGTTCCCGTACACGCCCATGTCCCGGGCCAAGCAGTTCTACATCCTGCGTGACGTGCGCCGCCTGGCCACCGCGCGCGGACTGGAGCTGACCTGGCCGGTGGACGCCGAGCCGTGGTGGGAGCCCGCGCACCTGACCTGGTTCGTCGCCGAGCGGCACGGCCTCGGCCAGGCCTGGGTCGAGCGGGCCGGCCGGGCCCGCTGGCTGGAGGGCCGCGACCTGTGCGACCCGGCCACGGTCGCCGAACTCGCCGCCGAACTCGGCTTCGAGGCCGCCGACACCGACGACCCCGAGCTGCGCGCCCAGGGCGCCGAGGCGCTGCTGGACGTCGTACGCGACGGCGTGTTCGGGGTGCCGTACTTCATCAACGGCTCGGAGCCCTACTGGGGTCTGGACCGGGTGGCCGACTTCGTCGCCTCCTTCGACCGGCCGGGGGAGGAGACCGACCCCGACGCCGCCGACCTGTCCGTCGTCGCGGGCCGCGCCTCCGACCTGAGCCACGCGGGAGGCTGCGGATGAGCACCGCCGTACGCGCGCTGCCGCTCACCACGATCCAGGAGTCGATGTGGACGGCGTACCGCATCGCCCCGGACAGCGCCGCCTACAACATCGTGATGCCGCTCAGGCTGCGCGGCCGGGTCGACCCCGCCGCCATGGACGCGGCCGTCGCCTCGGTCGGCGAGCGGCAGGAACTGCTGCGCTCCGTCTTCGCCGAGCAGGACGGCCGCCCGGTCCGGGTCGTCGCCGAACAGCCCATGATCCGGCTGGAGTTCCGTGACCTGGAGGGCGCCGACGAGACCCTGCTGTTCCAGGCCGCCGAGGAGGCCGGAGCCCGCCCCTTCCGGCTGGAGGCGGGCACCTTCCGGGTCGTCCTGCTGCGGCGCACCGACGACGACTGGGCGCTGGTCACCTCCGCCCACCACATCGTCAGCGACTTCACCTCGCGCTGGCTGCTGGTCCGTGACGTGCTGGACGCCTACGCGGCGCACGCCACCGGCACCGCACCCGCCTGGCGCCCGCTGACCTCCTCCTACAGCGAGTACGCGGCCGAGGAACTGCGCTTCACCGCCTCCGAAGCGGGCGTGCGGGCCGCCGAGGAGTGGCGGGCCGCGGTGAGCGGTTCGGCCCCCGCCGAACTGCCCCTGGACCGGCCCCGGCCGCGGGTGCGGTCCCTGCGCGGCGGCACGGTCGTACGACGGCTCGCGCCGGAGTCGGCCGACGGGCTCGGCCCGGCCGCCAACGCGGCGGGCGTGACCCCGTTCGCGTATCTGCTCTCCGTGTTCCAGGCCCTCACCCACCGCTGGAGCGGCCAGGACGACTTCCTGCTCGGCGTGCCCGCCTCGGCGCGCTCCGGACGTGGTCAGCGGGACCTGATCGGCTGCTTCCTCAACACCATGCCGGTGCGGGCCGAGTTCGGCCCCGACACCACGTTCCGGTCCGCGGCCGGGCAGGCGGGGGAGCGGATCATGCGGGGCATGCTCGGGGTGCGCTACCCCTGCGGGCTCGCCTTCCCGGACACGGTGCTGTTCCGGGCCGCGCTGTTCCTGGTCCAGATGGACCGCATGCAGCCGCCCGTGCCCAACGTCCCGCCGGGCGAGGCCGTCGGCCCGGCCATCTCCTGCGCAGGCCTCGACATCGCCCTCATCGACGTACCGCAGCAGGAGGGCCAGCTCGACCTGCTGCTGCGCATCGAGCAGACCCCCGACGGCGTCACCGTCGTCTTCTCCTACGACACCGACGTGCTGGACCGGACGAGCGTGGAGCGGCTCGCGGACGGCTACGAGCGGCTGCTCGCGGCCGCCGTGCAGGACCCGGACACGCGGATCTCGGACGTGGAACTGGCCGGCGCCGCCGACCTGGACGCCCTCCTCGCGCTGGGCGACTCCGGCACCTACGACGACTTCGCCTTCGACGAGTCGTACGACTCCTTCGACTCCTTCGACTCCTTCGAGAACGCCTGGGACCACCGATGATGACGACCACCACGATCGCGGTGACCGGTGCCGGAATCGGCGGACTCGCCGCCGCCGCGGCCCTGCACCAGCGGGGCATCGACGTGCACGTCTACGAGCGCGGCGACACCCTGCGCGAGCAGGGCGTCGGCATGCACCTGGGACCCAACGGCACCCGGCTGCTGCACCGGCTCGGACTGGCCGGTGAACTGGAGCGGGCCGCGGTACGGCCCGAGGCACTTCAGGTGCGGGCCTTCCACGACGGCTCCGTCGTGGCCCGGCAGGAGATGGGCGCGGCCTGGGAGCGTGCGTTCGGCGCGCCCTATCTCACCGTGCACCGCGGCGACCTGCACCGGATGCTGGCCTCCCTGCTGCCCGCCTCGCGGGTGCACACCGGGCGCGAGCTGGTGGCGTACGAGGAGAGCCGCAAGGGCGTCACCCTGCGCTTCGCCGACGGCACCGCGACCCGGGCCTCCGCGCTGGTGGGCGCGGACGGGGTGCACTCGGTGGTGCGGCGCTCGCTCGCCGGGGACGAACAGCCCCTCTACTCGGGCAACAGCGCGCTGCGCGGTCTGGTGGACGCGGCCGACGTGCCCGGGCTCGACCCCACGCAGATGTACATGTTCGCGGGGCCGACGGCACGCGTGCTGGTCTACCCGGTCGGCGGCGGGCGGCAGTTCACCTACGTCGTGGTCGCGCCGGCACCGGAGGGCCACGCCGAGTCCTGGACCAGCGCAGCGGAGCGCGCCGACCTCGACGCCGCGCTCGCCGGATGGGCGCCGCAGGTGCGCGGGATCGTCGCGGCGGCACGGGACGTGCGGCGCTGGGCGCTGTACGACCGGGAGCCGCTGCGGCGCTGGAGCACCGCCCGCACCACGCTCCTCGGCGACGCGGCCCACCCGATGCTGCCGCACCACGGGCAGGGCGCCAACCAGGCCGTGGAGGACGGCGTCGCGCTCGCCGTCTGCCTCGCCGAGGCGGAGCCCGGCGGCGACGGGATCGCCGCCGCGCTGGCCCGCTACGAGGCCGTGCGCCGTCCGCACACCACCCGCGTGCAACTGGGCTCGCGGGACGGTGCGGGACGCGGCCCCGGCAAGGGCGTGCGGGACCAGGCCGCCGACGTGTCCTGGATCCTGGCGCACGACGTGGAGCGGAGCCTGTACGAGGAGGTGTCCGGGGAGAACGCCGCCTGACTGTTCCTCTTCAGGACGTGTCGCCGCTCGTCACCTGAGAGCAGGAGGCCCCGTCCGTCTGCCACGCGGGAAGCAGACGGACGGGGCCGCTTGCGGATGGGGCAACGGGGCGGTGGATCGGCGGGACGGTCACCGCTCTTGGATGCAGATCGGCAGCTGCCGCGCGAGCGACGACGCCCGGCCGCGAGAGGCTGATCGGCCAGAATCATCTGCTATCCGGCCATCAAAACAGATGGCGACTGGGCTACAGGTTGCCTCGGATATCTTCTCGGCGAGGGTCCGTACGCGAGGAGGTCTGATGGCTGAGCAGGTCGGGCGACTGGTTGTGCCGGTGCGCGTAGAGTTCTACGGTTGGGCGCTTCAAGACTGGGACGACGATTACGTACCCGACACTTTCCCGGACGGATTTGACGCCGGTGAGTTCCTCGTGGCCCGTCCAGGACGTCTGGATTTCACGAGTGCCGGCCACACCCACAAGGCGGATGTCACTGTCGAGGAGTGGGATGCTGAGCCTCCTGCCCCAAGTTCCCCCGCACCATCCGGTGAATGGGACGAGGTTGCCGAGGCTACGATCCGGTGCGAATCCGGGAAACTTCGCGCCTGGAGCATGGGCGGCCCGATGATCGACGACGATGAAATCGAGTTGTCGAAGAAGCCTGTCACCTGGGCGGTTCGAGCCGCGTGCGCGGGCCGCAAAGAAGTGGCTGAGCTCGCGCAACACAGCGTTCCGCATGACGTCGAGCGCTACGTCATCCAGTTCTGGCCGGTGGCGCCCTAGAGCCGTGGAGGATCCCTCTACGACGTGATCTTGACCATGAACCCGTCGTCAGGGCCATCGATGATGCGGTTCAACTTGTAGTACTGGCTGAGAAGGATGCCGGCGGCGCCGTTACTGTCCCTTGGGACTGGCATGACGCTGAAGTTGAGTGGATCCTGGCGTGGGTTGTACACGGATCCGGCTGCACCCTCGTACGTGGACGCGAAGGGGAACTCGTCGCATTCCTTCTTCCCGCCCTGAGAGTAGTTCCGCCCCCAGTACTTGGTGCAGTTGTAGACCGCTCGGTTGCGGTTCTTCTCCCGTCGCTTGTCATCCCAGTAGAGACGGGTCAGAGGGGCGCTGGGCGTCTCCCCGGGGAGCTTCTTCCTGCTGAACGGGGGTTTGGTCTGTCCGGGCTTCGTGTAGGCCTTCTTGATGTGCGAGGCAACTTCTCGTTCGGGAGCACTCCTGGCAGTGCTGTACTTCAGCGACGTGAGCACGCTGAATACAGCTGCGCCGGATGACTTCGGCAGGTAGGTGGCCTGGTCCCAGCGGGGCGGCAGCATGAAGATGTCGCCGCCGGCGCCAGGGCTGATGACCCATCCGGGCGGGGCCGCCAGCTTGATGTTGGGCTGGTAGACGGCCGTGATCATCCGGGTCTTGGGGCCCAGCGTCCCCGCCTGTCCGGAAGGAACGTTGACTGTCTGGTGGTTCGTCCGCCCGTCCAGCAGCTGCTGCCACGTCTGCGCTTTGGGGAAACGGTCACCCCCCTTGGTGATCCGAACCCTGGACGGCCAGGTCTTGGGTATCGACGCGTTGGTGGTGATACCCAGCCCCCGCGCATCGTTCACACCCGCAGCCACGAAACCGGCGTAGTAGTACGTAGCGGTCATGGCTCGGCTGTCCTTGGGGATGGTGCCGACCACGTACACGGTGAACTGGCTGGTCCCTGCTGGATCCCCGTCCACGATCCACACCTGGTTGAACGTGTGGCCCGAGCAGACGGCGAACCGGGACTTGACGTAGAACGGCGACGCGCCCAGGTGGCTGATGCACTCCTGCAGCCCCATGCTGTGGGAAGGCTCCGGGAGGGAGGCGGCGGATGTTTTCCCGCGCCCGGTGTCCGCCGGCTGAGCAGATTCCACTTTTGCTCGCGGCGCGAAGGATCGAGCCTTGCCGATCGTCTCGCGCGGAAGAACTGGAAGCGAGGACTCCTTGTGCTGTACAGCCTGAAGTCGACGCATTCCATCGGGACCCTGCAGCTGGGAGAGTGTCAGGGGTGCAGTCCCGACGGGCTGTACGTATGTTTCCATTCGCTGGGTGTGCTGACCCTCCTCCGCTTGTGCAGAAGATAGAGGGGTCAGCAGTGATATGGCCGCTGCGACTGAAAGGCCCGTCGCCATACGGCGTTTCGAACCCAGGGTGAACCGTCTCACGCAAAAGCCCCCGCTTCATTTGGATCCGGATGTCGCCTGGTCGAGGCCAGGACTACCTGTATGAGCATCGTCAAGGCAATGCTCGAACACCTGAACTGGCGAATCAGTGACGGAGTTTGGCCAGGAATCTGCTTTGTCGGGCTTCTGTCGGTTTGCGCCTCACTGAACCCGATATGCGAGTCTTCGCCGTTGCATTGAATTGAGATCTTCAACGGTTGGAGGCCGAAGCCTGCCGCGACCGGTTCGCCGACATCCGGGGCGCCCGAATGTGCCGTAGGGCTTTCGCGTTGTCGAGGTCTCGGGCAACGACAGCGCCGACGGGCCCGGAGGGGGTGCGGCGGGGGACGCCGATCCAGTCCGCCCAGCAGTGGTCGTCCCTGGTGAGCGTCTCGCCGATGTCGAACGCGATGGTCTCGATCAGTGGGGAAGCCTACGGCTCTCGAGGGCGGGCACCAGTGGCTGCTCAACCCCGGAAGGGGACGTGCCGGGTCGCATATAGACGCTCAATACGCCCCTGATAGCGCCGAGTTCAACCATGGGCCACACCTGACGACACAGAAGGGACGTCCCATGGCCGAACAGACGACCGACGACGCCGTGTACCGCGTGGTGCTCAACGACGAGGAGCAGTACTCGATCTGGTGGGCCGACCGTCCGCTGCCGGCCGGCTGGCACGCCGAGGGCACCGAGGGCTCCCGTGAGGAGTGCCTGGCGCGCATCGACACCGTGTGGACCGACATGCGCCCCCTGAGCCTGCGCCGCCGTATGGCCGAGGCCGAGTCGACGGCGGCCTGAGCCGCCGCACTCCACGCCGAGCCCCTTCCGGTGCCGACCCCGAAGATCCCGATGGAGGAGAGATCGTGAACGAGCCTGCGAAGTCGGGACGTGTCCCCGGCCGTCTGCTGCTCCCCGCACTGTTCGCGGCCCAGGCCGCGCGCACGCCGGATGCGCCCGCCGTTCTGCGCGCCGATGGAAGCGCCGTCCGTTACGCCGAACTTGCCGAGCTGGCCGGGCGCGTCGCCGCCCGGCTGCGGACGGCCGGGGTGCGGCCCGGCGACTTCGTCGGCGTGTGCCTGCGGCGCGGCCCGGAGCTGCTCGCCGCGCTGCTCGGGGTGTGGCAGGCGGGCGGCGCGTACGTGCCGCTGGACCCGCAGCACCCGGCGGCCCGACTGGAGGCCGTGCTGGAGGACACCGCCCACCCGGTCGTGCTCACCGAGCGCGCCACCGAGGACCGGCTGCCCGCCTCCGCCCGGCACCGGATCTCCGTGGAGTCCGTGGACCGCGAAGCGCCCTACGAGAGCGTGGAGTTCGCCGCCGACGGCGACCGGCCCGCCTATGTGCTGCACACTTCAGGCTCCACCGGCCGGCCCAAGGGCGTTCTGGTGCCGCACGGCGGTATCGCCAACCGGGTGCGCTGGCTGGCCCACCGGCACAAGCTGGGTGCCGGCGACCGGATGCTGCTGAAGACCACGATCGGATTCGACGCGGCCGGACTTGAGCTGTACGCCCCGCTCGTCTCCGGCGGTGCGGTCGTGCTCGCCTCCGAGGGCGCCGAGCGCGACCCGGCGGCGCTGCTGCGGACGGTGGCCGACAGGGGCGTAACGATCCTGCAGGGGGTGCCGTCCCTGTACCGGCGGCTCGTCGAGGAGCCGGGCTGGGAACGGGCCGGCAGCCTGCGCCTGCTGTTCAGCGCGGGTGAGCCGCTGCACGCCGAGCTGTGCCGGGCGATCGCCGAGCGGGCCCCCGGCGCCGAGATCTGGAACACCTACGGACCCACCGAGGCGTCCGTCGACATCACCGAGCACCGCTGGGACCAGGCTCAGGACACCGGCGCGGTGCCGATCGGGCGGCCCATCGGCAACATGCGGGTGGTCGTGCTCGACCCGGCGGGCCGTCCCGTCCCGGTCGGCGTCCCCGGCGAGCTGCACGCCGGTGGCGTCGGCCTCGCCCTCGGCTACCTCGGCCGCCCCGGCCAGAGCGCCGAACGCTTCGTGCCCGACCCGCACCGCCCCGGCGAGCGCCTCTACCGCACCGGCGACCGGGTGCGCTGGCGGGCCGACGGCACGCTGGAGTACCTCGGGCGCCTCGACCACCAGGTCAAGGTCAACGGCGTGCGCATCGAGCCCGGCGAGGTCGAGGCCGCGCTCGCCGCCCACCCCTGGGTGCGGGCCGCCGTCGCCGCCGCAGTGCCGGACGGCACCGGCGGCCACCGGCTCGTCGCCTGGGTGCAGTCCCGAGGCGAGGCGCTGCGCCCGCAGGAGCTGCGCGCCTTCCTGCGCGGCTCGCTGCCCGACCCGCTGGTGCCGACCGCCTACGTCCCGGTCACCGAGTTCCCGCTCACCCCCAACGGCAAGGTCGACCGGTCCGCGCTGCCCGACCCCGCCGACACCCCCGCCGACACCGCGCACGTGCCGGTGCGCAACCCCGCCGAGCGGGCGGTGGCCGAGGAGTGGGCGCGGCTGATCGGCACCCCGGCCGACGAGATCGGCGCGCTGCACGACTTCTTCCAGCTCGGCGGCTCCTCGCTGATGCTCAACAAGCTCGCTGCCGGACTCTCCCAGGCCGCGGGCCGCACCATCCCGGCGACGGCCCTGCTCACCGCGACCACCGTGGAGCAGCAGGCCGGCCTGCTCACGGCCCGTTCCGAGGGCGCGGCACCGGCCGCCGACGAGCCCGTGGGACCCGTGCCGCGCGACCCGCAGGGGCTGCCGCTCTCCCCGGGTCAGCAGGGCATGTGGCTGCTGGACCGGCTCCGCCCGGGCAGCGCCGAGTGGAACGCGCCCGTCTTCCTCACCCTGCCCGCCGTCTACGACGACAGCACCCTGAGCAGGGCGCTGACCGCCCTCGCCGAGCGGCACGAGATCCTGCGCACCCGGTACGCCCTGCGCGGCGCCGAGCCGGTGCAGATCGCCGACCTGCCCGCCGAGTGGGAGCTGCGCACCGTCCGCGCCGACACCCCCGAGGAACTGAACGCCCTGGTCGCCGAGGAGTTCACGCTCCCCTTCGACCTCGCCCGCGGACCGGTGCGCCGGGCCCTCGCGGTGCGCGGGCGCGGCACCCTCGCCGTCGTCCTGAGCATCCACCACATCGCCTGCGACGGCTGGTCCTCCGTCGTCCTGGAACGCGACCTCAGAGCGCTCGCCGAGGCCGCCCACACCGGCACCGACGCCCGGCTGCCCGAGCTGCCCGTGCAGTACGCCGACCACGCCGTGCACCGGCGCCGCCGCCTCACCGAGGACTTCGTCGCCGCCGAACTGGATTACTGGAAGGACCGGTTGGACGGCATCCTGCCGGTCGAGCTGCCCACCGACCGGCCCCGCCCGGCCACCCGGGACGCGGCGGGCAGAGCCCACGTGTTCACCGTGCCCGCCCTGCTCGCCGAGCGGGCCGCCGCCCTCGGCCGCAGCTGCGGGGCCACCCTGCAGCAGACGCTGCTCACCGCCTTCGCCGCGCTGGTCGCCCGGTACACCGGCAGCTGGGACATCCCGGTCGGGGTGCCCGTCGCCGGCCGGAGCGGCCCCGAGGTCGCCGACGTGGCCGGCTACTTCCTCAACACGCTGGTGCTGCGCTGCGACGCGGACGCCGACACACCGTTCCGGGACGCGCTGGTGCGGGTGCGGGACACCGCCCGGGAGGCCTTCGCCCACTCGGAGCTGCCCTTCGACCGGCTCGTGGAGGAACTCGACGACACCCGCGACCCGGCCCGCACCCCGCTCTACCAGGTGATGTTCGACCTGCACGAGGAGGGCCGCACCGGCACCGCCGTCGGTGCCGCCGACGCCGAGGCCTTCCGCGGAGCCTGGAGCACCGCGCGCACCGACCTCACCCTGGTGCTCCAGCGCCAGGCCGACGGTTCGCTGCTCGGCCTCGCCGAGTACGCCACCTCGCTGTTCGACGCTGCCACGGTCGAGCGCCTCACGGACTGCTGGGTCCGGCTGCTGGAGTCCGTCACGGACGACCCGGCGCGCCGCCTGCGCGAGGCCGACATCCTGCCGGCGCCGCTGCGCGCCGAACTGCTCGCGAGCGGCCGCGGCAGGCCGGAACCCGGCGCGGACACCGTCGCCGGCACCACCGTGCACGCGGCGATCGCCGCCTCGGCCCGCCGGGCGCCCCAGGACACCGCGCTGGTGTGCGGCGGCGAGAGCTGGACGTACGCGCGACTGGAGCGCCGAGCGGAGGAGTTCGCCGCCCGGCTGCGGGGGCTGGGTGGCGGACCCGACACGGTCGTCGCCGTCATGCTGGGCCGCAGCCCGGACCTGGTGGCCGCGTTCCTGGGCGCCTGGAAGGCGGGCGCCGCCTACGTCCCGCTGGACCCGGCCGCCCCCGACGAGCGCACCCTCCACGTCCTCGCCGACTCCGGCGCACAGGTGCTCGTCACCGACGCCGCGGGCGCGGAGCGGCTGGCGGGGCGCCACGAGGTGGCCGTACTCGCCGTGGACGTGGGTTTCGCCGACGCCGCCGTGGCCGCCGTACCCGAGGCGTACGACGACCCCGACCGCCTCGCCTACGTCATGTACACCTCGGGCTCCACCGGCCGCCCCAAGGGCGTCGCCGTCGCCCACCGCTCGCTGCTCGCCATGCTGCGCGCCTCCCAGGCCCACCTCGACTTCGGGCAGGGGCCGGACGACGCCTGGCTGGCGCTCGCCCAGGTGACCTTCGACATCTCCTGCACCGAGCTGTTCATGCCGCTGGTCGCCGGCGGCCGGGTCGTCCTGGCCCGGGAGCGGGAGCAGCAGGACCACGCGGCCCAGCTGCGGCTCATGGACCGGCACGAGGTCAGCCACCTCCAGGTGGCCCCGCCGCACTGGCAGATGCTGATCGACGCGGGCCTCGGCCACCGCCCGGTCGTGGGCCAGACCGGCGGCGAGCCCTGCCCGCCCGTGCTCGCCCGCGAGCTGTCCCGCCGTCTGATGCGGTTCATCAACGAGTACGGGCTCACCGAGACCACCATCGCCGCGACCCGCTGGGACGCCGACGACACCGCCACCGCGGTCCCCGTCGGCCACCCCTACCCGCATGTCACCGCCCGCGTCCTGGACGCGGACCTGCGGCCCGTGCCGTACGGCGTCACCGGCGAACTGTGCGTCGGCGGCACCGGACTGGCCCTCGGCTACCACGCCCGGCCCGCACTGACCGCGGCCGCTTTCGTGCCCGACCCGTACGGCGCACCCGGCGCGCGCCTCTACCGCACCGGCGACCGGGCGCGGATGCGGCCCGACGGCACCCTGGAGTTCGCCGGCCGCGCCGACGGCCAGGTCAAGATCCGCGGCCGGCGGGTGGAGACCGGAGAGGTGCAGGCGGTGCTCGCCGAGCACCCGGCCGTCGCCCAGGCCTTTGTCACCGTCCACACCGGTGGCTCCGAGGCGGCGCTGGTCGGCTACTTCACGCCCGCCCCCGGCACCGGGGCGCCCGCCGAGAGCGAGCTGCTCGACCACTGCGCGCTGCGGCTGCCCGACTACATGCTGCCCGCGCTGCTGGTCCGCATGGAGCGGCTGCCGCTCACCCGCCACAACAAGGTGGACACCGCCGCGCTGCCCGTGCCGGACCTGGCCGCGGCCCTCGCCGACGAGCCCTACAGCCCGCCCGAGGGCCCGGTCGAGGAGGCGCTCGCCGAGATCTGGGCCGAGGAGCTGTACGGGCCCGGCTCCACCCGCCGGGTCGGCGCCCGCCAGGGCTTCTTCCGGATCGGCGGCAACTCCGTGAAGGCGGCCCGGGTCATCGCCCGCATCCAGGAGGAGTTCGACGTGGAGCTGCCCCTGCGGGCCGTGTTCGAGCGGCCCACCGTACAAGGCCTCGCCACCGCCGTCGAAGAGGCCGTACGCGCCGAGATCGAATCGCTCACCGAGGCCGAACTGGCCCACGCCCACCGGGAGTTCCAGCCGTGACCGCACCCACCGCGCCCACCCAGGAAGAGCTGCGGGCCGAACTGCTGCGCCGCCGGCTCGCCGCCCGCAGGGGCACCGCCCGGCCGCAGCAGGCCGCGATCCCGCCCGCCGACCGCACCCGCCCGCTCGCCCTGTCCGCGGGCCAGCGCCAGCTGTGGTTCCTGCACCAGCTCGACCCGGACAGCCCGGAGTACCTGCTCCCCATGGCGTACCGGCTGCGCGGCACCCTCGACGCGGACGCCCTGCGCCGCGCCGTCGACGCCCTCGCCGCCCGCCACGAGATCCTCCGCACCCGCTACGCCCTCGACGGCACAGAGCCCTGCCAGGTGATCGACCCGGCGGGTCCGGCGGACTTCGCCGTGACCGAGGCGGGCGGCGCCGACCCCGACGCGGCGGCCGTCGCCTTCACCGAGGCCGAGGCGGCGCGGCCCATCGACCTCGCCACCGAACACCCCCTGCGGGTACGGCTGCTGCGGCTCGCCGCGGACGACCACGTGCTGGTCGCGGTCGTCCACCACATCGCCTGCGACGCGATGACCCGTCCGCTGCTGCTGGCGGACCTGTCGGCCCTGTACACGGCCGCCGCGGCCGGGCGCGACCCCGGCGCCGAGCTGCCCGCGCCGCCCGTGCAGTACGCCGACTACGCGGCCTGGCTGGCCGGACGGCACTCCGGGGCCGCCGCCGAGCGCGGCCTGGACTGGTGGCGGGAGCGGCTGGCCGGCACCGGCCCGCTCGGGCTGCCCACCGACCGGCCCCGGCCCGCCGTACGGGACGGGGGCGGCGCCGCCGTCGGCTTCGACGTCGACGCCGCCGTCGCCGACCGGGTGCGGGCCCTGGCCCGGGAGACCGGCGCGACCCCCTTCATGGCCCTGCTCGGCGCCTGGCAGCTGCTCCTCGGCCGGTACGCCGGGAAGAGCGACGTGTGCGTCGGCAGCGCGGCCAGCGCCCGCACCCGGCCCGAGCTGCGGCGGATGGCCGGATACGCCTACAACACCCTGGCCCTGCGGGCGAGCTGGCGTCCCGAGGTGCCGTTCCGGGACTTCCTCACCGCCGGCCGCGGTGCCGTCCTGGACGCCTTCGACCACCAGGACACCCCGTTCGACCGGATCGCCGACGCGCTGGAGCCCGACCGGGACCTGTCCACCACCCCCGTCTTCCAGGTGATGTTCGACCTGGTCGACGGAGAGGGCGCCGACGGTCCCGAACTGCCCGGCGTGGTCACGGCCCCCGTCCCGGCATCCGGCCGGATCGCCCGCTTCGACCTCACCCTGCACCTGGCCGAGCGCGCCGACGGCTCCCTGCACGGCAGCCTGGAGTACGCCACCGCCCTCTTTGACACCGCCACCGCCGAGCGCATCACCGCCCACTACGGCGCGCTGCTCGCCGCGATCGCCGAGGCCCCCGACACCCCGGTGGCCGACCTGGACTTCCTCTCCGCCGCAGAGCGCGCCCTGCTCCTCGACGGCCCGGCCGAGCCCGTCGGCACCGGCCGGCCCCTCGACCTCACCGGCCTGCGCTCCGTGATCGAGACCATCGGCGACCAGATGGCGGCCACCCCGGACGCGGTGGCGATCCGGTACGCGGACACCGTCGTCGGCTACGCCGAACTCGACGCCCGCGCCGACCGGTTCGCCCGCCGGCTGGCCGCGCTCGGCGCCGGCCCCGAGGCCACCGTCGGCGTCCTGCTCGACCGCGGCCCCGACCTGGTCGCCGTGCTCCTCGGCATCTGGCGGGCCGGAGCGGCCTATGTGCCGATCGACCCGGCGTACCCGGACGACCGCATCGCCTACATGCTCGACCAGACCGCCGGCACGCTCGTGGTCACCGAGTCCCGGTACGCCGACCGCTTCCAGGGCGTGCGCCGGATCGTCGTCGACGACCCCGCCGAGCGGGCCGCGATCGAGACCGCCGACGCCGAACTCCCCGCCTCCCACGACCTCGACCGGCTCGCCTACGTCATCTACACCTCCGGCTCCACCGGCAGACCCAAGGGCGTGCAGATCACCCACCGCGGGCTCGCCAACTACCTGGGCTGGACCGTGCAGGCCTACGCGAGCGCCGGCACCGGGGGAGCACCGCTGTTCTCCTCGGTCGCCTTCGACCTCGGCGTGCCCGACCTGTACGCGCCGCTGATGACCGGGCAGTCCGTCCACCTGCTGCCGCAGGACCTCGACACCGCCGACCTCGGCGCCGCGCTCGCGGCGGGCGGCCCGTACGCCTTCATCAAGCTCACCCCGGGCCATCTGCACCTGCTCACCCAGCAGTTGACCGACGAGCAGATCGAGGCGCTGGCCGGTCTCGTCATCGCGGCCGGCGACTCCTTCACCGCACGGCTCGCCGAGCGGTGGGCGCAGGCCGCCGGACCGCACGGCACCCGGCTCGGTGCCGAGTACGGGCCCACCGAGATCACCGTCGGCAACTCGGCGTACTTCCTCGACGGACCCGTGGCCACCGAACTGGTCTCCATCGGGCGCGCCATCCCGCACACCACCATGTACGTCCTCGACGAGCGGCTGCGCCCGCTGCCGGTCGGCGTGCCCGGCGAGGTGTGGATCGGCGGCGTCGGGCTCGCCCGTGGCTACGCGGGCCGCCCCGGCCTCACCGCCGAGCGCTTCCTGCCCGACCCCTACGGCCCGCCCGGCGCCCGCCTCTACCGCACCGGCGACGTCGCCCGGGTGCTGCCCGACGGCAACCTCGACTTCCTCGCCCGCGTCGACCACCAGGTCAAGCTGCGCGGCTACCGCATCGAACTCGGCGAGATCGAGACCGCCCTCACCGCGCACCCCGCCGTCGCCGAGGCCGTCGCCCTGGTCCGCGAGGACACCCCGGGCGACCAGCAGCTCGTCGCCTACCTGGTGCCCGCCGAGGACGCCGACGAGGAGGCGCTCGCCCCGGCAGCGCTGCGCGACCGGCTCGGCGAGACCCTGCCGCCCTACATGGCGCCCACCGCCTACCTGCGGCTGGACGCGCTGCCGCTGACCGGCAACGGCAAGCTCGACCGGCGCGCCCTGCCCGCCCCGGGCCGGGCCGCGACCGCCGTCGGCGAACACGTCGAGGCCCGCGACGCCGACGAGCGGGCGATGGCCGCCGTCTGGGCCGAGGTGCTCGGCCTCGACACGGTCGGGGTGCACGACAACTTCTTCGACCTCGGCGGGGACTCGCTGCGCGCGGTCGCCCTGGTCGGGGCGCTCCGGGCGGCCGGCTGGGAGACCAGCGTGCGGGACGTCTTCGAGCACCGCACCGTGGCCCGGCTGCGTGCCGCGGTGCCCCGCGACGGCTCCGCCGGCCAGGGCGGCTTCGTGCCCGTCGAGCCGTTCGCGATGACCGGCGCCGCCGACCGGGCCGCGCTGCCCGCCGACGTCACCGACGCCTATCCGATCTCCCGCATCCAGGCCGGCATGCTGATCGAGATGCACGGCGGCAGCGGCGAGAACCGCTACCACAACATCACCTCCTTCCGGATCCGCGACGACCTGCCCTTCGACCCGGACGCCTTCCGCCGCGCCACCGATCTGATCACCGGGCGGCACGAGGTGATGCGCACCTCCTTCGCCCTGTCCGGCTACTCCGAGCCCCTCCAACTGGTGCACGCCGCCGCGACCATGCCGGTCGTCCACGAGGACCTGCGCCACCTGCCCGAGCAGCAACGCCAGACCGCGCTCTGGGAGTTCGCCGACCGCGACCGGGCCGAGCTGTTCGACCTGGCCCGGGCGCCGCTGATGCGGATGGCGGTGCACCTGCTCGACGACGAGAGCTGGTGGCTGTCGATCACCGAGTGCCACCCCGTCATCGAGGGCTGGAGCTACCACTCCCAGCTGATGGAACTCCTGCGCGCCTACAACGAACTGCGCCAGGGCCGCGAACCCGCCCCGGCGCCGCCGAGGCCGGCCGTCCGCTACGCCGACTTCATCGCCGCCGAGCTGCACTCCCTCTCCGACCCCGCCGACCAGGAGCACTGGCGCGGGATCGTCGAGGGGTACGAGAAGTTCACCGTGCCCGCGGGCTGGGCCGGCGACCCCGAGGGCCCCGACGAGCGCTACCGCCTCGACCTGCCGCTCGACGAACTGGAGCCGGGACTGCGGGCGCTGGCGACCGCGGCCGAGGTGCCGTACAAGAGCGTGCTGCACGCCGCGCACAGCAAGGTGCTGTCGCTGCTCACGCCCGCCCGGGCGTTCCGCGGCGGCATGGTCGCCGACGCCCGGCCCGAACAGGCAGGCGCCGAGACGGTCTCCGGCATGTACCTCAACTCGGTGCCCTTCCCGTACGAGCGGGGCGCCCGCAGCTGGGGCGAACTGGCCCGGCAGGTGTTCGCGCACGAGGTGGCGCTGTGGCCGCACCGGCGGTTCCCGATGCCCGCGATGCGGGTGCCCGGCGGTGAACGGCACCTGATCGACGTGCTCTTCCACTACCTGGACTTCCACCAGGTCGACACCGAGCTGATCGACATCATGGCCAGCCGCGACGACAGCCCCAACGAGTTCCCCGTCGTCGTCGGCACCCCGGTGCGCGGCCACCTCTCCCTCGCCTCCCGCACCCGCACCCTCTCCCGCGCCGCCGCCGACCGGCTGCTGAGGCTGTACCAGGCCGTGCTCACCGAGATGGCCCGGGCGGGCGCCGACGGCGACAGCACCGGCGCCTTCCCGGACGCCCACGAGCGCGCCCGCCTCAAGGCGCCCGCGCTGCCCCACCCCGACACCCCGGCGGACACCCTGGCCGCCTTCGAGGCGCAGGCCGCCCGCACCCCCTGGGCGACCGCCCTGCACGGCACCGGGTTCACGGTCTCCTACGACGACCTCGACGCCCGCGCCAACCGTGTCGCCCGCCGGCTGCGCGCCCTCGGCGCCCGCGCGGAGACCCGCGTCGCGGTGCTCCTGGACCGCGGCCCCGACCTGGTCGCCGCGCTGCTCGGGGTGTGGAAGGCGGGCGCCGTCCAGGTGCCGGTCGACCCGTGCACCCCCGACGCGCGCATCGCGACGGCCCGCATCGAACTCGCCGTCACCCAGGCCTCGTACGCGGACCGGCTGCCCGCCTGTGACCTGGTGCTCGCCGAGGAGGCGGCGTACGACGGCGACGGCTCGCCGCTCGGCCTGCGGCACGACCCGGACCGGCTCGCCTACGTCCTGCACACCTCCGGCTCCACCGGCACCCCCAAGGGCGTCGAGGTGTCCCACCGGGCGCTCGCCCACTACCTCGACTGGGCCGTGCGCGAGTACGCGGCCGCCGGGAGCGGGGGAGCACCCTGGTTCACCCCGGTCGGCTTCGACCTCGGGATGCCCGCGCTGTACGCGCCGCTGATGACCGGGCAGCCGGTGCACGTGCTGCCGCAGCTGTACGAGACGGCCGACTTCGGGCCGCTGCTGCTGAGCCGGGCACCGTACTCCTTCGTCGGCCTGACCCCCGGCCATCTGGCCCTGCTGGAGCACCAGTTGGGCGACCGCGAGCTGGCCGGCCTGGCCGCGCTCGCGGTGTGCGCGGGCGACGCCTACCCGACGGCCCAGGCCGACCGGGTGGCCGCGCGGATCCGCACCGCCGCCGGGCCGGACGAAGGACACGGCATGGAGCTGGCCGCCGAGTACGGGCCCACCGAGGCCACCGTCGCGGCGACCTTCGGCCGGGTACGGGCCCGGTCCGGGCGCACGCTCGTACCGCTCGGCTCGGCGCTGCCCGGCGTCCTGGTCCGCGTCCTCGACGCCGGCCTCAGGCCCGTGCCCCACGGCGTCACCGGCGAGGTCTGGCTCGGCGGCGACGGGCTCGCCCGCGGCTACACCGGCCGCCCCGGCCTCACCGCCCTGGCCTTCGTGCCCGACCCCTACGGCCTGCCCGGCACCCGCCTGTACCGCACCGGAGACCTGGCCCGCCGGCTCGCCGACGGCACCCTGGAGTTCGCCGGACGCGCCGACCAGCAGGTCAAGATCCGCGGCCACCGGGTCGAGCCCGGCGAGGCCGAGGCGGCCCTGACCGCCGACCCCGCCGTCCGGGACGCACTCGTCAGCGCGGTACCGGCGGCCGACGGCGGCCGGCGCCTCGCCGCCTGGGTGGTGCCCGCGGACGGGCACCCGGTGGAGACGGCGGCGCTCCGCGACCGGCTGCGCACGGTCCTGCCCGCGGCGCTGGTCCCGGCCACCGTCACGGTCGTCGACACCCTCCCGCTCACCACGCACGGCAAGCGCGACCGCGGCCCCCTGGCCGAACGCGCGGCCACCGCGGCCGCCGTCCACCCCTACGCCCCGCCGCGCACCCCGACCGAGCAGCGGCTCGCCGCGGTGTGGGCCGAGGTGCTCGGTCTCGAACAGGTCGGCGTCCAGGACGACTTCCGCGACCTGGGCGGGGACTCGCTGCTCGTGCCGCCGCTGCTGGTGGCGGCGCGGCGGGCGGGACTCGCGCTGGATCTGCCCATGGCACTGCGCCACCACACCATCGCCCGGTTGGCCGCCGCGCTGGACGAGCGCGCCAACGACTCGAACAGGGAAGGCTGATCCTCATGGACGTCCGCACGGACGGGCGCCGCGTGCGCCATCTCGTCTCCATCGACGACCTCACCGACCCGGAGCTGCACCACGTCGTGGAGCGCGGCGCCGAGTTCTCCGCCGGGCTCGCAGGCCCGGTCCGACCGCTGGCCGGGCTGGTGGCCGGCGTCTACTTCGCCAAGACCTCCACCCGCACCCGGACCGCCTTCTCCTCGGGCGCGCTGCGGCTCGGCGCCTCCCTCATCGCCTACGGCCCCGGCGACCTGCAGCTCAACACCGGCGAGACCACCGAGGACACCGGCCGCGTGCTCTCCGGCATGCTCGACGTACTGGTCGCCCGCACCGCGGGACCGGAGGCCGAGCTGCGCGGGTGGGCGAGCCAGCACCGGATGGCCGTGGTCAACGCCATGAGCGCCGAGGAACACCCCACCCAGGCACTCACCGACCTGACCACGCTGCTGCGGCACTTCGGCCGCATCGAGGGCCTGCGCGTCCTGTACGTCGGCGAGGGCAACAACACCGCGGCCGCCCTGGCCCTCGCGCTCACCCGGTACCCGGCCGTCGACTTCGAGGTGCGCACCCCGCGCGGCTACGGCCTCACCCCCTCGATCCTGGAGCGGGCGCGGGCGAACGCGGCCCGCACCGGCGCGCGGATCACCGAGCGGCACGACATGGCGGCGCTGGAGGGGGCGTACGACGTCGTCTACACCACCCGCTGGCAGACCACCGGCACCAGCAAGCCGGACGCGAACTGGCGGGAGATCTTCGCCCCGTTCCAGGTCACCCAGGACCTGTGGCGGACCAGCCCGCGCGCCGTCTTCATGCACGACCTGCCCGCGCACCGCGGCGAGGAGGTCACCGCCGACGTCCTGGACGGCCCGATGAGCATCGCCTTCGCCCAGGCCACCAACAAGATGCACAGCGCCATGGCGGTCCTGGAACACGTCCACGCCCCGGCGCAGGTCCCGCTGGCCGTCCGATGAGCGGGACCGCACGACGGACAGCCGTCGATCCGGCGGAAGTGCCTTGGCTGATGGCGGAGGAGAGGCAGGAGAGGCAGGAGAGGCAGGAGGGAGAGGCGGGGGGAGCTGAGAGCACCATGACGGTGACCGACGAGATCTCCGCCGGACCCGCCCCTCTGCCCCTGCGGCAGAACCGGGACTTCCGGCTGCTGTGGGGCGGCGCCGGGCTCTCGCTGCTGGCCGGGCGGGCCACCGCCGTGGCCTATCCGCTGACCGTGCTGTGGGCGACCGGGTCGCCGGGCGACGCCGGGCTCGTCGGCACCGCGCTGCTGCTGCCGCAGCTGGTGATGCAGCTGCCGGGCGGCGCGCTCGTGGACCGCTGGGACCGGCGGCGGGTCATGGTGGCCGCCGGACTCGGACAGGCCCTGGTCACGGGGCTGGTCATGGCGCTGCTGCTCAGCGGGCGCACCTGGCTGTGGGCGCTGCTCGTCGCCGCTTTCGCCGAAGGGACGCTCGGGGTGCTGCACCAGCTCGCCGAGCGGGCCGCCGTACCGAGCGTGGTCCCCGCCGAACAGCTGCCGGCCGCACTGACCGGCAACGAGGCCCGCACGCGCGGGGCCGCGATCGCCGGGCAGCCGCTGGGCAGCGGACTGGTCGGACTGGGTGCGTCCCTGCCGTACGCGGCCGCCGCCGTCGCCCAACTCGCCTCGGTGCTCTGCCTGTTCGGCATCCGTGGGCGGCTCCAGCAGGAGCGGGCCGCACCGCCGGCGAAGATCGGCACCGAGATCCGCGAGGGCCTGGTGTGGATGTGGCGGCAGCCCTTCCTGCGGGCCGTGATGACCGCGGTCGCCGTCACCAACGTCCTGTTCCAGGGCCTCAACCTGGCCGTGATGACCGGCATCCAGGACCACCACGGCACCCAGTTCGAGGTGGGCCTGGTGCTCTCGCTGAGCGGCGCCGGGGGACTGGTCGGAGCCCTCACCGGCGGCTGGTGGCAGCACCGGCTGCGGCTGCGCACCCTCGTCCTCGGCGGACTGCTCGCCTGGACCGCGCTCATGGCCCCGGTCGCCGCGGCACTGCACACGCCCGTGCTGCTCGGCGCGCTGTTCGCGGCCAGCGGCTACGTCGGCGGGGTCTTCAACGTGGCGGGCGGCGTCCTGCTGGTGCGGGCCGCCCCCGACCGGATGCGCGGCCGCGCCAACTCCCTCGCCAACCTGGTCGGTTCGGGCGCCATGGCGGCGGGACCGGTCGCCGCCGGCTTCCTGCTGGAGGCCACCGGCCCGGTCCGCTCGGTGCTGGCGCTCAGCGCGGTCATGGCTTTCACGGCCGTCTGCGCCCTGCTCTCCCCGGGCCTGCGCAAGGCCCCCTACCCCGAGTCCGACAGCCCCTCCTGACCTGCGGATTCCCGGTATAGGCCGCCGATAGGGCGGACCTGGAAAGTCGTACCAAGGAAACCTTCGGCCCTCGCCGACGAAACGCTTCGCCCCTCGTAAGGAGAACCCATGTCGCTCAACACCCTGGACCGGAGGGGCGCGCTGCGGGCCGCCCTCGGCGTGGCGGGCGCGGCCGCCGCCGCGACGCTGATCGGCGCGGCGCCGGCCTCGGCCGCTCCCAAGCGCTGCCACCCGTCCCTGCCGGACGTGCCGGGCATGGTCGGCGACCGCTGGGCCAACGAGTTCTGGTACCAGTACGACGAAATGTCCTACTACACCCCCTCGCAGGAGATGAAGGACGCCGTCACCGCCATCACCACCCCGTTCGGCGGCTTCACCAAGACCTACGACGCCTGGCTCGCCACCCGCAAGGGCGGCCGCTATCCGCGCAGCTTCCTCGAGCTGATCCAGCCCAACAAGGACGCCTTCGAGGTCCTGTCGCGCAACCAGCTCGCGGTCTACGACCAGTTCTACGGCCGTGACCCGCGCGGACTGGTCTTCGCCTTCCAGGAGTTCGGCCAGGGCACGCTGTTCGACCCGCGCCGCCCGGTCGGCCAGAAGGTCCACATGATGAACTACACGCCGCCGGAGCCCACGCACGCCTACCACCGCTGGCACCCCTTCCTCGCCGGCTTCGCGCTGCTCGGCATCGAGCGCCACTGGTGGACCCACGTCAACCGGCTCGCGGGCGCCGCCTGGGAGCTGCAGTCGCTGGCCCAGCCGATCACGGACCACACCGACAACCCGCACCTGCCGAAGCACACCGTGCGCCACATCACCGCCAAGTGGCTGCGCCGGGACCGCGACGAGCTGGACGCGGCCTTCGACATCTCCCCGTTCCCGGCCGACCTCGGCAAGTAGCCCTCGTTCCGTACGGCACCACCAGCAGGAGGCAAGCTCACCATGCAGGACACTGACCGCTCCCCCGGAACCTCCCCCCGCGTCGGCGTCTGGCTGGTCGGCGCCCGTGGCTCGGTCGCGACCACCGTGGTCGCCGGCACAGCCGCGATCGCCGCTGATCTGGCCTCCGCGACCGGATGCGTCACCGAGTCCCCCGTCTTCCGTGGCGCATCCCTGCCGGCCCTCGCCGACCTCGTGTTCGGCGGCCACGACATCGTCGACGTGCCGCTGTCGGCGAGGGCCGGCCTCCTGGCCGACGCGGGCGTACTGCCCGCCCGCGTCGTCGCCGCCGTACGGCCCGCCCTGGAAGCGGCCGACCGGGAGATCCGGGACGGCTCCCCGCGCGCGGGCGAACCCCAGTACACGACCGCCCGCAGGCTCGCCGCGGACATCGCCGACTTCCGTACCCGCCACGGACTTGCGCAGGTGGTGGTCGTGAACGTCTCCTCCACCGAGCCGCTGCCCGACCCCGACCCCGCCTTCCTCGATCTGGCCGACCTCGACAAGGCGCTGGCCACCAGCACCACCCTGCTGCCGCCCAGCTCCCTGTACGCGTACGCCGCCTTCCACGCCGGCTGCGCCTACGTCAACTTCACCCCGTCCGCCGGTGCCGTGCTGCCCGCCCTTGAGGAGCTGGCCCGGCTGCGCGGGGTGCCGCACGCGGGGCGGGACGGCAAGACCGGCGAGACGCTGGTCAAGAGCGCCCTCGCCCCGATGTTCGCGCAGCGCGCGCTGCACGTGCGCTCCTGGTCCGGCACCAACCTGCTCGGCGGCGGTGACGGCGCGACCCTCGCCGACCCGGCGGCGGCGCGCAGCAAGACCGAGTCCAAGCAGCGGGCCCTGGAGGAGACCGTGGGGCACGCGGTCGAGGGCCAGGTGCACATCGACAACGTGCCCGAGATGGGCGAGTGGAAGACCGCCTGGGACCACATCTCCTTCGAGGGCTTCCTCGGCGTCCGGATGTCGCTGCAGTTCACCTGGCAGGGCTGTGACTCGGCCCTCGCAGCGCCCCTGGTCCTGGACCTCGTCCGCCTCTCGGCCCTGGCCCACCGCCGCGGCGAGAGCGGCGCCCTGCCCGCCCTCGGCTTCTTCTTCAAGGACCCGGTGGCCTCGACGGAGCACAACCTGACCCTCCAGTACGGCGACCTCGTCACCTGGGCCGGTTCCGCCGAGCGGACCCGCTTGCCCGAGGGGGCACGGTGAGCACGACCCGGTTGTCCGGCCTGGGGCGGGCTGCGGTCACCGCGGTGACCGTGGCAGCCCTGGGCCGGGCCGTGGTGAGCACGGTGACGGCGGCCCGCCCGGCCCGCCCGGCCGGCTCCGGGGCCGCACCGTCCAGGCCCACGGCCCGGGAGGCCTCCTCGCCCCGGGCGCCCGGGCCCCGCGGCCCGCTCACCGACCTGGCCCGTGCGGCCAGGGAGGCGGCGCGGGCGGCGGGAAGCGCGTTCCGCGCGGCCCGCGGGGAAGCGGCGGCGCAGTCCGGTGTCTTCGGCGCCGGTGCCGCTGCCACCGCCCCTGACCGGGCGGGCGCCGATGCCACCGCCGGAACGGCCGCTCCCCGCCCGGGCCGGCCGTACGACACCGGATACCGCCCCCGCTCGGTCGCCCTGCGGCAACACGCCCGCGACGTAGCCGAGTTGGTGCGGGCGCCCGCCGCGCTGACCGTGCCCGGCGACGTGCTCGCCGGAGCGCTGGCCGTGGGGCGTCCCGCGGGCGGGCGGACGCTGCTGCTGGCCGCGTCCTCCGTCAGCCTGTACTGGGCCGGCATGGCACTCAACGACTGGGCGGACCGGGAGGAGGACGCGACGGAGCGCCCGGAGCGCCCCGTGCCGTCCGGCCGGATCGGCGCCGGGACCGCGCTCGGCATCGCCGCGGGACTCACCGCGGCGGGCCTCGGCCTGGGCGCGCTGGCCGGCGGGCGGCGGGTCCTGCTGCGCCGCACCCTGCCGCTCGCGGCCAGTGTCTGGGCGTACGACCTCGGCCTGAAGCGGACCCCGTTCGGTCCCCTGGCCATGGCGGCGGCACGCTTCCTCGACGTACTGCACGGCACGGGTCCCGCCCCGGCCGCCCCTGCCCTGCGCGCCGCGGCCACGGTGGGCCTGCACACCTGGGCGGTGACACGTCTCAGCCGCCACGAGGTGGACGGCGGGGCCGGCCACGAGCCGCTGGTGTCACTGGCGGTCACGACGGCGACGGTGCTGGGCGCGAGCGGTGCGGCCGCAGCGGTGCTCGGCTCACGCGGTGCGGCCGGTGCGGTCCGCGGACAGCCGGCGGCGCTTCGGATGCCGTCGGACGGCCCGGCAGCCCCGGCGACGCTCCGGCGGGGTTCCCCGCCGGTCGCGCACGCCGTCACCGCGGCCACCCTCCGCACCCGGCTCCCCTCGCTGCGCGCCCTGACGGCCCCCAGTACCTCCGTGCCCCTCCTCGCCTCCGCCGCCTACGCCACGACCTGCGCCCGCTCCCAGTGGGCCGCTCTGCGCACCCCGCAGGACCCCGCACGCGTCAGGGCCGCGGTCGGCGCCGGGATCCACGCGCTGCTGCCCCTGCAGTCGGCGCTGGTCGCGCGGGCCGGCGCTCCCCGGCTCGCCGTGGTCCTCGCCGCCGGCCTCCCGCAGGCGGCCCGACTCGCCAGGAAGGTGTCCCCGACATGACCGCCGGAGGCCTCCGATTCGGTTACGGCACCAACGGCTTCGCCGACCACCGGCTCTCCGACGCCCTCTCCGTCCTGGCCGGGCTCGGCTACGACGGTGTGGCCCTGACCCTCGACCACCAGCACCTCGACCCCTACGCCCCCGGCCTCGCACCCCGGGTCCGCCGCGTCGGCCGGGACTTGCGCCGCACCGGACTCGCCGTCGTCGTGGAAACGGGCGCGCGCTACCTGCTCGACCCGCTGCGCAAGCACCGCCCCACCCTGGTCAGCGCCGAACCCGAAGGACGTGCCGCGCGCCTGGAGCTGCTGCGCCGGGCCATCCGCGTCGGAGCCGAACTCGGGGCGGAGGCCGTGCACTTCTGGAGCGGTACGCCCGACCCCGGCACCACCCGGGAGCAGGCCTGGCAACGGCTGGAGGAGGGCTGTGCGCAGGCCCTCGCCGAGGCCGAGCGGGCCGGTGTCGACCTGGCCTTCGAGCCGGAGCCCGGCATGCTCGTCGAGGACCTCGCCGGCTACCGCCGCCTGCTGCGCGCCCTCGGTGGCCACGAGCGGTTCCGGCTCACCCTGGACATCGGGCACTGCCGCTGTCTGGAGCCCTGGCCCGAGGCCCGCTGCGTGGAGCTGGCCGCGGACCGGCTGGCCCACGTACAGATCGAGGACATGCGCCGCGGGGTGCACGAGCACCTGCCCTTCGGCGAGGGCGAGATGGACTTCCCGCCGATCCTCCAGGCTCTGCGCGCCGCCCGCTACACGGGCCTGGTCTCGGTGGAACTGCCCCGCCACAGCCACGCCGCGGCGACGACGGCCCGCCGAAGCATCGAGTTCCTGCACCGCACGGCCACGACGATCCATGCGTCCACACGCACCCCGAAGGAGGTAGCCGCATGACCGCCCCCACCCTCGCCCAAGCCCCCGCGCCCGTCCACGACGCCCTGACCGCCCGCACCCTGAAGGAGTCCCTCCTCTCCGTCCTGACGGAGCCGCAGCGCCGACGCCTCACCGAGGACACCGCGGCGGTCGGGGAGCAGGGCCCCACAGCCCTGAACCCCCGCTTCCCCGCGGCCGGCCGCCACTACGGCCGGGGGCCCCTCCCGGGCTGGGCCGACTGGCACGTGGAGGACGGCATCCGCGCCCTCTTCCTCATCGGTCTCCCGCTCGGCGGCGAGGAGCTGGCACAGGAGGCCGCGGCCCGCTACTGGGGCGGCGACGCGGCCGAGCGGCGCGGAGTGCTCCGTGCCCTCCCGTTCCTCCCGATCGGCGCCGCAGGCCTGCCCCTCACCGACGACGCCCTGCGCACCAACGACACCCGGCTCATCGCCGCCGCCCTCGGCCCCTACGCCCGTACCCACCTCGATCAGTACCGCTGGCGCCAGGCCGTCCTGAAGTGCCTGTTCACCGGCATCCCCCTGCGCACGGTCGCCGGCCTGCGCGACCGCCGGGACGCCGAACTCGCCCGCATGGCCCTGGGCTTCGCCGCCGAGCGCCGCGCGGCGTCCCGCACCGTGCCCGCCGACCTCTGGCTCATCGCCACCCCCGACAACTGACCGCACCCCCAACCCGGAATCCACTCCCGAGCGGAAAGCCCCGGCCATGCGCATCTTCGATCCACACATCCACATGACGTCCCGCACGACGGACGACTACAAGGCGATGCACGCCGCGGGCGTCCGCGCCCTGGTCGAGCCGGCGTTCTGGCTCGGCCAGCCACGTACCTCCCCGGCCAGCTTCACCGACTACTTCGACTCCCTGCTCGGCTGGGAGCCCTACCGCGCCGCCCAGTTCGGCATCCGCCACCACTGCACCATCGGCCTCAACCCCAAGGAGGCGAACGACCCGCGCTGCACCCCCGTCCTCGACGAGCTGCCCCGCTACCTCGCCAAGGACGGTGTCGTGGCGGTCGGCGAGATCGGCTACGACACCGTCACCGAGGCCGAGGACCACGCCTTCGCCGCACAGCTCGCCCTCGCCGTGGAGTTCGGGCTGCCCGCCCTGGTCCACACCCCGCACCGCGACAAGGCAGGCGGCACCCTCCGCTCCCTGGACGTGATCCGCGAGTCCGGCATCGACCCGGCGCACGTGGTCCTGGACCACCTCAACGAGGTCACCGTCGACGAGGTGGCCGGCACCGGCTGCTGGATGGGCTTCTCCATCTACCCCGACACCAAGATGACCCCCGAGCGCATGGTCGCCGTCCTTCGGCGCCACGGCACCGAGCGCATGCTGGTCAACTCGGCGGCCGACTGGGGCCACAGCGACCCGCTGCTGACCCGGGCCACCGCCGAGGCCATGCTCGCCGCCGGGTTCGACGAGGACGACGTGGACCGCGTGCTGTGGCGCAACCCGGTCGCGTTCTACGGCCAGTCCGGCCGGCTCGACCTCGACGGCTACAACGACACCCAGGCCGCAGGCCTGTTCGCGGGCAACTCCATCGCCCGCGGCGGGAGCTGAGGAGCAGTCATGCGTGTGCGACACCCCGACGGCAGCACCGTCCATCTGGCGTACTGCACCAACGTGCACCCCGCCGAGACCCTCGACGGCATCATCGGCCAGCTGGCCGCCTACGCCGAACCGGTGCGGGTCGCGGCCGGAGCCGACCGGATCGGCGTCGGCCTGTGGCTGCCCGCCGAGACCGCGGGCCGGCTCGCCGCAGACCCGACGGCGGTGGCCC
Source organism: Streptomyces sp. NPDC044064 (assembly GCF_056434245.1). Classification (NCBI taxonomy): domain Bacteria; kingdom Bacillati; phylum Actinomycetota; class Actinomycetes; order Kitasatosporales; family Streptomycetaceae; genus Streptomyces; species Streptomyces sp. NPDC044064. The sequence continues at coordinate 435,965 of NZ_JBWKFN010000003.1, forward strand.
GGCTGCGCCGCGAGCTGACCGCGCGCGGCCTGGAGACGGTCACCCTCAACGGCTTCCCCTACCGCGGCTTCCACGCCCGGGTCGTGAAACGGGCCGTGTACTACCCGGACTGGTCGGAACCGGCCCGCCTGGAGTACACGCTGGACCTCGCGCGGGTGCTGGCCGGGCTGCTGCCGGAGGGGGCCCGCGGGTCCATCTCCACCCTGCCGCTGGCCTGGCGCACCGTGTGGACGTCGGCCCAGCGTGCCATGGCAGCCCGTCAGCTGGACGCGCTCGCCGAGGGGCTGAAGCAGATCGCCGCGGACACCGGCCGCACGGTCCGGGTCGGTATCGAGCCGGAGCCCGGCTGCGTCGTGGAACGCACCGAACAGGCCGTGGACGCGCTGGCCGGCACCGACTCCGAGTGGATCGGCGTGTGCCTGGACGCCTGCCACCTGGCGGTCGCCCACGAGGACCCGGCCGAGTCGCTGGCCCTGCTGCGCGAGGCCGGCATCCCGGTCGTCAAGCTCCAGGCGGCCACCGCGCTGGAGGTCGCCGACCCCGCCGACCCGGCCGTACGGGAGCTGCTCACCGACTTCGCCGAACCCCGCTTCCTGCACCAGACCCGGGAGCCGTCCGGCGGCGGCCGGCTGCTGGGCACGGACGACCTCGGCCCCGCGCTCTCCGGCGCGCTGCCCGGCAGCCGGCCCTGGCGCATCCATTACCACGTGCCCCTGCACGAGGACCCGCGTCCGCCGCTGGCCAGCACCCGGCCCGTGCTGCGCGAGACCCTGCGGGCACTGCTGGCGGGGGAGCGGGCGGTCACCGACCACATCGAGATCGAGACGTACACCTGGTCCGTGCTCCCCGACCGCGGCGACGAGAGCCTCGCCCACGGCCTGGCCGCCGAACTGACCTGGCTGCGGGATGAGTTGGCGGCCATCGGGCTGCGGCAGGAGACGTCATGAGCGGCGATCGTACGACGGCGCAGACGGTCGTGCTGTGCACGGTCGGCCTCACCCCGCGGCTGCTGGAGCACATGCCGCACGTGAAGGCGGTCGGCGAGCAGGGCTTCACCGCGCGCCTGGACACGGTGTTCCCGGCCGTCACGGCCACCGTGCAGGCCACCCTGACCACCGGGCTGCTGCCGCGCGAGCACGGGGCGGTGGCCAACGGCTGGTACCACCGCGACCACGGCGAGGTCATGATGTGGCGCCAGCACAACGCCCTGGTGCGGGGCGAGAAGGTGTGGCAGGCGGCCCGCCGCCGCGACCCGGACCACTCGACCGCCTACCTGTGCTGGTGGTGGGCGATGGGCGCCGACGTGGACACGATCCTCACGCCGCGCCCGGTCTACCACCACGACGGACGCAAGTCCCCCGACTGCTACACCGTGCCCGCCGGACTGCGCGACGAACTAACCGCCGCTCAGGGCGAGTTCCCGCTGTTCCAGTACTGGGGTCCGACGGCGTCGATCGCCTCCACCCGGTGGATCGCCGGCGCCGCCCGCTACGTCGTCGACCGCCGCCGCCCCGACCTGACCTTCGTCTACGTGCCGCACCTCGACTACGACCTGCAGCGCTACGGCCCCGACAGCCCGCAGGCGGTCCGCGCGGCTCGGGAGACGGACGCCGCGCTCGCGCCGCTGCTCGCGGACCTGCGCGACCGGGGCACGACGGTGGTGGCGCTCAGCGAGTACGGCATCACACCGGTGAGCCGGCCCGTCGACGTCAACCGCGCACTGCGCCGCGCGGGACTGCTGGAGGTCTACACCCAGCGCGGCATGGAGTACCTCGACCCGTACACCTCCCGGGCGTTCGCCGTCGCCGACCACCAGGCCGCGCACGTGTACGTCGCCGACCCCGTCGACATCCCGCGGGTGCGGGACGTCCTGAAGGCGGTGGACGGCGTCGACGAGATCTGGGACCGCACCGAGCAGGCGGCGTACGGCATCGACCATCCCGACGCCGGCGAACTGGTCCTCGTGTCGGAACCGGACGCCTGGTTCACGTACTACTACTGGCTCGACGACGACCGCGCACCCGACTTCGCGCGCGGCGTCGAGATCCACCGCAAGCCGGGCTACGACCCCGCCGAGCTGTTCTTCGACCCGTCGATCCCGGCGGTGAAGGCCAAGGCGGCGTGGACCGTGCTGCGCAAGAAGGCCGGGATGCGCGCACCGCTGACCGTGGTGCCGCTCGACCCCGGCCTGGTCAGGGGCAGCCATGGACGGCTGCCGTCGGAGGACCGGGACGGGCCGCTGCTGCTGTGCTCGGACCCGGCCCAGGAACGGGACCGCTACCACGCCACCGAGGTCAAGGAGCTGCTCCTGCGCCTCAACGGACTGGCCTGAGACCGGCCGTGACGAGAGAGAGGAGGACGGATGACCACGCGACCGGCCACGGCCGCCGCGCACATCGACCACGCGGCGGACGTCGGCGAGGTGTACGTACCCGAGACGGCACGCGCGGTGGTGGCGCGGCTGAGGGAGAGCGGAGCGGCCCACGTGTGGTGGTGGCCGCTCGGCGAGGCGACCGATCCGGCGGACTTCGTGCTGCTGGACGAGCAGGAACGGGCCCGCATGCGGCGCTTCCACGCGCCACGGGACGCGGCGGCGTTCACGACGACCCGCGCGGGGGCGCGGCGCGCGGTGGCCGGGCTGCTGGGCGTACCGGCCCACACCGTGCGCTTCGGCCGGCGCATCTGCCCGGGCTGCGGCGACGCGGACCACGGCCCGCCCGCCGTGGTCCGGCCCCCGGTCCCGCTGGCCGTCAGCCTCTCCCGCACCGACGGGTGCGGGGTGCTGGCGGTCCGGGCGGGCGACTGGGTGGGCGTGGACGTGGAGGCCTACCGCCCGATGGAGTCGGAGGCCCTGGCCCAGCTCGTCCTGACCCCGGACGAGACCGACCGGATCCTCTCGCTCCCCGAGGGCCCCGGCCGTACGTCCCTGTTCCACCGTGCCTGGACCCGTAAGGAGGCGGTGGTGAAGGCGGTGGGCCTCGGTCTGCTGGGCATGCCCCTGAACACCCTGGACGTGGCTCCGGGGCAGGAAGGCCCGCTGACGGTGACCCACATCCACGAGGGCCGGACGACCACCTGGCACGTGGAGGACCTGGACCTGAACGGCCCGTGGTCGGCGTCCCTGGCCCGTCCCTCGACGTCGGCCACCCCGCTGGGCCCGGTCCACCTCCACCCCCCGGCCGTCTGACGGCCCTCTCCAGACCTCGGAGCCGATCCCCCCTCGGCGACCGAGAGACGCGGTTCCCGGCCCCCGGCCCTCCCCGGCGGAGGCCGGGAACCGCCCCGTTTCCGGCCCCGCACAGCACTCCACAGCCCTCCACAGCCAGGGAGCACACATGAGCCGACCCACGTACGGAACCGTGGCGACCCCCGAGGCCGAAGCCCCCGCCCCCGTCACGGGTGAGACAGCCGCCGTCGAGACCTCGCCCGTCGTGCCCGCGGTGCGGACCGGGCCGCCGCACACCCCGCCGCCCCGGCCCGCCGCCGTGACCGCCGGGCTCGCCCTGGCCGGGGCCGTGCTCGTGGGCGGCGGGCTGGCGGGCGGCGCGCTGCGGGGGTTCCTCGACCGGATGGCCGGCGTCGTGGCGCTGGTCGCGCTGTCGCTGGCGGTGATGCTGGGACTGGCGACCGCGCTGCGCGGTGTGCTGCCGCCCCGCCCGCGGACCGTGGTCCAGCACCTGCACCGGGCCTTCGGCGTGCTCGGCGTCGGATTCCTGCTGCTGCACATCGGAGTGAAGGTGGCCGGCGGCCGGGTCGCCGCGACGGCCGCGGCGCTCGGCTGGGGCAGCGGTGACGCGCTGGTCGGTCTCGGCACCCTGGCCTGCTATCTGTTCCTCCTCGCCGTGGCCACCGGCGTCTGGCGCGGCGTCTTCGCCACCCGCCGCTGGATCCGCCCGTTCCGCATCCTGCACGGCGCGTCCTACGCCGGCTGGCTGACCGCGGTGATCCACGGCCTCACCGCGGGCCGCGCCCCAGCCGCATGGGTCGTCACCGCCTACGCCCTCTGCCTAACGGCAACCGCCGCAACCCTCGCCATCCGCCACTTCCGAAATCACTCCGAGGGGGCGAGCCGTCACGGTCGCAGCCGGTCAGCGGGTGGCGCGGATCATCACTGTGAGGACCGGCGAGGCCGGTGACGGCTGGCTCTGTCCGATGTCCTCGTACCCCCATGACCGGTAGAGCGCATGGACCTTCCCGTCACCAGCGGCCGGGTTGACCATGAGTGTCACGTACGGCTCGTCGCGCGTGGCGAGGAGGGCGTCATGGATACGGCGAGCGGTTCCCGTGCCGCGCCACGCGGGGCGTACGCCGATCTCCTTCAGGGCCATGGCCGGATGCTCGGTGTACTCATCCTTCGGTTCCGGAGTGGTGCGCTGCCAGTACCGGTCCCCGTGCTCGATGGTGTTGCCGTAGGCGTAGCCGATCGGATGCCCGTCCGTGTACGCGAGGACGGCTGTGAAACCGGGTTCCCCGCTGTGCCGGTCCAGGCGTTCACCGAACGCGGTGACGGCGTAGTTCGGCAGGTGGAGCAGCGGGGCGCGCACGTCGGCGTACACGTCGATCAGGTCACCGCGAACGGCGTCGAGCGCGGTGAACGTGCGGAGTTCGATGGCGGGTGCCGAGGTCATGCGGGAGTCCTCCAGGCGGCGGCGCGCTCGGTCCAGGTCTGCACGGTGGAGCTGCCCGGCGCGGTGACGCGCAGCGCAGCCCCGAACTCTTGCAGCATGCGGGACACTCGGGCGTGTTGGGTAGCGGCGTCGGCGGGGACCTTCATCGCGGTGGCCGTGGCGGCGTCGGCGTCACCCTGCGCGAGCTGGGCGTGCGCGAGCCGGGTCGTGGTGATGGCCTGGGACCGGACCATGTGGGGCCGCAGGGCGGACAGACAGCGATGAGCGTGGCACTCGGCCGTCTGGTAGTCACCCAGCGACAGGTACGCCGACAGGGCCAAGGAGTCCAGCTCGGCCTGGTCGTAGAACGCGAGCATCCACACCGGCCGGTAGGCGTCGGGGGCGGCGCGCAGCATGGCGTCTTGCGCCTGGTCGAACGCGCGGCGGGTGCCAGTGCGGTCCTGCGCTGCGCCGTGGATGGCCGCCTGCCGGGCCAGACCGAGGGACGCGAACATGGGGTCTCGGCGCGTGATGTGCAGGTTGCGGGCGACGTCGTTCGCGGCGAACGCATCGGCGGGGCGGCCCATGTGCCGGTACATGGTCCCCGCGTGGCTCCAGATGCGGAATTTGATCGCCTGGTCACCGGACATCTCGGCGAGGGCTTGGGCCTCGCGCATGTGCTCCTTCGCGTCGTCGTAGCGGCGGCCGTCGATGGCGGCCCACATCGCCGAGGAGCGGAACGCGGCGGCGGAGGCGTAGAGGTTGCTGCGTACGCGCTGGCTGGCGTTGCCGGCGCTCTGGAGATTCAGTGCCTCGTCGGCGAGTGCAGCGGCCCGCTGCTCGATGTCGAGCTGTCCGCCGTGGCGGTGATCGCTGACGATGATCTCGGCGAATCGGTGCTGTAGGCGGTCGACGTCGCTCATGCCGATAGGGCGGGGTGCTGCGGTCCCGGGGGCGGCTGCTGCGACGGCGGCAGCGGCGATGCCGCCGACGAGGGTACGGCGCTTCATGGCGGGGTCCTCCTGCGGTGCGGCTGGGGTGGACGGAGTCCTGCCCCGTGGCACGAACCCTAAGGCGGTCGCGGGTAGGCCGGTGACGTCCTCAAGGGCCCGGCGGGTTGCGGATTTGGGCCATCGGACCCGGCCCGCTTTCCAAGCCCGGACCGATGATCCGTCCAGGCCGCCCATCCGCCCGGTAAGCCGCTCAACAGCCATGTTCACGGCGTCAGCCAGGCTGTTGGAGCTGTATCCGTGCTCGCTCATCCACGCCTCAAGAGTCGTATTGCGCGTGGTGTTCATGCACGCACCGTAGCCTCACAACCTCCCTCCGTCATGTAAGCGGGAGTTCAAATCACCCTAGGGCGTTCTTTTGGATGCCCGCCGGAACGCCCTAACTGGTCTGCAACGACTCGGAGTTGTCTGGTCAGTAGTCGCTCGCCTCAGGTTGCGGGCGGCTGTTGACGGCCCGGCCCGCGCCTGATCCCGCCAATGGGGGCAAGCCGGGCGCCGCGACAACGACGAAGGCTCCCCCATGACGAGTCTCAGTACGCCAGTTCAGGTCGGTTCCATCGGCCACCCCGTCTACAGCCAGACGTTCGCGTGCAAGCCGGAGACGGCCGAGATAGGCCGCAAGCTCGTCCGTGACGTACTCGCTGTATGGCACCTCGGTGAACTCACCGACCCCGCCGCGCTGATCATCTCGGAGCTGATCGCGAACGCCGCCAGGCACACCTCATGCCACTCGATCCGCCTGGTTGTCGGGCGGCCGAGCACGACACGGGTACGCATCGGGGTCGTGGACCGGGCGCCTTCGCGCCTGCCAGTACTCGGCCCGGCCGATGATGACGACGAGTCAGGCCGTGGCCTGGCCCTGGTCGATGCCGTCGCCGACCGCTGGGGCTACGACCTGCGCGGCACCGGCAGGCGCCCATGGGACAAAGAGGTCTGGGCCGAACTCCTCACAAAGGGTGTCCAGTGACCAGCCCGCCCACGGCGGGCCCGTCGCTGCCGGACGTCGCCCGCCTGCACCCGCGCCAGCAGATGGCAACGGACTGCGCCTTGTGCAACGCCCGCTTGGGCGCCTCCGGCCGCATCCTCGGCGACGTACGCCATCGCGGGTTGCTGTTCCGTCTGTGGGCCTGCGCCCCAGCCTGCACGCCCTACTCCAGGGGCCCGCAGTTACCCGCCTCCACACTGCCGCCCTCTCGGGGCTGACCAACACACCAGAACCCGACGCACGCTCTGCGAAAGGAGCAGGCCTTGACCGTTCCGCTCCCGAAAACCCACGTGGATTGGACCGCGCTGCGGAACTTCTCCGCGCTGCGCGGACAGCTCAGGGTCTCACTGACCCCCGTCTGCAACCTGAAGTGCTGGTTCTGCCACAACGAGGGTGACGTCCCGCCCCCGTTCACTCACCTGCACCGGGACGCCAAGCCCCGCGCCCGTGAACTCACTGCCGACGATTACGTGAACGTCCTGCGCGAGCTGATCGGCGCCGGCCTGAAGCGGGTGTACTTCACCGGCGGTGAGCCGCTGGTGTCGAAGTTGGCGCAACCGGTCCTCACCCAGCTCCCCGTCCACGGCCCGGATGTGTCCTACACGCTGATCACGAACGGCATGCTGGTGCGCACGCATCAGGACTGGCTCGCCACGACCGGCCTGGACAAGGTGAAGGTCTCCCTGCACTACTTCTCCGACGAGTCCTTCCGGGCCATCGCCCAGACCCGCTCCAGCGTCGCGACCGTCCTGGACGGCATCGAGGTTGCCCGCGAGATGTTCGAGCGGGTCGAGCTGAACACGCTCATCCAGCGCGAGAACGAGCACGAGCTGCGAGACATCCTCGTCTTCGCCCTCGACCGCAGGCTGCCGGTGCAGTTCATCGAACTCGTCGACACCGACTTCAACGCCGACCGGAAGTCCTCGGCCATCGGAGCCCGGGGCATCATCGATCACCTGCGCACCCTGACCGGCGAGGAGGAGGTAGAGGTCTCCGGCACGGGCCAGGGAAGGCGGATCTTCCGCATCGACGGCATCGAGATCGACGTCATCCAACGCGAACTGGGCCGCCACCACGTCGGCCAGTGCGGCACCTGCCCGGTGAAGGCCAAATGCGTGGAGGGTTTCTGGGCCCTGCGCATGGACCACGCCGGCGGAATCCAGCCCTGCCTTCTGCGGGAGGACTTGCGCATGGACATCCGGCGACTGCTGGGTGATCCGGAACAGATCCCCGCGGCCCTGGCCCGGCATGTCGCCGCCTTCACCGAGGGCACCCTGTGAGCCCCCTGAACGCCCCGTACACGCCCGGGACAGATGACGTACGCCAGGGGCCGTTCGTGGTACTGGAAGGCGTCTCAGGGGTCGGGAAGTCCACGCTCAGCCGCCTGTTGGCCAAGAGGCTCGGAGGCACGGCGATCCACACCCTCACCGATCCGCACACCGGCTGGTCCGACGTGATCAACCGGGAGCTTCGGCCGCTGCCGCAGTTCGCCTTCTACCTCTCCGGCCTCCTGCACGCCTCCGACGTCGTACGGCAGGCCCTCAGCGTGGGGCCGGTGGTCGCGGACCGGTACGCCTCTTCGGTCGTGGCCTGCCACGCCGCCGTCAACCGCAGCGGCCTGGACCAGGTGCGAGAACTGATCATCCCATTCCGGTCCTACCTCGTGGCACCGGACGCCACCTTCTACCTGGTCAGCTCCGATCACACCTTGAAGGAGCGGATGGGCACCAAGGCGGACGTGAAGCAGGACGACACCGACCTGTTCGACGTCCCTGGCCGCCTTGCCCGGCTGCGGGAGAACTTCCAGGCCGTCGCTGACGAGGACCCCACCGCAGTCGTGCTCCCCACCGACAGCCGCAGCCCCCGCGACCTGGCCGACACCATCATCAAGCACTTGGAGGACGGGCGTGCTTAACCCGATCGACGCCGACGCTGTCATCCGTGACGGCCGCATCTCCGGCGCGTTCCCGGGCGAGATCCACGAGGGCGTGGCCTGGTGGGTCGGCTCCTGCTTCGTCGTGCTCAGCCAGGCCGGACAGATGGCCGTGGCCCACGACGGTCACCCCACCACGGCCGAGTTCCACCAGAGGTTCTGCCTCGGGGCCATCAATGCCCAGCACTTCGGCTGCCAGGTCTCCAGCCTGGGCAAGGCCGACGAAGCCCAGCTCCTACACGCAATGAAGGAACTCGGGGGCGTCCCCGGCACCCTGCTGACCACGGCCGACGGCGGCGGGCTGCAGACCGTCACGATCCGCCTCTACGACGCGGACGGCCAGCTGGTCACCAAGGACACCGGTTTGGCCAGGCTGCGGGAGATGATCGCCTCCGACCGGATTCCCATCCCTGTGAATGACAAGTCCAAGGGCAGCATCACCGAACGTCGCGACCTGGTGGAGGCGCTGTGATCGACGCGGCCGAGGTCATCCGAAGCGAGACCAGCATCCTGTTCGTCACCCTGGACTCCCTGCGCTACGACGTCGCCCGCGCGGCCCTGCACGCCGGTCAGACCCCGAACCTGGCCAAGATCCTGCCGGGCGGGGTGTGGGAGGAACGCCGTACCCCCGGTACCTTCACCCTCCCCGCGCACATCGCATTCTTTTCCGGCTTCCTGCCCAAGCTCCCGCAGCCCGTGCAGCCGCCGCGGCTGTGGGAGTGCCGCCCGCCCACATTCAAGACCGTCGATGCGGGCACGTTCGTCTTCGACGCACCGAACCTCCTTGCCGGTCTCGCGCAGTACGGTTACCGCACTGTGTGCATTGGCGGCGTGACGTACTTCTCGCGGGAGACCCCGCTCGGGTCGGTGCTGCCCGACATGTTCTACGAGGACCACTGGCGGCCCGAGTTCTGCTCCCCGGAGCCCGACTCCACGCGTCACCAGGTTGACCACGCCCTCACCGTCGCGAGCAAGTACGGGGACCGACCGCTGTTCCTGTTCGTCAACGTCTCCGCCACCCACGTCCCCCACGGCCACTACATTGGCGACAGCGGCGACTCCTGGCACTCCCAGGCCGCCGCGCTCGCCTACGCCGACGAACACCTCGGCCGCCTGGTCAACGGGCTGACCGGCAAGAAAAGATGGCTGATCATCATGTGTGCCGACCACGGCGACGCCTTTGGCGAGGACGGCTACCACGGCCGTGGTATCGCTCACCCGACCGTGCTGAACGTGCCGTTCGCGGCTCTGCTGTCAAAGTAGGCGGCTACGCTCCCGGGCCATGACCGCAGCAACCGAGCGGGGGGCGCGGAGCGACGCCTCCGTCGTCGTGGCCCGAGACGTAGACGGCAAGGTCGCCGTCCTGACCGCCGAGTTCCCCCGGCATGGCGGCGAGTACCTGTTCCTGCCCGGAGGGCGCCGGGAGGAGGGCGAGACACCGGAAGAGTGCGCGTGGCGCGAGCTGCGCGAGGAAGCCGGTGTCACCGCTGAGTCCTGGCGCCCGCTCGGCTCGTACGCCATCACCCTCGACTCCGTCGCCCGCATCCATCTCTTCCTGGCCGAAGGTCTCACCTGCGGCCCGCAGCAACTCACTCCCAGCGAAGCAGACTTCAAGCTCATGTGGTGGCCGATGGCCGATGCGATCCAGGCCGCCACTGACGGACGCTTCCTGCTCCAGGGTGGCCCGCTGGCACTACTGCTGGCCCGGCAGGTCACCGCAGCCTGACAGGAAGGCGTATGCCTGGGCGGGGAACCGGCCACGGACGAATGAGACACCGGCGCCCGTGAGGGCACCGCAGAGCATGGCAGCGGCCGGTCGGCTCCCTCAGGGACCGGCGGTCGGACCGATCGCATCTGTCGGCGCCCACAGGGAAAGTCGCACCGACCGGCATGTAAGCCCGTCAGGCCCCGCAGGGAAGTCGCCCGGTCGGGGTGCATCCCTCAACCGCCACGAGGACAGACTGCGGCCGAGAAATGTCCGTCAACTCCCAGGCAAATCCGCGATCATAGCCCCGATATAGATCCCCCGGACACGTTCGTCCCGATGCCCCTTCGCAGCCGGCGGAGGTCAGCTGGCGACCCCCACGACGATGGATGGAGAGGACTGGTCACGCATGAGGACCGAGAGGACCAACACACAGCCGCGCAGCGGCACGGGAGCCCGGAGCCACGCCCTGCGTCTGGAGGAGGTCACCAAGGTCTACGGCCGCGGCGGCCGGGGTGTCCGGGCCCTCGACGGTGTCTCCGTGGACATCGCCCGTGGCTCCTTCACCGCCGTCATGGGGCCCTCCGGCTCCGGCAAGTCGACCTTCCTGCACTGCGCGGCCGGTCTGGACAAGCCGACCTCCGGCCGGGCCTTCATCGGCGACACCGAGCTGGGCGCCATGAACGAGACCCAGCTCACCAAGCTCCGCCGCGAACGCATCGGCTTCGTCTTCCAGGCGTTCAACCTGGTACCCGCCCTGTCCGTCCGGCAGAACGTGGAGCTCCCGCTCCGCCTGGCCGGCTCCCGGCTGGACGGCCAGTGGCTGGAGGACATCCTGCTGCGCGTCGGCCTCGGCGGCCGCGCGGCCCACCGCCCGTCCGAACTCTCCGGCGGCCAGCAGCAGCGCGTGGCGATCGCCCGCGCCCTGATCACCCGCCCCGACGTCATCTTCGGCGACGAGCCCACCGGCGCCCTCGACACCGTCACCGCCAAGGAGATCCTCTCGCTGCTGCGCAACTGCGTGGACGAGACCGGCCAGACCGTCGTCATGGTCACCCACGACCCGGTCGCCGCCTCCTACGCGGACACCGTCCTGTTCCTGGCCGACGGCCGCATCGCCGACCGCATGCACGCCCCGACCGCCGAGCGCGTCGCCGACCGTATGACGCACCTGGGAGCGTGGGCCTGATGCTGCGCTACGCCTTCCAGACCCTCAAGGCCCGCAAGGGCGGCTTCATCGGCGCGTTCCTCGCGCTGATGTGCGCCGCCGCCCTGGTCACCGCGTGCGGCATCCTCCTGGAGACCGGCCTGCGCGGCACCATCGGCACCGAGCGGTACGCCGCCGCGCCGGTCATCGTCGGCGGCGACCAGAACGTCCACCAGACCACCGTCAAGCACAAGAAGGGCAAGACCAAGGTCAAGCACAAGGCCAAGCCGCTCGGCGAGCGCGTGTGGCTGTCCGCCGGCACGGTCGACAAGCTGCGCTCCGTGCCCGGCGCCCGGTCCGTGGTGCCCGAAGTCACCTTTCCCGCCTACGCGGTGAGCCCCAAGGGACAGGTCGTCCCCGGCGTCGACGGCAAGCCCTCCTACGGGCATGCCTGGACCTCCGCCGCCCTCACCCCGTTCAAGCTCGTCGCCGGCCGCGCCCCCAGCGCCGCCGGTGATGTCGTCGTGGACCGCGAACTCGCCTCCCGCACCGGACTCAAGCCCGGTGCGAAGCTCACCGTGCAGGCCACCGACGCCCCGCACAGTTACACCGTGAGCGGCATCGCGGCCCCGGCCGACGGCGACCTCAAGCAGCAGACCTCGCTGTTCTTCTCCGCCGACGAGGCGCGGCGGCTGTCCGGCCGGGACGGACAGGTGGCCGCGATCGGCGTGCTGCCCAAGCCGGGCGTGTCCACCGGCGAACTCGCCGACCAGGTCCGCAAGGCGCTCTCCGGCACCACCGCCCAGGTGGCCACCGGCGGCGACCGCGGCCCGGTCGAGTTCCTGGACGCGGCCAAGGCGCGGGTGAAGCTGGTCTCCATGGGCGGCGCCATCGGCGGCACCTCGCTGCTCGTGGCGATCCTCGTGGTCGTGGGCACCTTCGCCCTGTCGATCCAGCAGCGCTACCGGGAACTCGCGCTGCTGCGCGCCATCGCCGCCACGCCCAAGCAGGTGCGGCAGCTGATCGGCCGGGAGGCGCTGATCGTCGGCCTGCTCGCGGGTCTCACCGGCTCGCTGCTGGGCCTGCCCATCGCCTACTGGCTGCACCGGAAGTTCGTCGACTTCAAGGCGATCCCGGACACCCTGCAGGTGACCTTCAGCGTCTTCCCGTTCTTCGCCGCCGTCGGCGCCGCCCTGCTGGGCGCCTGGGCCGCGGCCCGGATCTCCGCCCGCCGCACCGCCCGGATCCGCCCCGCCGAGGCGCTCGCCGAGTCCGCGGTCGAGCGGGCCGGGTTCGCCTGGGGCCGGACGCTGGCCGGGATCCTCACGCTGGCCGGCGGGATCGTGCTGCTCGTGGTGCTCAGCGTGCTGGACACCGAGCCCGCGTCCACGCCGGTGACGTTCCTGTCGGTCGTGGTCCTCGCGGTCGCGGTGTCGCTGCTCGGCCCGCTCATCGCCCGGGTCGCCGTCGCCCTGCTCGGTGTCCCGCTGCGCGCCTCGCGCGTGGCCGGCCACCTCGCCACCGCCAATGTCCGCGCCAACACCAAGCGGATGGCCTCCGCGATCACCCCGCTGGCGCTGCTGATCGGCATGGCCTGCACGGTGTTCTTCGTGCAGACCACGATGGGCGACGCCGCCACCGCCCAGGCCCGTGAGGGCAACAAGGCGGACTGGGTGGTGGCCTCCGCCGGCCCCGGCGTACCGGAGCAGGCGACCGAGGCGCTGCGGCAGACCCCCGGCGTCACGGCCGTCACCGAGGTCGTACGCAGCTCCGTGCGGATCGGCCTGGACAAGTACCCGGCGCAGGGCCTCTCCACCCAGGGGCTGCGTGAGACCTGGGACCCGGACGTGCAGAAGGGCACGCTGAACGGCTTTGGCGACGGCAGTGTCGCGATGAGCGAGGTCGCAGCCGACCACCTCGGCAAGAAGCCCGGCGACACCCTGAAGGTGACCCTCGGCGACGGCACCGTCGTCAACCTGAGGGTCGCCGCCGTCTACTCCCGCGGCCTCGGCTTCGGTGACCTCACCATGAGCCACGCGCTGGTCTCCCGGCACGTCGACAACCCGCTCGCCTCCTCCGTCCTGGTCCGCACCAGCGGTGACGGCAAGGCGGGACGCGAGCAGCTGCAGAAGGCCGTCGGGCAGTTCCCCGGCATCGGGGTGCTCGACCGCGCCCAGGTCGAGGACCTGCAGGCCGAGGTGCAGCAGAACAACGCCGAGGTCAACTACGTCGCCATGGGCCTGATCATCGCGTTCACGGCGATCGCCGTCGTCAACACGCTCGCCATGTCGGTCTCCGACCGGCTCCGCGAGTTCGCGCTGCTGCGCCTGGTCGGCACCACCCGCCGCCAGGTCATGGGCATGCTGCGCATCGAGGCCGGCATCGTCGTCCTCGTCGCGGCCGCGCTCGGCACCGGCATCGCCTACGCCGTGCTCACCGCGTTCAGCATCGGCATGACCGGCTCGGCGGCGCCCTCGGTGGCACCGGGGACCTATCTCGCCGTCCTCGGCTTCGGCGGACTGCTGGCCCTGCTGGCCACCGTGGTGCCGGGCCGGCTGGCGCTGACCGGACGTCCCGCGGACGTCATCGGCTCCCGGCAGTGACCGGTGACCATGCCTGAAGGGCCGGCCCCTCGTGGGGGCCGGCCCTTCAACCGGTCTGCGGCGGAACTCAGTTGAGGACGGCGCCGCCGCCCAGCCGGTCCACCCGGCTGCGCCGGTTGTCCAGGTGGGCGTACACCCGCTCCAGCCAGCGGTCCTCGCCGTCGTAGCTCGGGGTGAAGGAGGTACGGCCGTGCACCGCGACCCGGTTGTCCACCACGGCCAGGTCACCGACGCGCAGCCGGTGCGCCGCCATGGTCCGGACGAACGCCTCCCGCAGCTCGGCCATCGCCGCCTTCGCCCGCTCGTCCAGCGGGTGCGTGGCGGCGAAGTCCACCAGGACGTTGGGGTCGTCCAGGTCGCCCTGCAGCACCGGGTGCGCCGGGCGGACCCCGTCCAGCGCACCGAAGGACGGCGGCGGCTCGGTCAGGAACCGCGGCTCGGCCAGCACCCGCCGGGTCGCCTCGGACAGCAGCGGCAGCGCACGGCGGATGGACGAGGTGCACAGCTTGGCGTCGCCGGTCGGGTCCTCACGCATGCACAACAGGCCGACATAGTCGGGACGGTTGTCGTGGAAGGCGTTCTCGACATGCAGTTCCAGCAGCACGGAACCGGCGTTGCTCTGGGATTCCTCCTTTCCGGGAACCGGCACCACGTTCTGCACCAGGGCACCGCTCTTCTCGTTCCGGAAGGCGATGACCTCGCCCAGTTGCAGCATGACCGAGACGATGACGGCGGCGGCCGTGGTGGGAACACGCTCGACGGAATTCGGCACGCCCGGCGTCGGCGGCAGCGGATCGCCCGCGGTCACCGGCAGGTTGCGCAGCAGGAGCACCCCGTCCGCGCCCGGGTCGTGCCGGAACGCGCGCAGGGTGCCGAGAAGTTGCCGGGGCAGCAGCGAGGTCGCCTCGCGGGCCGCGCCCAGCCAGTCGGGGGAGTCGATGAGTGGTTGCTCCGGACCGGTCAGCCGGCCGGCCAGTGTGATCAGGCCGGTTTTCTCCGCCGCGGTGAGTTCGCGTGCGGCCACCGTGCTCTCCACGGCCGGAGCCAGAATCTCTGTCTGCGTCACAGCGTCTTCCTCTGGTCGACGGCATTGCTCGGAAAAGCTTCCGGGCAGCGCCTATCGCGGCCCTATGGAAAAGGGCCGTAAACGCTGTATAGGGCGGAAATAGCGGACGGTCGGAACCTGGCCCCGGATAAGTCCGCCAAAAAGTCCGGACGTTGTGTGTCCGACGTCTCTGAAGAAACGCGGGAGTGGTGCTGATGCGTCAAGGAGGCGAGGAAAGGGTCTATCCCGAGGTGGACCGGCTCATCGCCCGGGGTGAGGCTCATGTGTGGTGGTGGCGCTCGCCCGGCCGGGTCGACCCGGACGATCTGCGGCTGCTGGCCACGGCGGAGTTCCGGCGTGCGCTCGGCATGCTGTCCGAGCGGGACGCGGCCGAGTTCGTGCACACCCGGGCCGGTGCCCGGCGCGCGCTCGGTCAGCTCCTCGGCACCGCCGCCGCCGATGTCGACCTGGGCCGCCGGCGCTGCCCGGGCTGCGGCTCGGACGGCCATGGGCCGCCGCAGGTGCTGCACCCGGCCGTGCCGCTCGCGATCAGCCTGAGCCGGACCGCCGGCTGGGGAGTCTTCGCGGTCGGCGCGGGCACCGCCATCGGCGTCGACGCAGAGGCGCTGCGGCCGGTGCGGGAGGCACTGCTGTCCGACACCGTGCTCACCGCGGCCGAGCGCGGCCACCTGCGGGACGTCCCGGAGGGTACGGCCCGGCAGCGGGCGTTCCACCGGGTGTGGACCCGCAAGGAGGCCGTCGTCAAGGCGGTCGGCGTGGGTCTGGCCGGCACCGAACTGGGCCGCCTGGAAACCCTGCCGGAGCGGACCGGACCGGTCCGCGTCACCCACGACGCCGACGGCAGTGCCACCGCCTGGACCGTCGAGGACCTGCGGCTCTCCGACCGCCTCGCGGTCGCCCTGGCCCGCCCCGCGGGACCGGCGGCCCGGGGACCGGTGCACCTGCACCCGCCCGTCTGAGCGCGCCCCCGGCGGCGTTCTCGCGTCAACTCACCGACCAGGAAAGGAAGCAGCCCACCATGACCGTACAGACCGTCGCCGCCCCCGTCGCGGCACCCCTGCTCACGTCCGGTGACCTGATCGCCTACTTCGACACCCTCACCGAGGCCGTCGACCGCATCGACCCCGGCCCCTCCGCCCCGGGCGGCTGGGAGGCCCGCGAACGGCTCCGGATGGGAACCTGGGTCCGCCAGGCCTACGAACACCCCCTGTCGTCGCGGGTGTTCGCGCACCCCGACGCCGCTGTCGCCCGTGGTGTGCGCGACGCGATGGCGGCCGCGCTCGGCCTGCGCCTCGAGGTCTGCGGCAACGGCATCCGCCCGGCCCGCCCCACCGTGGACGTCCGCGCGACCGCCGCCGTCGCCGCGGTCTGGGCCGTCACCGCCCAGGCCATGGCCCAGTTCCCCCGCCCACCGCGTGAACGCGTCGTGTCCGACGCCTGGGCGGTGGCCCAGGAAATCATCGCCCCGGCCCGCCAGGGCTACGTCCGCGCCCGCGGCTCCTGGTGACCCGCCCGGCCCGGCCTCCGCAAGCCCTGACAGACACGCCCGAAGCCCAGAAGCAGCCACCGCCGAACGGGAGGCCCGCCCCGGCAGGACCTCCGCACGTCCTGGCACGCCCGGCCGGCGCCCCGGATCAGTCCCCGGCTCCGCCGCGTGCCGTTCAGCGGCCCGCGCACAGGGCTGTTGGGCTCCGTCCGTCGGGCTCGCCGCCGATCGGGATGTCCGCACCGGCAAGGCTTCCGTACGTCCTGGCACGCCCGGCCGGCGCCCCGGAGCAGTCGCCGTCACGGCCGAGCAGCGTGCCGGCTCCGCCGCGTGCCGTTCAGCGGCCCGGGCGCAGGGCTGTTGGGCTCCGTCCGTCGGGCTCGCCGCCGATCGGGATGTCCGCACCGGCGGAGCCTCCGTACGTCCTGGCACGGACAGCCGGCGCCCCGAAGCAGTCACCGTCACCGCCGAACGGCGTGCCGGCTTCGGTGCGTGCCGTTCAGCGGCCCGGGCACAGGGCCCGTGGGCCCCGTGCGTCCAGGTCGCTGGTGAGCGGGATGTCCGCACCGGCACGCCTCCCTCACCGGCCCGCGCGGACGGTCGGCCGGTCCGAGAGGCCGAGGGTGGCGGCGAGCAGGCGTACCAGTTCGTGGCAGTGGTACAGCGGACGGCCCTGGTCGTCCAGGCCGGACAGGTCCAGCAGGGCGGTGTCGACGAGGGCCTCCAGCGCGTTCTCCGCCGCGTCCTCCGTCAGGCCGAGCCGGTCCGCCGCCCACTGGGCGCAGAACGGCTCGCCGCCCAGCCCGGGATCCGCGAGACCGGCCAGGACGTCGTGCACCGCGGGCGGCAGCGGCTCGACGGAGGAGCGCAGGACCCGGCTCAGATCCAGGTCGCCGAAGGAGAGTTCGGCGAGCCGCACGGCGGGGTCGGCGAGCCGGGCCGCGAGCCGCCCCGCGGTCCAGTGCGGGCGGGCGGCGAGGCGGGCGCCGGCGATGGACAGCGCGAGCGGCAGCCCGCCGCAGTACGCCACCAGGTCGTCGGCCGCGTCCGGGTCGTCGTCCAGCCGCTGCCGGCCCGCCCGGGCGGCGAGCAGCTCCAGCGAGGCCTCGTCGTCCAGCAGCGACAGGGCCAGCGTGTCCCCGCCGGCCACCCGCGCCAGCCGGCTCCGGCTGGTGATCAGGACCGCCGAGTCACCGGCCGGCAGCAGCGGCGCGAGCTGCCGGTCGCCGCTGACGTTGTCGAGCACCAGCAGCAGCCGCCGTTCGGCCGTGCGCGCCCGGTACAGCCGCACCAGCTCGTCCAGATCGCCGGCCGGCAGCGCGTGGTCGCTCTCGCCGAGCGCACGCAGCAGCTGGGCGAGGACCGCGCGCGGGGCCCGCGGTGCGCCGTCGAGACCGCACAGCTCGGCGAAGAGCAGCCCGTCGGGGAAGAGCCCGCCGCTCTCGGCCGCCGCCCGCACCGCGAGCGCCGTCTTGCCGAGGCCGGCCATACCGGTCACCAGGATGCGCCGCGGCGCGCCGCCGCCCTGGCCGAGACGCCCCCGCAGCGCCTCGAGTTCGCGCTCCCGGCCGACGAGTTCGCCGTCCGTGGCGGGCAGCATCGACGGCACGGGCCGCGTGGCCGGCTGCCGGTCGCCGCGCTGCGGCCCCAGCCCCAACTCGCCGCCCAGCACCGCCTGGTACGTGGAGCCCAGCGCCTCGCCGGGGTCGATGCCGAGCTGTTCGGCCAGCACCTGGCGGCCCTCGTAGTAGGTGTGCAGCGCGTCGGCCTGCCGGCCGCAGCGGTACAGCGCGGTCATCAGCTGCGCCCGCAGCCGCTCCCGCACCGGGAACTCGGCGACCAGAGCGGTCAGTTCGGCCATCACCTGCTCGTGCCGACCCAGCTCCAGGTCCGCCTCGAGGCGGGACTCCAGGGCGAGCATCCGCTCCTCCTCGAGCGGCGCCAGCTCGGCGTCCAGCATGTGCTCGGTGACGTTCGCCAGCGCGGCCCCCCGCCACTGCCCGAGCGCCTCGCGCAGCAGGTCGGCGGCCTCCTCGAAGCGCCGTTCCGCCAGCGCCCGCCGCCCGTCCCGCTCCCGCCTGCGGAACTCCACGAGGTCCACGACGGCACCAGGGGCGCGCAGCACGTACCCGGGGGGCCGCCGGACGATCTCGACCTCCTCGCCGAGCTGCTTGCGCAGCCGCGACATGTACGTGTAGATCTGCGCGCTCGCCGTCGCCGGCGGTTCCCACCCCCACAGCAGCGCGCTCAGGCGGCTGTCGGACACCACCCGTTCCTGCGCGAGCAGCATCGTCGCCAGCACCGTGTGCATCTTCGAACCGGAGAGAGCAACCCGCTCACCCCCTCGCCACGCCTCCACTGGCCCAAGGACCCGGAACTCCATGGGACACCACCCCCTTCTGGTGCGGCCAGCCATCTCTACGGTTCCCGAAGTTAGAGAGGGGCGTTATTGGCGGGTTATCGCCGGGGGGCCGGCCGCACGGGGAACGCCGTGGTGAGGGTGCGCAGCGGAGAAATATAGGCAGGCCCGGCACGGTGAGAGCGCCGCCCGTTCTTCACAGAGAGGCCTCACCGTGCCCCGCGACCTCGATCTGTTGCCCCCGGACACCTCCCACCGTCTGCTCTCGCTGCTGGACGACGCCCGCGTCGCGTACCGCCTGATACCGCACGCACCGGAGGGCCGTACGGACCTCGCGTCCGAGCTGCGCGGCCATCCGCTGGGCCAGGCCGCCAAGTGCCTGGTGGTGCGGGTGAGCACCGGCCGCCGCAGCCGCCGCTACGTCCTGGCCGTCGTACCCGGCGACCGCCGTCTGGACATGACCCGGGTGCGCGAGCTGTACGACGGCACGGACGCCGCCTTCGCCGCACGCGAGGTGGCCGAAAGACTGTCGGGCTGTGTGAGCGGCTGCGTCGTGCCGTTCACGTTCCACCCGGACCTGGAACTGGTCGTCGACACCGCCCTGCTGGACAACGACTGGATCTACTTCAACGCGGCCCGCCTCGACCTGTCGATCGCCCTGCCGGTGCCCGCGTACGTCACCCTGGCCCGCCCGCGCACGGCCCCGCTGACCACCCCGCCGCTGGCGGGCGTCCTCGGTCCCGCCGTGGACGCCCCGCGGGAACAGCGCTCCTAGGGCCTGTCCGGCCCTAGCGGCCCATGGCCGGATACGGCGCCGGATCCGTCACCCAGCCGGCCATCAGTACCAGCCGGGACTCGCGGTCGACCGCGAGGAAACCGAAGGGGCGGTCGAAGGCCACCCGCACGACCGTCGTCTCGTAGCGGTACTGCGGGACGCCGGCGCCGTATCTCGGCATGACCGCCGTCACCGCCGCCGCCCGGAAGCCGAGCGCGCCGAACCGGGCGAGGGCGGACTGGCGGGCGTCCTGGACCGCGAGGGGCATGACGCTGACGCCCGGGAAGTGACCCTGCCCGGCGTCCTGGGCCGTGGTGAGCCCGAACAGGGCGTGCAGCGCCAGCAGATCGTGGTCGGCGCGCACCTCGTACGCCACCGTCCGCACGTCCAGCGTGATCGGCTCCGGCGCGAGCGCGGGCTGCTGTTCCACGTGCAGGCCGGGGCCGACATGCCCGAGCGGCAGCTGCCCGCCACCGGTGACCGCGAGCGTGCGGTCCACGACCCCGACCCCGGCCGTGAGCACCTGGGCCGGTGTCATCCGCTCCTCACCGAGCACCAGATGGACGTCGACGCCGTTGTCGCCGGGCACCGTCAGCGCGGTCACGAAGCCGTCCGGCGTGCTCGTCACGCCGACCCGGTCCGGCCGCACGCTCCTGCGGTGCAGCCCGAGCAGCGAACGGCCCTGCCAGGGACCGGATTCCGGGCGCAGCATCGTCTCGGTGAACGGCTGCCGCCAGTCCGTGCGCAGCGTGAGCGCACTGGCCAGCACCATCCGTGCTTCCCGGGTCAGTGTCACCGGCATGCGCTCGACCAGCCCGCCGGTCCGCTCGGCCGCCCAGGCGTCCAGCCGCTCCTGCGCGGTGACGAGGTCCTCCCCGAACACCCCGTACGTCCCGGCCGGCAGCCCGGCCCGCCACTCCTCGCGCAGCTGCAGCATCTCGTGCGTCCACAGGCCGAGCGCCGCGTCCAGGCCGGACACCGACTGCAGCCCGGCCAGCAACTCCCGTGCGGCGGCGGCCGCCCGGTCGGCGGGCACGCCGAGCGCCCCGGCCAGTTCGGCCCGTGCGGCGCCCGTCGCGCCGTCCGCCAGGAAGGCCAGCAGGGGCCAGACCCCGGCCGCCGAGAAAGCGGTACCCCCCGGTGCCGCTGCCGCCGCCCACCGCGCGGTGAGCCCGTTCACCGCGCCCACGGTGGTGTTCCCCGCCCGGCTGTCCACCCGGGTTTCCACCCTCATTCCGCCCCCACTCGTGCCCCGCTTACCATGCGCCAAGTCGCACGTCGGTCCAGTCGTCGGCCCCAGGGCCCGTCTGACCGTTCCCACCGCCCGACCCAGGAGCACGGTACCGGTGTCCATACCCCCGCCCCCCGGCCCCCACCAGCCCCAAGGGCCGTATCAGCCACCCCAGCAGCACCCGCAGGGGCCGTACGGGCCGCCGGCGTACCCGCAGCAGCAGGGCCCGCAGAGCCCCTACGGGCCGTACCAGCCCTGGGCGCAGGGCTACAGCCCCTACAACCAGCCGGCGCCCGTCAACGGACTCGCCATCACCTCGCTCGTGTTCGGTGTGCTGTGCTGTCTGCCGGGTGTGGGGCTGCTGCTCGGGCTGATCGCGCTGCGGCAGATCGGCCGGCGGGGCGAGCGCGGCAAGGGGCTGGCGATCGCCGGCTCGGTGCTGTCCGGGCTCGGGCTCGCGCTGTGGGTGCTGATGCTCGCCACGGGCGGTGCGTCCTCCTTCTGGGAGGGCGTCAAGGAGGGCGCACGCCACGGCGCGAGCAGCTCGCTGGTCAAGGGCGAGTGCTTCGACGCGCCCGGCGGAAGCCTCGGCGGTGAGACCTACGACGTCGACAGGGTCTCCTGCTCCGGCGAGCACGACGGCGAGGTGTTCGCCTCCTTCCTGCTGAAGGACGGGGACTACCCCGGCGACGACTCGGTCGGCGGCACCGCCGACAAGCGCTGCTACGGCCTCCAGGACGCCTACGCGATGGACGGCTGGGCCGTGCCCGACGACGTCGACGTCTACTACCTGACGCCCACCGAGGACAGTTGGTCCGCCGGGGACCGGGAGGTCACCTGTGTGTTCGGCAGTGCGACCGAGGGCGGGAACCTCACCGGCTCGCTGCGCAACGACGAGACCGTCCTGGACCCCGATCAGGTCGCCTATCTGAAGGCGGCTCACGTCCTCAACGCGGCCCTCGCCACCGCCCCCGACACGGAGTACGTCGAGGACGACCTGCCGGGGCACAAGCAGTGGGCGGGCCGGGTGTCGGCCGCGCTGGCCGAACAGGCCCGGATGCTGCGCGGGAACGAGTGGTCCGCCGGCACCGTGGGGAAGATCACGGCCCTGGCGCGCGACCTGGACAAGGCCCGGGCGGAGTGGGCGAAGGCCGCCGGGGCGAAGGACCTGGACGCCTTCTACCGGCACTACGACGCCGGGCTCGGGCTGCTCGACCCGAAGAAGGCGGTCCCCGCGCGGGGGGCCCTGGGCCTGGAGACCACTCCGCCCGCCGACGAGAAGGGTGACGGCGGCTCGGACGGCTCGGGGAGCGGGAGCGGGGGCGCGGTGGCGGTGTGATCGCGCCGGGGCGTGATCACAGAGAGGTGTGACCGCGGCTATAGCGGGGAGAAAGTGCCTGGGTAAAGCCCTCCCCGGCCACATGTCATCACATCGAGTGATTCTCTGGCCTTTGCTTGCATGGCACAACCCACGGTTGCCAGGCTGTTGCTGTCTGTACAACCTGATGGGAGCGGCCAGTGACTTTCGGTGAGCAGCCGGCGTATCTGCGTGTCGCGGGTGATCTCCGCAAGAAGATCGCCGACGGTTCGCTGCCGCCCCACACCCGGCTCCCCTCCCAGGCCCGCATCCGCGAGGAGTACGGCGTCTCGGACACGGTCGCGCTGGAGGCCCGCAAGGTGCTGATGGCCGAGGGCCTGGTCGAGGGCCGCTCCGGCTCCGGGACGTATGTGCGTGAGCGCCCGGTGCCCCGGCGCGTGGCCCGCTCGGGTTTCCGGCCGCCCTCCGGCGCCACGCCCTTCCGGCAGGAGCAGGCCGACGCCACGGTGCGTGGCACCTGGGAGTCCAGCAGCCAGCAGGCCGAGGCCGGGGCCGTCATCGCCGAGCGGCTCGGCCTCAAGCCCGGCGAGCGGGTCATGCGCACCAGGTACCTGTTCCGGGACGCGGGGGAGCCGATGATGCTCTCCACCTCCTGGGAGCCCCTCGCCGTCACCGGCCGCACGCCCGTGATGCTGCCCGAGGAGGGCCCGCTCGGCGGCATGGGTGTCGTCGAGCGCATGCGGGCCATCGACGTCATCGTGGACAACGTCACCGAGGAGGTCGGTGCCCGCCCCGGCCTCGCCGAGGAACTGCACGTGCTCGGTGGTGTCCCCGGGCATGTGGTCCTCGTCGTCCAGCGCACCTACTACGCCTCCGGCCGCCCCGTGGAGACCGCCGACGTCGTGATCCCCGCCGACCGCTACCGGGTCGCGTACCACCTGCCGGTGAAGTAGCGCACACCTCCGCACGCTCCCGACGTGGGTGTCCCCGCCCGGCGATCCGGCCCCCGGCCCCCGCGGCCCACTGCAATTCGGCCGTTTTCCCAGGTGATCCAGGGTCCGCCCGATATGCCCCCGACGCACGACAGAGGTGGGTAGGACGGCGCGTTCGCCACCGTGCGCCCCCTACGTTCTGGCTGGTTGCGTACCTCTTTGTGAAAAGGCGTATTCGCTCCGTGAAGGTAGGGCGTACGCTCGGGCATATGCGGATTGCGGTTTCCTTAGGCGGGGTGCGGCGGGGACCCGGAACGGGACGGGGGTCCCCCCGCAGTGGGGGTCCCTCCCGTGCGAGCGAATTCGAGCGTGGGGGAGCAGCCGGGACCGGGGGAGGGCGGGGCGGTGCGAGAAGGAACGGTGGGGGCGATGAATGAGGGCACGGTCTCCCTGCCCTGGATCGTCATAAGGCAGGACGACAACGGCAATCGCTACCGCGTGGGACGGTACGCGACCCGGGCCGAGGCCCAGAAGATCGCCGACAGTCTCGACGACCGTGGCCACAAGCAGCTCTACTGGGTCGAACGCATCGGCCAGAACGGCGACGGCGCCCACAACTGACCTCTGCGCGCTCAACTGACCACTGACGCGCTCCCGTAGGCTCCGCCCCATGACCGAACGGATCGTGGTGGTGGGAGCCGCCCTGCTCGACGCCGGCCGGCTGCTGGCAGCGCGGCGCAGCGCGCCTCCCGAGCTGGCCGGACGCTGGGAGCTGCCCGGCGGCAAGGTCGAGTCCGGTGAGCGGCCCGAGGACGCCCTGGTGCGCGAACTGCGCGAGGAACTCGGCATCGACACCGAGGCGGTCGAGCGCGTACCGGGGGAGTGGCCCCTGCGTTCCCCGTACGTCCTCCAGGTGTGGACCGCGCGTCTGCGCCCCGGCTCCGCCGGCCCTCGCGCCCTCCAGGACCACGACGACGTGCGCTGGCTGACTCCGGACGAGATCTGGGACGTGAACTGGCTCGACCAGGACGTCCCTGCGATCGGGGAAGTGGCCGCCCGCTTGAGTCCGCGGCGAAGCCCCCGATGAAAGGGGCGCGGGGCCGCATCAATCTGCGGCTCCGCCGCGGGGCGTGACAAGCCGCGGCAATCCCGCAGGCGCCCGACAGCCGTACCGCGCGAGTTCTCAGGCGTACTCGGTCCCATGCGGCGCGCACGCGGCGCGTACGCCGTTCGTGCCACCATGCGCCCTTCCGCGCGGTAGTGCTTCCCGGATACCGGGTATGTCCCCATTAACCCCATGAAACCGGACATGGGTAGGCTCGTTGGCCTGGGAAGTGATCGGCGTGATCGACACCGAAGGCGACTGCGCCGAGTGGACCTTTCCCGCGGAACCAGGCGCCGTGCGCACCGCCCGCGCCGCGGTCCGGGGCCGGTTGTGCGGCTGGGGTCTCGACTGTCTCGCCGATCTGGCCGCGCTGCTGGTCAGTGAGCTGGTGACGAACTCCCTGCGGCATGCGACCGGGCCGATCGGCGTACGGCTGGTGCGCCCCGCCGGACTCGGCGACACGCTGCTGGTCGAGGTCTCCGACCCGCTCCCGGACCCGCCGCGCGAGCGCGTCGCCCACCCCGAGGACGAGAGCGGCCGCGGTCTGCAACTGGTCGCCGACTCCTCGCGCCGCTGGGGCACCAGGCCCGGCGACACCGGAAAGACCGTCTGGTTCGAACTGGCGGTGCCCGGGTGAGCCTGGTGTGCAGGCCGCCGTGCGCCGCCCATGCTGCGATGCGCGCCCGACACAGGGGTGGGACTGCGTGATTCGAGGGCGTGTTCCCTGGTTAGAAGACTGGTTGTGTTCTCGCAGTCAGGTCCGAAAAGCACCTGGACCGAGCTGTGATCGTGAACACCGTGTCGTGCGGCGCCGTAGTGCTGGATACTGCGGGCAGCCGCCCCCGGTGACCGGTGCCGGGCGCGGTGAGCTGGAGGGGACGGTTCGCGTGAGCGAGATACCAGCGAAGGCCACGGAGTCCGAGGACCCGTCGGGCGGCGCGAGGAACCAGGCCGCACAGACCGCGGTGCCCGGCGACGCCATGTGGCAGAGCAGTCCGCCCGGCTCGATCTACGACTACATCAGGGTCGCGTCCTTCGCCATCGGTCCCGGCGGGGTGGTCGACCAGTGGAGCCTGCGCGCCGAGCAGCTCTTCGGGATCCCCGCCGAACGCGCCGTGGGCATGGACCCCATCGAGGCCTTCATCGATCCCGACCTGCGCGAGCACGGTCAGCGGAAGATGGCCGAAATCCTCGATGGGCGGGAGTGGACCGGGGTGGTCCCCTTCCGGATGCCGGACCGGCCGGACGGGGCGCGCGGCGAGGAGGGGCTCGCCGAGGTCTACGTCATGCCCACCCGGACCGCCGAGGGTGAAAAGGCCGCCGTCTGCATAGTGGTGGACGTCCGCACCCTGCGCAGCATCGAGACCGACCTCGCCGCTTCGCAGGCGATTTTCGGTCAATCCCCGTTCGGCTTCCTGCTGATCGACATAGACCTCAGGGTGCGCCGCGCCAACATGCGCTTCGCCTCCATCTTCGGCGGAAGCCCGGACGACCACCGTGGCAAGGGAGTTCACGACTACCTCCCGCGCGCCGAGGCCGAGCGGGTTTCGGCCACCCTGCGCCGGGTGCTGGAGACCGGCGACTCCATCACCGACATGCATGTCACGGGCTTCGTCCCGGGCTCCGAGGAGCGTCGGCACTGGTCCGTCAACCTCTACCGCGTGCACAGCGGCAGCGGCCGCCCCATCGGCATCGCCTGGCTCGGCACCGACATCACCGCCCGCCGTGCCGCAGCCCGCGAGGCGGCCGCGGCGCGGCGCAATCTCGCCCTGCTCAACGAGGCCGGCGCGCGCATAGGCAACTCCCTGGACCTGGAGACCACGGCCCGCGAACTCCTCGATGTCGTCGTCCCCGGGTTCTGCGACCTCGCCACCGTCGACCTCTACCAGGGCCTGCTCGCCGGTGACGAGACCCCGCCCGGCCTCGCCGACGGCAGCGCGGCGCTGCGCCGTGTCGCCTTCGCCAGTGCCGTCTCGGACGCGCCGTTCAGCGGCTCGGGCGAGCCCGTCGCGGTCGGCGCGGTCCACCACTTCCCGTTCAACTCGCCCTGCGCGGACGCCCTGCGCACCGCCCGTCCGCAGCGTGTCCCCGCCGAGGACGGCGGTCTCGTGCAGTCCATGCTGGTGGTGCCGATGGTCGCCCACGACACCGTCGTGGGGCTCGCCCAGTTCGCCCGCACGAAGGGCAGTGAGCCGTTCGGCGACCGCGACCGGGATCTGGCGGTGGAGCTGGCCGCGCGGGCCGCCGTCTGCATCGACAACGCCCGCCTGTACCGCCGGGAGCACGAACGCGCGCTGATACTGCAGCGGTCCCTGCTCCCGCCCGGCGACCCCGAGGCGTCCGGCCTCGACATCGCGTGCCGCTACCTGCCCGGCAACGCGGCGACGGAGGTCGGCGGCGACTGGTTCGACGTGATCGAACTGCCCGGCCACCGCACGGCCCTGGTGGTCGGGGACGTCATGGGCCGCGGTCTGCGCGCCGCGGTCGCGATGGGCGAACTCCGCACGGCCGTCCGCACGCTGGCCCTGCTCGACCTCGAACCGGCCGAAGTCCTCTCGGCGTTGGACGAGATCGCTCGCGGCCTCGGCACCCCCGGCGGCGTCCAGCAGGCCACCCGCGCCGCCCGCCAGCCCCGCGACGCCGACCTCTCCGAGGTCTACCTCGCCACCTGCGTGTACGCGGTCTACGACTCGGTGACCAGACGCTGCACGTTCGCCAACGCCGGCCACCTTCCCCCGGTGCTGGTGGAACCCGGCGAGGCGGCCCTGATGCTCGACGTGCCGCCGGGCATGCCGCTGGGCGTGGGCGGCGAGCCCTTCGAGGAGGTGGAGGTCGAACTCCCGGAGGGCGCCCTGCTCGCCCTCTACACGGACGGCCTGGTCGAATCCCGCGACCACCCCCTGGACGAGGGCCTCCAGGCCTTCGTCGGCGCGCTGACCGACCCCGCCCACCCGTCACCCGACCACCACCCCTCGACGACGGCGCTGCGCGCCGACACCCATCGAAACCTGGAGGACGTCTGCGACCACGTCCTCAACACCCTCGACACCCACCACGGCGAGGACGACATCGCCCTGCTGATGGCCCGGGTCCAGGGCCTGCCCGCCGACTCCGTCGGCGACTGGACGCTGCCGCGCGAGCCCCGCAGTGTGGGGCGGGCCCGTGAGTTCGCCCGCGCACAGCTGCTCAGCTGGGACATGGAGCCGCTGGTCGACACCACGGAACTCCTGGTCAGCGAGCTGGTCACCAACGCGCTGCGCTACGGCGAGGGCGAGATCAGGCTGCGGTTGCTGCTGGACCGCACCCTGGTCTGCGAGGTCTGGGACTCCGGCCTGGTCCAGCCGCGCCGCCGCCGCGCCCGCGACACCGACGAGGGGGGCCGGGGCCTGCAACTGGTCGGCCTGCTCAGCGCGGCATGGGGCTCGCGGCGTACCCCGCGCGGCAAGACCGTCTGGTTCGAACTCCCGCTCCCCGGCGGCGAGAGCAGTCTGACGGACCCGGCGGAGGCGCTGCTCAGCCTCTTCTGACGAGCCGGTCAGGGGGGCTCAGCCTCCCGGACCCCCGTGTCCCGCCCGACTCGCCCGGCCGCGGCTAGCGGAGAGGCCGGCGCGCCCGCGTCTCCGGGCCGCCGAAGCCGGCCGGGGGACCGCCGTCCGGCTCCTCGGCCAGCAGGATTCCGCCGAGGACGGCGCCGGCGAGACCGGTGGCGTGGCCGTCGGCGTACGGGTTCCCGTGGGTCCGCACATCGCGTTCGGCCAGATCGCGGGCCTCTCGGGCGAGTACGTCCGCGTCGGCACCCGAGCCGAGGGCCCGTTCCGCCTCCGCCAGCCGTGCCCGCGCCTCCGCGCCCACCGCCCCCCGGTGCACCGCGATGAAGTCCTCGGCCCCGCCGGCCGCGCTGCGTGACACGAGCCGCGCGGCCGCCCCCAGCACCCCGGACCGCCCCACCTCCAGCCGCTCCACCGCCCGGGCGATGCGCCGCAGTGCGTCCAGCGGGTCGTACGGGCCGGCGGTCAGCTCCGTGCGTACGGCGGCCAGCACCCCGTCGGCATGGGCGATCCGCGCGTGCAGCTCGCCGGGGGCCACCAGGGCCCGCCCGCCGTTCCGCCGTGCCTCGGCGATCTCCGCCTCCCCGCCGGTCAGCGCGGCCGGCACCAGCGCGGCCGCCTCCCGCAGCTGTACCGCGAGCAGCTCGACCCCGCCGACGAGAACACCGGCCTGGGCGACGCCCCCTTCGGCCGCGCGCAGCCGGCGAACCGCCCGCTGCCCGTCCCCCGAATCGGCCGCCTGACGCGACTCGTTGAGCTGCGACGTGGCGAACACCAGCCGGTCCTTGGCCTGTTCGACATAGCCGGTGACGGGAGCGCCGGCCGAGGGCGCGTACCGCCGGTGCAGCTCCGCCGCCGTTGCCTGGGCCGCCGCCGTCCGCGCGGCCAGCTCCCGGAACCGCCCCTCGGCGACCTCCAGCGCCGCACCCACCCCCTGCTCCAGCCCCCGCAGCCGGTCCAGCCCCTCCGCCTCGGCATCCAGTCGCCGCCCCGCCTCGGCGCACCGCCCGATCACCCCCACCAGCGCCTGCCGCCGGGCACTCTCGTCCCCCGGAACCCCCTCCTCGTAGCGCCGCCATATCGCGAACGCGGCCGACAGCTCGGTCTCCGCGGCCCGCAGGGCGTGCCCGAACGGCTCGACCGCCTTGCTCCCGAACAGCTCCTCGACGAAGGGAAGTTCCTCCCTGCTGCCGCGTACGCAGTCGTCGGCCAGCACCAGCGCGGCACGCGCCTGCCGCTCGTTCTCGAGCGCGGTGGGCACGGGCGGCACCGCCGACACCACACCCGGCGTCGTCCGGGTCCGGGCCCGCCGGGTGCGCCGCAGATAGCCGTATCCGGCCAGCGCTCCGGCCGCACCGACGGCCACCAGGGGCATGAGGAGATCGGTGACGGACGTCCCGCCCTGCTGCGCCGCGGCGGCGCTCGCGACCGGCCCGGCCGGGGAGACGGGAACCGGATCGTGCTCGCCGGCCGTCATCACCGGCAACACCAGCCACCCGGCCCCCACGAACGCACCCAGCACGGCATGCGTCACCCGCACCGGTATGTGCGCCTTGGCACGCCGGGGCCGGCCCCGGATCAGGGAGGACCTCACATTTTGGAGCGTATGGGCAGGTAGGCGGCTTCGCGAGTGGGGCGGATACGGCTGGGGGACGAGACGGACCAGGGGGCAGGATTGAACGAGGAGAAGACCGGAGAAGCGGCGGGCCCGGAGGCCGCCGACGGAGAGACCCTCCCGCAGGTGCCACGGTCACGCCGTCGGCGCCGCCGCGTCGTCATCGTCGTCACCACCGCACTGCTCCTCCTGATCCTGCCCGTCCTCGCCGCGGAGACGGCCCTCCGCCTCAACTACAGCGGCGACCCCGCCAAGGGCACCCGTACCCGGAGCCGCGACGCCCTCTGGCTCGGCCACGCCTGGGTCGACGGCCGCAAGACCGACCAGGACGTCGAAGCCCTCGCCCACCGCCTGCAGGGCACCGGCATCCGCGACCTGTACGTCCACTCGGGCCCGCTGGAACACGACGGCACCCTGCCCGAGTCGGCCTACCCGAAGGCGCGTTGGCTGATCAGAGCCGTTCACCGGGAGATGCCCGGCATCCGTGTCCAGGCCTGGCTGGGCGACAAGCTGGCCGGTGAGACCCCGGACGGTCTGCACCTGGAGCGGGCCGCCACCCGCACCGCCGTCGTCGCCTCGACCCGCCGCATCCTGGCCGCCGGCTTCGAGGGCGCCCACTTCGACCTGGAGCCCCTGCACTCCGGCGACAGCGACTACCTCTCCCTCCTGGACGACCTCCGCGCGCTCACCCACGCCCACCACGCGCTGCTGTCCGTCGCGGCCCACCAGATAGACCCGCTGCCGGCGTTCCACTCCTTCTGGGGCGCGACCACCGGCCACCCCAAGTGGTGGTCACAAGCCTACTTCGGGCAGGTGGCCCGCCGAGTGGACCAGATCGCCGTGATGTCGTACGACACGATGCAGCCGCTGGAGAGCCTGTACGGCGGCTACGTGGCCCAGCAGACCAGCCTCGCCCTGGAGGTCACCCCGGACACCACCGACCTCCTGATGGGCCTGCCCTTCTACCACGAGAACCGCTTCGGCCACCGGGCCCGCGCGGAGACCGTCCCGGCCGCCGTACGCGGTGTCCGCCTGGGCCTGTCCCGCACCGACGCCGACCGGGCCCGCTTCGGCGTCGCCCTGTACGTCGACTTCGCGGCGACCGAGGGGGACTGGCGGGCGTACCGCAAGGACTGGGCCGGATGACTACCGAGGCGGGCATTCCGGTGGAACGATGATCGTCATGCACATGTACTTGGTGGTGGCGGCATGGCTGGCCGTGGCGCTGTTCGCGGCGGCCGGCATCGCGTCCGTCGTGGCGGACTGGGTGCCGTGGCCCGCCCGCCGCCGGGTGGTACGGCCGCGGCTGTGGGGGTACGGCACCCTGGTCACGACCCTCGGGCTGAGCCTGCTCCTGCTGGTGGAGCCGTCCGACGCCGCCGGGTTCGGCGACGTCGCGTTCTTCGGCTATATCGCGCTCTTCCTGGCCGGATTCATCATCCAGGTCCGCGCCCAGAGCCCCGGCCGGGACACTACGAAGACCTCCTCCTGATCTTCGACCCCAGCCAGACCAGCGGGTCGTACTTGCGGTCCACCGCGCGCTCCTTCAGCGGGATCAGCGCGTTGTCCGTGATCTTGATGCCCTCCGGGCAGACCTCCGTGCAGCACTTGGTGATGTTGCAGTAGCCGAGGCCGTGCTCGTCCTGGGCGGTGCCCTTGCGGTCCAGGCCGGTCTCCTCCGCCGCGTCCAGCGGGTGCATGTCCAGCTCCGCGACCCGCATGAGGAAGCGCGGCCCGGCGAACGCCTGCTTGTTCTCCTCGTGGTCGCGGACGACGTGGCAGGTGTTCTGGCACAGGAAGCACTCGATGCACTTGCGGAACTCCTGCGAGCGGTCCACGTCCTCCTGGAACATGCGGTACTCGCCCGGGCCCACTCCGGCGGGGGGCACGAAGGACGGAACCTCCCTGGCCTTCTGGTAGTTGAAGCCGACGTCGGTCACCAGGTCCCGGATCACCGGGAAGGCGCGCAGCGGCGTGACGGTGATCGTCTCGTCCCGGGTGAACACCGACATGCGCGTCATGCACATCAGCCGGGGGCGCCCGTTGATCTCCGCCGAGCACGAACCGCACTTGCCCGCCTTGCAGTTCCAGCGCACGGCGAGGTCGGGCGCCTGGGTCGCCTGGAGCCGGTGGATGATGTCCAGCACCACCTCCCCGTCGTGGACCTCGACCCCGAAGTCCTCCAGGCCGCCGCCCTCGTCGTCACCCCGCCACACCTTGAAGCGGGCCTCGTAGCTGCTCACTCGTACAGCTCCTCTTCGGCGAGGTACTTGACCAGCTCCTCCTTCTCGAAGAGGGCGAGCAGGTCCGGGCGGATGGGTTCGGTGCTCTCCCGGGTAAGCCGGATCTGGCCGCGCGCGGGATCGGTCGCCGCGAGACCCGCGGCGGGGTCGGCGAGCGAGCACAGCAGGTTCGCGTTGCGCCAGGCGCGGTCCATCGTCGGATGGTCCTCGCGGGTGTGGCCGCCGCGCGACTCGGTGCGCTCCAGCGCGGCCCGTGCCACGCACTCGCTGACCAGCAGCATGTTTCGCAGGTCGAGGGCGAGATGCCAGCCCGGGTTGAACTGGCGGTGCCCCTCGACACCGGCCCGCCGGGCTCGTACGCGCAGCTCGGCCAGCTTCCGCAGGGCCTGCTCCATCTCGCCCTCGCGGCGGATGATGCCGACCAGGTCGTTCATGGTCTGCTGGAGTTCCTGGTGCAGGGTGTACGGGTTCTCGGGCGGGCCCGCCTCCTCCTGGGGCCGGGCGGAGAAGGGCCGCAGGGCCTCCGCGGCCGCCGTGTCGACCTGGGCGTCGGCGACGCGGGGGCGCTCGGCCGCGCCCGCCGCGTACTCGGCCGCGTGCCAGCCGGCCCGGCGCCCGAACACCAGCAGGTCGGAGAGCGAGTTGCCGCCCAGCCGGTTGGAGCCGTGCATACCGCCCGCGACCTCACCCGCCGCGAACAGCCCCGGCACCCCGCGGGCCGCCGCCGTCTCGGAGTCGACCGCGATGCCGCCCATCACGTAGTGGCAGGTCGGCCCGACCTCCATCGGCTCCGCCGTGATGTCGACGTCCGCCAGCTCCTTGAACTGGTGGTACATGGAGGGCAGCCGGCGCTTGATCACCTCGGCCGGCATACGCGTCGACACGTCCAGGAAGACCCCGCCGTGCGGGGAGCCGCGGCCCGCCTTCACCTCGGAGTTGATCGCCCGGGCCACCTCGTCGCGGGGGAGCAGCTCCGGGGGACGCCGGTTGTGGTCCGGGTCGTCGTACCAGCGGTCGCCCTCCTCCTCCGACTCGGCGTACTTCTCCTTGAAGACGTCGGGGATGTAGTCGAACATGAACCGCTTGCCCTCGGAGTTGCGCAGCACCCCGCCGTCGCCGCGCACCGACTCGGTGACGAGGATGCCCTTCACCGACGGCGGCCAGACCATGCCGGTCGGATGGAACTGCACGAACTCCATGTTCAGCAGCGGCGCCCCGGCGAGCAGCGCCAGCGCGTGCCCGTCGCCCGTGTACTCCCACGAGTTGGACGTCACCTTGAAGGACTTGCCGATCCCGCCGGTCGCCACGACCACCGCGGGCGCCTCGAGGACGAAGAAGCGGCCGGACTCGCGGTCGTACGCGAAGACCCCGGAGATCCGCTCGCCGTCCTTCAGGACCCTGGTGACCGTGCACTCCTGGAAGACCTTCAGCCGGGACTCGTAGTCCCCGGTCTCCCTCCGGTCCTCCTGCTGCAGCGCGACGATCTTCTGCTGGAGGGTGCGGATCAGCTCCAGACCCGTACGGTCGCCCACGTGCGCGAGCCGCGGGTACTCGTGGCCGCCGAAGTTGCGCTGCGAGATCTTCCCGTCCTTCGTACGGTCGAACAGCGCGCCCCAGGTCTCCAGTTCCCACACCCGGTCCGGGGCCTCCTGCGCGTGCAGTTCGGCCATCCGCCACTGGTTGAGGAACTTGCCGCCACGCAGGGTGTCGCGGAAGTGGACCTGCCAGTTGTCGTGCTCGTTGACGTTGGCCATGGCCGCCGCGATGCCGCCCTCGGCCATCACCGTGTGCGCCTTGCCGAACAGCGACTTGCAGATCACCGCCGTACGGGCGCCCCGCTCCCGCGCCTCGATCGCGGCCCGCAGCCCGGCGCCGCCGGCACCGACCACGACGACGTCCCACTCCTGCCGGTCCACCACGGACATCAGTCAGTCCCTCACTAGAAGAAGCGCGGATCGTCGAAGACTCCGGACGCGACGAGATAGACGTAGAAGTCGGCGAGCGCCACGCTCAGCAGCGACGCCCAGGCGAGCTGCATGTGCCGGGCGTTGAGCCTTCCGACGAACTGCCACGCCTTGTAGCGCACGGGATGCTTCGAGAAGTGCTTGAGCTTGCCGCCGACGATGTGCCGGCAGGAGTGGCAGGAGATCGTGTACGCCCAGATCAGCACGATGTTGACCAGGAAGACCAGGGTGCCGAGGCCCATGTGGCCCCAGCGGTAGTGCTCGTCGCGGAAGGACAGCACGGTGTCGTAGGTCAGCACGCCGGCGACCAGCAGGGCGGCGAAGAAGAAGTACCGGTGGACGTTCTGCAGGATCAGCGGGAAGCGGCTCTCCCCGGTGTACGTACGGTGCGGCTCGGCCACCGCGCAGGCGGGCGGGGACGCCCAGAAGCTGCGGTAGTAGGCCTTGCGGTAGTAGTAGCAGGTCAGCCGGAAGCCGAGCGGGAAGATCAGGATGATGACGGCGGGGGAGATGGCCCACCAGCTCCCGAAGAGGTCGGCGTTCGGCCCCGCGTGCATGGTCGCGCAGTTCTGCGCCAGGCACGGCGAGTAGAACGGGGAGACGTACGGCGCCGCGTAGTAGTGCGCGTTCGCGAAGGCCCGCCAGGTCGAGTAGACGACGAAGGCGAACAGACCGGCCGCGGTGACGGCGGGCGCCAGCCACCAGCGGTCGGTCCGCAGATGCGGTGCGTCGATCGCGGCGCGCGTACGCGAACGTACGCCGCCGCTGTTCTGTTGGGGTTCCGTACCAGTCGCCAAGGGGGACTCCGGTCGGTTCGGTTCAGGGAGCGTGCCGGTCGCTGGCGCCCAGGCCTTCGTCGTCAGAGTCCGTCCACAGGCTGATGTCGTACGGCGTGTCGGAGATGGTGACGAGGTCGGGCCGGCTCGGGGTGCCCGGGCTGCGGGCTGCGTCCCGCAGCAGTGCCAGGCTCTCGCGCAGATGGTCGGCGTCCATCCGGACCCGGCGCATCTCCAGGCCACCGGTGCCCAGCTGCTTCTCCAGGCGCCCGAGCGACCGGTACAGATCGTCGAGGCTGCGCTGGACGGTTGTCAGTTCGTCGTGCACGGACATGACTTGCCCTCACTTCCACGGGTCCTGCGGGCCCTGGGCGGCAACGTTCATGCGCCTTGGAGTGTTGCGCGTCACACCTGTCGCTGTGAAGACATGTGCATCGATTGGCGGAGTCGCGTGGGTGCATCTCCGGGTGTGTTGCGCCGCACGGGTGGCTTACTTTCCGTCGTCGCCGTGTCGCCCGCTGTTGCCGGATCCTTTCCTCTTCACTGGGCGCATAGATCTGATCAGCTCCATATACGGCCAAAAGTGATCATAACGCCCGCGGCTTCCCGGAGGTAGCAGAGATGTCCCACGACGGCGTCGGCGCTGGGCAGCGCCCCGAAGGGGCGCGGGGCGCCATCGACATGCGGCTCCGCCGCGGGGCACGACCGGCCACCACGGAGCCGCAGACGGCCGACGACGCATCGGGGCCCCGCGACGCAGTCGCACCTCGGCACAGCCAGCGGAGCGTCCTGCGCTCGGCCGCGTTCCTCACCGCGGGGGCCCTCGCGGCGTCCCTGCTCGCCGGCTGCGGCTCCGACGAGCAGCCGAGCCGGCCCCTGGCCGGGCAGGACATCGACCCCGTCGCCCGCGACCAGGTGGCCGAGGGCGGCACTCTGAAGTGGGCCGTGGACGCCGTACCGGAGACCCTGAACTCGTTTCAGGCGGACGCCGACGCGGGCACCAACCGGGTCGCCCAGGCCGTGCTGCCGTCGATGTTCCGCCTCGACGCCACCGGGCGCCCGGTGGCCAACCCCGCCTATCTGGAGTCCGCCAAGGTCATCGAGACCGAGCCGCGCCAGGTCGTGCTGTACAAGCTGAACCAGCAGGCCGTCTGGAGCGACGGCCGGGAGATCGGCGCCGCCGACTTCGTCGCCCAGTGGCGCGCCCTGTCCGGAAAGGACAGCGCCTACTGGACCGCCCGCAACGCCGGCTACGACCGCATCGAGAAGATCGAGCGCGGCGCGAACGACCTCCAGGTCCGCGTCACCTTCTCCCGGCCCTACGCCGACTGGAAGTCGCTGTTCTCCCCGCTGTACCCGAAGGACGTCATGGGCACCCCGGACGCCTTCAACGACGGCGCCCGCCGCAAGCTGAACGTCACCGCGGGCCCCTTCAAGGTCGAGAAGGTCGACACCGCCGCCAAGGACATCGTCCTCACCCGCAACCCGCGCTGGTGGGGCAAGCCCGCCAAGCTCAACGAGATCGTGCTGCACGCCGTGGACCGCGACAAGCGGGCGGCGGCGCTCGCCGACGGAACCGTGGACCTCGCCGACATCGACCCGGCCGAGGCCGAGCGGATCAACCTCGCCTCCCGCCAGGGCGGCACCGGCACCCCGCTGCAGGGGGCCGGCAAGACCTCCGCCAAGAAGCTGCGCTCCTGGGCCCTCGCGCACGGCTTCGACTCCGACGAGGTCAAGGCCGGCAAGAAGAAGCTGAGCCGGGCCATCACCCGGTACCTGGAGCAGCAGGAGAAGCTGCACGCCTTCGACGTCCGCAAGTCGCTGGAGCCCGCCTACACCCAGCTCGCCCTCAACGGTGCCGAGGGCCCCCTCGCCGACGAGCGGGTCCGCCGGGCCGTCGCCCACGCGATCGACCGCGAGGAACTGGCCAAGCTCGTGCTGACCCCGCTCGGCCTGCCGGCCGTCCCGGTCGGCAGTCACCTCGCCCTGTCCGGTCAGGCCGACTACGTCGACAACAGCGGCGCCCTGGGCGGCGTGGACACCAAGGAGGCCGCGGCACTGCTCGCGGACGCCGGCTGGGTGCTCGGCGGACCGGTCAAGGAGGAGAAGAAGACCGAGAAGGCGGCCGGTGCCGAGAGCACGAAGAAGAAGCAGAAGGAGGAGGACGAGTCCGACGGCGGCGACGACGGCCAGTACATCGTCGGCGAGGACGACAAGGGCACGGACGGCAAGGGCAAGCACCACGAGTCGGCCGAGGAGAAGCGGGAGAAGGGCGACGAGGGCGGCAAGCACCTCTCGCAGGACGGCAAGCAGTACAACGGCGGTCAGGGCGGCGCGCCCGGCGCCTACGCCCCGAAGGGTACGGCGGCCCCGGCCGGTGCCATGACCGGTCCGCTGGCCAAGGACGGCAAGGCGCTCGCCCTGCGCTTCGTGCTCCCCTCGGGGCCCGGCTCCGAGACCCTGAACTCCGTCGCCGAGCGGATCGCGGCGATGCTCGACAGGGTGGGCATCCGCACCACGATCATCAAGGTCTCCGACGAGAGCTACTTCAAGGACCACGTCGCCGCGGGCGACTACGACCTCGCCCTGTACTCCTGGCCGTCCTCGGCCTTCCCCGCCACCGACGCCCGGCCGATCTACGCCAAGCCGGTTCCGGCCGCCGACGGCTCGGTGAACGTCGAGCAGAACTTCACCCGGGTCGGCACCGACCAGGTCGACCAGCTCTTCGACCAGGCCGCCTCGGCGCTGGACGAGGACGAGGCGCGGGCCCTGATCCGCAAGGCGGACTCCCGGATCTGGGCGACGGCCGGTTCCATCCCCCTCTACCAGCGCCCGCAGCTGGTCGGAGCCCGAAAGGACCTGGTCAACGCGGGTGCGTTCGGGTTCCAGACACCCGTCTACGAGGACATGGGATTCCTCAAGAAGGGCGCCAAGGTCTCGCCGAGTCCGTCCGGCAGCTGAGACCGCCTTGGCCCTGGGGAGGCCGACCCCCTCAGGGCCACGTAACATGGGGTGAGGCCGTGGCATGTCAAGCCCGGCAGGGCCCGCGTCACACGGACGTACGCAGAGGGCCTTCCTCACACTCCGGGAGTACGTCGCAATATGGCCACGCGCCACGACATCCGCAACGTCGCCATCGTCGCTCACGTCGACCACGGCAAGACGACCATCGTCGACGGCATGCTGAAGCAGGCCGGTGCCTTCGCCGCCCACCAGCTCGAGCAGGTCGACGACCGAGTCATGGACTCGAACGACCTGGAGCGTGAGAAGGGCATCACGATCCTCGCCAAGAACACGGCGGTGAAGTACCACCCCAAGGACGGCGGCGAGCCGATCACCATCAACATCATCGACACCCCCGGCCACGCCGACTTCGGCGGCGAGGTCGAACGCGGCCTGTCGATGGTCGACGGCGTCGTGCTGCTGGTGGACGCCTCCGAGGGCCCGCTGCCGCAGACCCGCTTCGTGCTGCGCAAGGCCCTGCAGCAGCGCCTGCCCGTCATCCTGTGCATCAACAAGACGGACCGCCCGGACTCCCGCATCGACGAGGTCGTCAACGAGACCTACGACCTCTTCCTCGACCTGGACGCGGACGAGGAGCAGATCGAGTTCCCGATCGTCTACGCCTGCGGCCGTGACGGCGTCGCCTCGCTGACCAAGCCGGACAACGGCACGGTCCCGTCGGACTCCACCAGCCTGGAGCCGTTCTTCTCCACGATCCTGGCGCACATCCCGGCCCCGACGTACGACGAGGAAGCCCCGCTCCAGGCCCACGTCACCAACCTGGACGCCGACAACTTCCTCGGCCGTATCGCGCTGCTCCGCGTCGAGCAGGGCGAGCTGCGCAAGGGCCAGACGGTGGCCTGGATCAAGCGCGACGGGTCGATCAGCAACGTCCGGATCACCGAGCTGATGATGACCGAGGCGCTCACCCGCAAGCCGGCGGAGGTGGCCGGTCCGGGTGACATCTGCGCCGTCGCCGGTATCCCGGAGATCATGATCGGCGAGACCCTCGCCGACACCGAGAACCCGGTCCCGCTCCCGCTGATCACGGTCGACGAGCCGGCCATCTCCATGGTCATCGGCACCAACACCTCCCCGCTGGTCGGCCGCGGCGGCACCGGCAAGGGCGCCGACGCGAAGGCGGTGGTCAAGGACCGCAAGGTCACCGCCCGCCAGGTCAAGGACCGCCTGGACCGTGAGCTGATCGGTAACGTCTCGCTCCGCGTGCTCGACACCGAGCGCCCGGACGCCTGGGAGGTCCAGGGCCGTGGTGAGCTGGCGCTCGCCATCCTGGTCGAGCAGATGCGCCGCGAGGGCTTCGAGCTGACCATCGGCAAGCCCCAGGTCGTCACCAAGCAGGTCGACGGCAAGACCTACGAGCCCGTCGAGCGCATGACGATCGACGTGCCCGAGGAGCACATGGGCGCCGTCACGCAGCTCATGGGCGTCCGCAAGGGCCGGATGGACAACATGTCGAACCACGGCTCCGGCTGGGTGCGCATGGAGTTCGTGGTGCCCTCCCGCGGTCTGATCGGCTTCCGTACCGAATTCCTGACCCAGACCCGCGGCACGGGCATCGGCCACTCCATCCACGAGGGCTTCGAGCCCTGGTTCGGCACGCTCCAGACCCGCAACAACGGTTCCCTGGTCGCCGACCGCTCCGGCGCCGTCACCGCGTTCGCGATGACGAACCTCCAGGAGCGCGGCGTCCTGTTCACCGACCCGGGCACCGAGGTGTACGAGGGCATGATCGTCGGTGAGAACTCGCGCTCCGACGACATGGACGTGAACATCACCAAGGAGAAGAAGCTCACGAACATGCGGTCGTCCTCGGCCGACTCGTTCGAGGCCATCGTCCCGCCGCGCAAGCTCTCCCTGGAGCAGTCCCTGGAGTTCTGCCGCGACGACGAGTGCGTGGAGGTCACCCCGGAGGCGGTCCGCATCCGCAAGGTGAACCTGGACGCCCGCGAGCGCGCCCGCGCCGCGAGCCGCGCCAAGCACGGCTGACGCCTCCTGAGACCCCGTAGGACCCGGTCCTCCGCCTACCGGAGGGCCGGGCCTTCGGCGTACCCGCAGGTATGGACGTGCCGCGCGCGGGTATTCATGCGCTGGACCGATCCGGTCAGCGGGGCGATGTGGGGGCGAGTGTT
Source organism: Streptomyces sp. NPDC044064 (assembly GCF_056434245.1). Lineage (NCBI taxonomy): Bacteria > Bacillati > Actinomycetota > Actinomycetes > Kitasatosporales > Streptomycetaceae > Streptomyces > Streptomyces sp. NPDC044064. The sequence goes on from NZ_JBWKFN010000003.1 coordinate 475,526, forward strand.
CGCATACCGGGGACCTGCGCGTCAAGTTTCGGACATGTAAACGGGAAAACGGGACAGGTTGTCCGTTTTGCCGGACTGCGTCAGTTCATGTCAAGCGCGTACAGGTGTCGATCTTTGCAATTTTTGCTCAAAATATTGAACGTAGGGACATCCCTATGTCGTCCGCCCTTGACGCGCGTTGAACACATTGGCGAAAGTTCCCCCAAACCGCAGAACTCTCCGGTATCTGCGCTGCGCTCGACTCTCCAACCCCCCGGGGGAAGAACACACATGACCAGTCCCGCCAAGGCTGAAGGCTCCGGGCCGTCGGTTGCCTTGGAGCCCGAACTCGAGACGAAGCCCACTCCTGCCAAGGAGGAGAAGACGCTCGAGGGTCGCTCTCCCGGCCAGTTGATGTGGCAGCGCTTCAAGCGTGACCGTACCGGTGTCATCTGCGCCGCGATAGTGATTTTCTACTTCGTGGTCGCGCTGGCCGCGCCGCTGCTGACCAAGCTCAGCGGGACGGACCCGTACGCGCTGTACGGGCAGGACCCCAGCTACCAGGACACCCCCGTCCTGGACGACTTCGGTCTGCCGCTCGGTTACTTCGGCGGTCTGTCCGGAACGCACTGGTTCGGCGTCGAGCCGCAGTACGGCCGCGACATCTTCGCGATGCTGGTGTACGGCATGCGCACCTCGCTGTTCATGGCGCTCGGCGTGACCGTCCTGATGATGGTCACGGGCATCATCCTCGGACTGATCGGCGGCTACTTCGGGGGCAGGACCGACTACTGGATCGGCCGGGTCACCGACTTCTTCCTCGCCTTCCCGCAGCAGCTCTTCTTCATCGCCTTCATGCCCGTGGTGACCGCGTTCTTCGTGGACCCGCGGGAGGAGACCCCGACGTACTTCCGCGCTGTGGCGATGCTGATCGTGCTCTGGGTGCTCGGCTGGATGGGTATGGCCCGACTGGTCCGCTCGACCGTGCTGTCCCTGCGCGAGCGTGAGTTCGTGGAGGCCGCCAAGGTCTCCGGTGCCTCGCCCTGGCGGATCGTCCGCAAGGAGATCCTGCCGAACGTGGTGACGCCGATCCTGGTGCAGTTCACGTACAACCTGCCCAGCACCATCCTCACCATTGCCTTCCTCTCCTTCGCGGGCGTCGGCTTCGTCGAGCCGACCCCGGACTGGGGACGGCTGTTCGCCAACGGCGCCAAGTACGCCGAGCAGGACCCGTCGTTCATCTTCTTCCCGGGTGTGGCGCTGGTGATCTTCGTCCTGGCCTTCAATCTCCTCGGAGACTCGGTGCGGGACGCGTTCGACCCCAAGTCCGGGCGGTAGTTCGTCCGCTGGAGGGGGGATGACTGCCACCCCCGAGTCGGCCTACCAGCCGCGTCAGGCAGTACTCATGGATAACAACCGACAGGTAGGTGCATTCGCCTCATGAAGTCGTTCAGCTCGCGCAGAGCGCAGGCCATCGTCGTCGCCATCGCGGCCGGTTCCCTCGCGCTCACCGGGTGCTCCGAGAACAAGGGCACCAACACCGGCGCGAACTCCAAGAAGGACCAGAAGGAAGCCTCGGTCCAGTCGAAGGCGGTCAAGTACGTCGACGCTGCCGGCTCCACCGGTCCGGCCGCGGAGATCGCCGGTGCCCAGAGCGGCGGCACCATCACGGTCTACCAGGAGGCGGGCCTCTCGCACCTGGACCCGGGCCAGACCTACGTCTCCGACGCCGGCCAGGTCGCCAACCTGCTCTTCCGTCGCCTGACCCAGTTCCAGGAGGACGACAAGGGCAACATCTCGGTCGCGGGTGACCTGGCGACCGACTCCGGCAAGATGTCGGACGGCGGCAAGACCTGGACGTTCACCCTCAAGGACGGCATCAAGGACGCCAAGGGCAACGTCATCACGTCCGCCGACGTCCGCCACTCCGTCGAGCGTCTGTACGCGAAGTTCATCTTCGACGGCCCGACCTACCTGCAGACCTGGCTGAGCGGCGCCGACTACCGCAAGGCGCTGCCGGACGGTGGCTTCGGCAAGAAGCACCTGCCGAAGTCGGTCCTGGACACGCCGGACGACAAGACGGTCGTCTTCCACTTCGACCAGCCGCGTCCGGACCTGCCGCAGACCCTGGCCATGGCCGGCTACGCCATCGTCCCGGCGAAGGACGACACCAAGGAGAAGTACGACAAGACCCCGGTCGCCACCGGTCCGTACAAGATCCAGTCGTACAAGAACGGCAAGTCCCTGGTGCTCGTCAAGAACAGCAACTGGGACCCGAAGACCGACTCCGTGCGCCACCAGTACGTGGACGGCTTCAACTTCCAGTTCGGCGTCACCGAGTCGACCCAGACCAAGCGTCTGATCGCCGACCAGGGCGACGACAAGAACGCCATCCAGCTCACCGGCGGCGTCGAGGCCACGCAGATCCAGGACGTCATCAAGAACCCGGCCGTCAACAAGCGCACGGTCAAGGGCTACCAGCCCTACGTGATGCAGCTGACGTTCAACCTGGACCGCGTGAAGAACCTCAAGGTCCGTCAGGCCATCTCCTACGCGGTGAACTCCAAGTCGCTCATCGCCGGTGAGGGCGGTGTCTACGGCGGCGACGTGGCCCCGAACTACTTCGCGCCGACCCTGCCGGGCTACGAGGCCAAGTACGACCCGTACGGCCGTCTGGCGACGCCGCAGGGCAACATCGCCAAGGCCAAGGAGCTCCTCAAGAGCGTCCCGGCGGCCGAGAAGAAGGTCGTCTTCGCCTACGGCAACAGCGAGAACGGCCAGAAGCGCAAGGTCGCCATCGAGGACGCGCTGACCAAGGCCGGCTTCGACGTCGTCTCCAAGGAGGTCGACGCCGCCAGCTACTACGAGCAGATCGGCAAGCTGAACAACCCGTACGACATGTACATCACGGGCTGGGGCCAGGACTACCCGACCCCGTCCACCGTGGTCACGCCGGTCTACGACGGCTCCCAGGTCGCCGACGGTGCGCCGAACTACTCGCACGTCAAGGACCCGAAGGTCGACGCCCTCATCAAGAAGGCGCTGACCCAGCAGCCGGCCGCGGCCGCGAAGACCTGGAAGGAAGCCCAGCACTACCTGATGGAGAAGGTCCTGCCGGCCGCTCCGCTGTGGTACACCAAGCAGTTCCAGCTCTCCGGGTCCAACGTGGGCGGCGCCCGCTACGGGTCGGTGTCGAGCCTCATCGACATCAACCACCTGTTCCTGAAGAAGTCGTAACTCTCTACGGCTGATCGCGGGGACGCGCACCAGGCGGAGCGCGTCCCCGCACCTCCGTGAAACCTCCCACTCGTCTCCGCAGAGAGCAGCCCTCCCGCCATGCTTCAGTTCATCATCCGGCGCACGGTCGGTGCCCTGGTCACCCTGTTCCTCATTTCCGCCGCGACGTTCTTCCTGTTTGTCGCCGCACCTTCCGATTACGCCTCCCTGGCCTGTGGCAAGGACTGCTCTCCTCAGAGACTGGAGGACATCCGCCAGGCCCTCGGTCTCAACCTGCCCATCGTCCAGCAGTTCTGGGACTTCATGACCGGCATCGTGATGGGCCGTGACTTCCCGACCGGACACTGCAGCGCCCCGTGCCTCGGGCAGTCGTTCTACTCGGGCGACATGGTCTGGGGCACGATCATGGACCGCTTCCCGACGACGCTGACCCTCACCCTCGGTGGTGCGGTCGTCTTCCTCGTGGTCGGTGTGGGCGCCGGCATGATCGCCGCCTTCCGGCGAGGCTCGATGGTGGACAAGATCGCCACGGGCGCGTCGATGGTGCTCAGCTCGTTCCAGATCTACTTCCTGGGTCCGATCGTCCTGATCATCTTCGTCTACAGCACGGGCTGGATGGAGAACCCCCAGTACGTGCCGATCACCCAGGACCCGTGGGGCTGGTTCACCGGCATGCTGCTGCCCACGCTGGTGATGGCCACCATCTTCACCGCGCAGTACACCCGTATGGCACGTTCCTCGATGATCGAGCAGCTCGCCGAGGAGCACGTCCGCACCGCCCGCGCGAAGGGCATGTCGCGCAAGTACGTCTTCTTCCGTTACGCCTGGCGCGGCTCGATGATCCCGATCGTCACCGTGCTCGGTATCGACCTCAGCAGCATGCTCGGCGGTGCCGTCGTCACCGAGATCACCTTCTCCCTCCAGGGAATCGGTCGGCTCGCGGTGGACGGCGCGGTCCACAAGGACCTCCCGCTGACCATGGGCGTCATGTTGTTCGGTGCCTTCTTCATCCTGCTCTTCAACATCCTCACCGACATCGCGTACGCCTGGATCGACCCGCGCGTCCGGCTCTCCTAGGAAGAACGAACCACCGTGACCACACTGACCAAGACCGAGGGCACTCCGGCCCCGACCGGTGCGGAGAGCTTCCTGTCGGTCCGCGATCTGAAGGTGCAGTTCTCCACCGAGGACGGCATCGTCAGGGCCGTCGACGGCCTCTCCTTCGACGTCGAGCGCGGCAAGACCCTGGGCATCGTGGGCGAGTCCGGCTCCGGCAAGTCCGTCACCAACCTGACGATCCTGGGCCTGCACAACCCCCGCACCTCGACCGTCGACGGCGAGATCGTCCTCGACGGCAAGGAACTCGTCACCGCCAAAGAGAAGGAGCTCGAGCAGCTCCGCGGCAACAAGATGGCGATGATCTTCCAGGACCCGCTGACCGCGCTGTCGCCGTTCTACACGGTGGGCCGCCAGCTGTCCGAGCCGTTCATGAAGCACCGCGGCGCCTCCAAGAAGGAGGCGAAGGACCGGGCCATCCAGATGCTGGAGAAGGTCGGCATCCCGCAGCCCAAGGTCCGCTTCGACGACTACCCGCACCAGTTCTCCGGCGGTATGCGCCAGCGCGCGATGATCGCCATGGCGCTGATGTGCGACCCCGACCTGCTGATCGCCGACGAGCCGACCACCGCGCTCGACGTGACCGTGCAGGCGCAGATCCTGGACCTGCTCAAGGACCTGCAGCAGGAGTTCGGCTCCGCGATCATCTTCATCACCCACGACCTGGGCGTCATCTCCCACATGGCCGACGACCTGCTGGTGATGTACGCCGGCCGGGCCGTGGAGCGCGGCAGCGTCCGCGAGGTGCTGCACGAGCCGAAGCACCCCTACACCTGGGGCCTGCTCAGCTCGATGCCGCGCCTGGACGGCGACCTGCACGAGAAGCTGTCGCCGATCCCCGGCAGCCCGCCCTCGCTGCTCAACCCGCCGTCGGGCTGCCGCTTCCACCCGCGCTGCGCGTTCAAGGACGAGGTGCAGGGCAGCCTCTGCTCGGACACCCGTCCGGCGCTGGCCGACGGACGCGCCGCCGCGTGCCACCTCACGGCCGAGCAGAAGCAGACCATCTTCATCGACCAGATCCAGCCCCGGCTGCGCTAGGGAGAACCGAGACATGAGCGACAACCTCACCCTCCCCGAGCAGCAGGGTTCCACCACGACCTCGTCGGAGACCCTCCTCGAGGTCAAGGGCCTGACCAAGCACTTCCCGATCTACGGCGGCTTTCCGATCAAGCGGAAGGTCGGCGCGGTGCAGGCCGTCGACGGCATCGACCTGACGGTCGGCGTCGGCGAGAGCGTCGGTCTGGTCGGCGAGTCCGGCTGCGGCAAGTCGACCACGGGCCGGCTCATCACCCGCCTGCTGGAGCCGACCGGCGGCAGCATCACCTACGCCGGGCAGGACATCACCCGGGCCTCGCGCCGTCAGCTGGCGCCCGTGCGGTCCGAGATCCAGATGATCTTCCAGGACCCGTACTCCTCGCTGAACCCGCGCCAGACCGTCGGCACGATCATCAAGTCGCCGATGGAGGTCAACGGGATCGAGCCCGCGGGCGGCCGGGAGAAGAAGGTCCGGGAGCTGCTGGAGCTCGTCGGCCTGAACCCGGAGCACTACAACCGCTTCCCGCACGAGTTCTCCGGCGGCCAGCGTCAGCGCATCGGCGTCGCCCGTGCCCTGGCGCTGAACCCGAAGCTGATCGTGGCGGACGAGCCGGTCTCCGCGCTCGACGTGTCCATCCAGGCGCAGGTGGTGAACCTGCTCCAGGAGGTCCAGAAGGAACTGGGCATCGCGTTCCTGTTCATCGCCCACGACCTCGCCATCGTGCGGCACTTCTCGCAGCGCGTCGCAGTGATGTACCTCGGCAAGGTGGTCGAGGTCGGCGACCGGGAGGCGATCTACAACCGCCCCCGCCACCCGTACACGCACGCCCTGCTGTCGGCCGTCCCCGAGGTCGGGGTCGAGGACGAGGACCGCGAGCGGATCCGGCTCTCCGGTGACGTCCCGTCGCCGATCTCCCCGCCGTCCGGCTGCCGCTTCCGCACCCGCTGCTGGAAGGCCCAGGACAAGTGCGCGAGCGAGGAGCCGCCGCTGGTCCAGATCTCCGGGAACCGGGACGGCCACCTGACGGCCTGCCACTTCCCGGAGGAGCCGACCACTCACCGTGACGAGGACGTCGTCCTCGACCCGGCGCTGAAGTCGCTGGAGGAGCACGCCTCCGAGGACTGATCCGCGGCCGTTGCCACGGTGATGATCTCGGGACTGGGGGGGGGGGGGGGGGGGGGGGGGGGGGGGGAGGAGGCCCGGCGGGGGGTGGGGGCGGGGGGCGAGTCGGCGGGGGCGGTGCACAGCTCGCGTGC
>NZ_JBWKFN010000004.1:0-118460 GCF_056434245.1 Streptomyces sp. NPDC044064
CCCCCCCCCCCCCCCCCCCCCCCCCCCCCCCCCCCCCCCCCCCCCCCCCCCCCCCCCCCCCCCCCCCCCCCCCCCCCCCCCCCCCCCCCCCCGCTGCGGGGGGAAGTACCTGAGCGATCTTTTTACGACGGGGGAATCGCGTCAGGCACTGCGGGGGGTGGCCGAAATGGTCCTCAAGTCCGCGACCTCCGGTTCTGCCAGCCGGTGGTCACGTTGGTCCAGGTTCACAAAGATCATGCCGTACCGGATGGCACACCGGACCGGCTGCGGCGCCCCGCGGGGCTTGCGCAGACACCGGTACGCCCGTACGTCCTCTTCCTCGTCACGGGTGACGACGACCGGCTCTCCGAACACGGTCACCATCAGCGAGTCACCGCTGTGGGGGATGGCGGTGATCAGGTCGATGAAGTGCCAGCCCGAACGGTAGGCGGTGGCCATTTCGCGGCGGAAGGAGCGGTCGTCTGGTGGAGTCGTCACGTCAACTCCACGCGGTGTCGTCTGGGAAGGCGGCAGCGGTGCCCGCGTCGGTTTGGTCTGTATTGGCCGTGACAGACCAAGCGGTGTCCGCTCGCACGTCACCCTTCGCGCCAGAGAGGCCACTCAGCGATCCGAAGGCCACAACGGCGGAGAAGGCGGCGACAAGTATCGAGCGAAGCATTCTCTTTCGCATAGTCGGCTTCGTCCTCACTTGAAAGTCCCCTCTTCCCCCGTCGAACAAGACGATGGCTCATTCGGGCACGTCATGGCCACACATTCAGTGCATCATGTTCCTGCATGTTCAGGACCCTGGGGGGTGGAGATTTGGTGACGAATCGCATTAAAGAGACACATCCCCATGCCTTGACCGATCTGTGCGAGGCAGGCAGCCGTCTCTACGCGAACGCGCTGCGCACGGGCCGTATCGCCCGCGCGGACGCGGAGGTCGCCCCCTGTCTGATGGAGTTCGACCTCCTCCATCCCGATCCCGAGGACCCGAACTGGCTGCGGCCCGTCCCCGCATCGGTCGCCCTGGCCCTGCGGCTCAACCCCCTCGAGCGCGAAATCACCAAGCGCAGGCAGTTGTCAACCGAACTGGCTGAGGCGTTCGAGCCGTTCATGGACCTCAGCGCTCAGACGACGACGTCCGCGCACGCCGTCACCGTGCTGGAAGGCCTCGACCGGATCAACGCGGCACTCGACCTGGCGACGGCCCAGTGCCAGAACGAAGTCCTCACGGTCCAACCGGCCCATCGCCACCCCGAACGCAGGCTCATCGAAGCACTCGAACGGGACAGGCCCCTGATCGACCGAGGAGTCCGGATCCGGACCCTCTACCAGCACACCGCCAGATACAGCCCCGAACGGCTGGCCTGGGTGGACCAGTTCGCCGCCGGCAAGGTGGAGTACCGCACCATCGACGAACTGGTGGAGCGGCTCATCATCTGCGACGACACCGTGGCGTTCATCCCCATCCGGGACGACCGGCAGGTGGCCCTGGAACTCCGTCACCCCGGACTGGTGCGCTACCTGATCAAAGTGTTCGAGTTCATGTGGAACCGGGCGGTACCGCTGAGCGCCGGCGCGCCCTACGAGACCGCGCCCGACGGCATCACCGACATCCAGCACTCCATCGCCAAGCTCCTGATCGAGGGCCATGTCGACGAGGCCATCGCCCGCCGCCTGGGCATGAACGTCCGCACCTGCCGCGCCCACATCGCCAAGCTCGCCCAGGCCCTGGGCAGCGGAAGCCGGGCCCAGCTTGGCTTTCTCATAGCTCAGTCCGAAATCCTGAAACGGGAACCCTGAACCGCAGGGGGCGAGGGGGAGAACCACACGTGACCGCACGTGCGCACGACCGCGGCCGGAGGAGCTGCGCGAGGCGGGTCTGGAGCTCTACACCCGCGCGCTGTGTGAGGGGCACGTCCCGGCCCGCGACGCCGACGCGGGCCGGGACGTGTGAACGTCCGCACCGCCCGCCTCCACATCGCCAAGCTCGTCGCCGCCCTCGGCAGCGATAGCCGCGCCCGACTCAGCTACCCCATCGGCGAGTCGGGAATCCACAGAATCCGGAAAGAGGACGCGTGAGCACGCCAGCACACCCGGAGCACGGCACTGAGGAGCTGTGCGCGGCAGGTTCGGAGCTGTACGCACGAGCGCTGCGCGAGGACCGACTGGCCGCCGCGGAGGCCGAGAGGGCGCCCTGTCTGCTGAAGTTCGGGCTGCTGCAGCCCAGCGTCGACGACCCGAGCCGACTGGAGCCTGTCACCGCGGCCGTCGCCCTGCACGAGTTGCTGCGGACCTCCGAGGAGCGCATCGCCGACGAACGACGCCGTGAGGCGCGCCTGACCAAGGCCTTCGCTCCGCTGCTACGGGCACAGCCCCCGAGCGCCGGGGCCGCCGGCGCTCCCGCGGCGATCCGCATGCACAGCGGGCTGGACCGCATCAACCAGGCCATCTCCCATGCGATGGCGGACGCCGACGAGGAGCTCCTCGCGATCCACTCGCACCCCACCCACACCCGCACGCCCCCCGCGTTGTTCGCCCTGGCCCTCGAACGCGACCAGGCTCTGCTGGACCGCGGCGGCCGGATCCGCACGCTGTACCAGCACACGCTTCGCCACGCTCCCACCGTCCACACTCGCTACGAACGGCTGCGGGGCGACGCACAGGCCCGCACCCTGAACGAGGTCACCAAGCGGCTCCTCATCTTCGACCGCCAGGTCGCCTTCATCCCCGCGAACACGGACCGCACGATGGCCCTGGAGATCCGGCACCCCGCACTGGTCGAGTACTTCGTGACCGTCTTCGACCGGTTCTGGCACCTGGCCACCCCCCTGTACCCCCAGACAGTCCAGAAAGCGTCCCTAAACGGCGTCACCCCCCGCCAACAGGCCATCGCCGCCCTCCTCGTCGAAGGCCACACCGACACCGTGATCGCCGACCGCCTCGGCCTGAACGTCCGCACCGCCCGCGTCCACATCGCCAAACTCGCCGCCACTCTCGGCAGCGAGAGCCGCGCGCAGCTCGGTTATCTCATCGCACGCGCGGGGATTCTTGATCAGGAATCATGAGCGGGCCGGGGTGCGGGGGTCCGTCCAGGCCCACGTGGGCGATGCGCACGCCGAGTTGGGTACGGCTGGCCGCGCCCAGGGTGTCCGAGAGGCGGGCGATATGGGCCCGGCAGGTACGGACGCTTATGCCGAGGCGCTCGGCGATCACCGCGTCCTGATGGCCCTCTGCGAGCAGCGCGGCGATGGACCGTTCGCGGTGCGAGATGCCCTCGATGCCGGTGTCTGGCAGCGGGGTGGTCAGCGGCAGCGCGAGCCGCCACAGCCGTTCGAAGACCGTCACCAGGTACTCGACCAGTGCGGGGTGCCGGATCTCCAGGGCCATCGTGCGGTCCGTGTTCGCGGGGATGAAGGCAACTGTGCGGTCGAAGAGGATCAGCCGGTCGATGACCTCGTCCAGGGTGCGGGCCTCCACCGCGTCACCCATCAGCTCCAGGTAGTTGAGCAGCCCCTGCCCGTGCCGGGCGACGTGCGTGTACAGGTCGCGCATGCGCACGCCCCGGCCGCGCAGGGTCAGCGCCCGGTGCAGTCCCTCGGTCAGCTCGTCCTCCCGCCGGATGCCGCCGGGCTGCACGGTCAGCACCTCGGTGGTACACGCCGCGGTGGCCTCGTCCATCGCGGCCTGGATGCGGGACAGCCCGTCCAGGACCCGGATCGCGGCGCCCTCGGCGGGAGCCGACAGCACCTGGAGCCGGCGGCCCAGACCGGCGTACCGCTCGAACGCGGCCACCGCCGAACCCACCCGCCGCTGGCTCTCCCTGGCCTCCTCGTAGACCACGCGTAGCAGCCGGGTCATGACCTCCTGCGGGGAGGTTGGCACCAGCCAGTCCATGTCGTCGGGGTCCGGGTGCAGCAGGGCAAGCTCCAGCAGACAGGGGACCGGCTCGGCGTCCGTGCGCGGTACCCGCCCACGGCGTACGGCCCGGGAATACACACGGTCCCCAGCCTCACACAGTCGGTCGGCGCCGTGTGGATGCTCCTGAGCCCCGTGCCCGGCCATCGCCCATTCCACCCCCGGTTCCTGCCACTTCCGCAGCGCAACTATGCGCGGCCCCGACCGGGTCCGCAACACGGCTCACCCCGTCGGGACCGTCGAAAACCACCATTATATTCCGATATCGTCCGGCCTCCGCCCCTCGCATTGCAACAAGATGATGGTGGTGAACGGTAGTTCGCCGAGGCATCGTGGTTCCCGCTTCTCCTGGGTGCAACAGCACCCGGAGCGGCCCCGGCCGGAGTCCCCCTGTCCTAGCCGGGGCCGACCCCTGTCCGGCCCCAAAATTGTCGGGTGCGAACGAAGCGGAAAGCTCCTAGAACGCGTTTTGCGCCTTGAGGCACGTCAACCGAAAGGAATCCCGGGTAACCAGACTGCTCTCGATGGTTCGAGCGATCACCTCTCGCGCAATACACAGGGAGGGCAATAGAACGGAACTGGTCGCCGCGCCTACGCATCTCGGATCTCGGTGCGCGTCCTTCGCGCGGCACCTTCTCTTCGCTGCTCGTCCTGTTCAGTCGAGGGACTCAGCTTCACGCCAAACCACGCAGAGGTGAAATGATGTCTGAACTCCTGATGCTCCTCGGAGCTGGATCAGCAGCGGCCGGCGCAGAATCTCTACTTGCAGGGATTGCCGCCACGCACCCGGTCGTACTCGTCGACACCACCGCCCCAGCCTGGGCCAGGCCATATCTGGTGAGACACATTGCAGCCAACCTCACCGAACGTACGACCACCGTTGACGTGGTCGAAAACTACGCCTCACGCCACGAAGTTCGTGGCGTGCTCACCTACCTGCCGGAACATCTGGTTACAGCGGCGCACATCGCTGACCGGCTGGAGCTTCCATCGGCCCCAGCGGCATCCTTAGCCACGCTTACTGACCTGGTCACGCTTCGCAATCTAATGACACGGCACCAGGTGCCTCAGCCGCGCTGGGCAGAGGCCGTCGATGCAGAGGCGGCCGTCGCGTATGCGGACCTACTCGGATATCCCGTTCTGGTTAGGCCACGAACCAACGTGGAAGCCGGAGTTGTTCTGGCCCATAGCCAGAAGGGGGTATTGGCTGCGCGCGAGCGCTTGATCTGGGACTCACAATCAGATGCATCGAGTCCCCTTGGGGAAATGGTGGTCGAGGAGTATCCGGACGGTTCCTACATTTCCGCTGAGACCGTCGTCCTCAGTGACGGCGAGATCCGGATTGTTGCCATCGCGCGGACTACCTTCGGCCCGACGCCCAACCAGCAGGCGATACGTCATTGCGTCTACGCTCACGACGGCCTGCTGCACAACCCCGTCGTCCGCGGAACCGTCACACGTGCCGTACGGGCCATCGATGTTGCGCCTGGAGTACTTCACATCACCATGAAGCTGAGCCCTCGGGGGCCGCTCATCGTCGACATTCAAGGCCACCTAGCCCATGACTTGGTTCCAACGCTGGTCAAGCGGGCCACCGGGATCGACTTGCCCCAGATTGCTGCGCGCCTGGCCGCCGGCAAGACGCCCGACCTTACTCCCACCCGGCAACGGGCGGCGGCGATCCACTTCGCCTATTCTTCAATGACCGGCCACATCCAGAATCTCGCCGTACACCCCGGGGCTGCCCACCAGCCGTTTCTCGAACGCATGGTCCTGCTTCAACAGATAGGCAATCATGTCATGGCGATGCCTGAAGCAAGGACAGATGACCGCCTGGCCTATTGGGTTGTGCTGGGCTGCGATGCATCTGACTGCAACGCCATGCTGGATGAAGCATCGCAGTCCTTGAGCACCGAGATCGTCGGACCAAGCGTCACTGACCAAGCTGCGCTACAGCGGTTTTCCCCAGCGACGCGGTTCATGTGAGGCGCAAGATGCATTTGCACGGCGCACAAGACATATATGCACCGCGGGAAGATTGCGACGCTTCACGTTAGGGGGAATCACTCAAAGCGATCCAGTTCTACACCACGGGGAAGGCAAGACTGTTTTGTCGCAACTTTTCACCAACGCCAAGCAGCCGGATAAAGGGCAGTCCAGTGACCGCAAAGGGCCGCCGGCGACACCAGGAGATCCGAATGCCATCAGTTCCCTGACAGCGCGCGAATGCGAGGTGCTCGTGGCGCTGTCTACTGCGGCATCGAATCGCGAAATCAGCCGTAAACTCGGCATCGCCGAACGCACCGTCAAAGCGCACTTGACCAAGATCATGTCCAAGATCAGCGTCAGTTGCCGCACTGAAGCAGCCCTGTTCGCCTATGTTCACCACAGTTACATCACCCGCCACGGCGATGCCTGCACTGCGGCTTGACACGTTGGAACGCCCTCCGCAAGGCCGCCCACCTTTGGGTCCTAGCGATCACCGCAGGCGCCAAGACGCTGGTCCGCAAGCGGAAGGAAACTCCCGGCTCACGGAGCAGGGAGTGGACAGCTCGGGGAAGTGTGCCGGATCGTAGGCATCAACCGCCGGACCGGCAAGCAGCCATGCAACGGCACCACGCCAAAGACGAGACCCGCTCGGCCCGTACGCAAAGTGCGGGCCGAGCAGGTCGTTTCGTCGTCTCGGTACCTGACGCAGGAGGATTCGGCGAGTTCACGCGAGATGCACTGCCCGGGCTCAACCGGTCGTCGCAACACCGGTCTCTTGGATCAAGAGTAGTTGCTCGTTGAGGGCTTCGGCGGGTGTCTTCCAGGCGAGGGTTTTTCGGGGCCTGTTGTTGAGTGCGAGGGCAACGGCTTCGAGTTCGCTGGCGTCCCATCGCGACAGGTCCGTGCCTTTCGGGAAGTACTGGCGAAGGAGTCCGTTCGTGTTCTCGTTGGTTCCCCGCTGCCATGGGCTGTGCGGGTCGGCGAAGTAGATCTGCAAGCCGGTGTCCATGCGGAGTTGAGCATGCTGGGCCAGCTCCTTGCCGCGGTCCCAGGTCAGTGACCGACGCAGGTGCTCGGGCAGCGTAGTGATCGTGTCAGCGATCGCGTCCTTCACGGCCTCGGCGCCGCGACCGGCCAGTGCCGGGCCGTTCTTGACCCGTGGTTCGAGGCCGTAGCCGTCCATTCGGGGCAGGTGCAGCAGCATCGTGAACCTGGTTGTGCGTTCGACGAGCGTGCCGATCGCCGAACGGTTCAAACCGATGATCAGGTCGCCTTCCCAGTGTCCTGGGACCGCTCGGTCCTCGGCCTCAGCCGGTCGTTCGCTGATCATGACCTCGGGCGTGACATGACCACCAGGCCGCCGCCGCGTTCGAGCGCGCGGAACGCGCAACGCACGACCGGTGCGCAGGCACGCGACCAGTTCGCGCTTCAGCGCGCCGCGGCCCTGGACATAGAGGGCCTGGTAGATCGCCTCGTGGGAGATGCGCATGGACTCATCATCGGGGAAGTCGGCCTTGAGCCGGTTCGAGATCTGCTGCGGACTCCACGACGTCGCCCACCGCCGGTCCTGCCGCCGGGGCTTGTTGCGGCCCTTCCACTGGGGCGTTGCGGGCCCCGGCACAAGCTTCCCGTCCGCAGCCCGGATCGCCCCGGCGAGCCTGTCCTGCACGTATCCACACAGCCGCGCATTCCCCGCCAGCTTCGCGGTCTTCGGCCGCTGTGCTCGGCGCTCGGCATGCCACTGCGCGGTGGTCGCCCGATACTCCAAACGATAGGTGCGCGTTGAAGCGTTGCGGCGTAGCTCCCGCGAGATCGTTGACGGCGAGCGGCCCAGCCGACGCGCGATCTCCCGGATCCCGAGGTCCTGAGCCCGCCACACGGCGATGTCCTCGCGCTCCGCAAACGACAGATAGCGTCCCGACACCGTCGGGGAGAGATTCGGTCCCACGCCGCCAGCGTGGCGAAACCACCTTGTCCCGACCGCGGGCGACACCCCGGCCTCGACTCCTGCTTCCTCCGACCGGAGCCCCCGGGCGATCGCAGCCCAGAACCGCACGCGGTCCTCACGCCACGCAACCGTTGGCCGGCCCGGCGACGGCATTTGCCCCCGGTACTCACGAACTCTGCGCTGCTGCGGGCCAACACCCATCACTCCACCTCCGACTACGAGGTGTTGCGACGATCAGTTGAATCCGCCCTGAGCGCCATGATCGGAGCGGAAGACGGCTCCATTGGGGCTGCCACGGGTGACGGCTGCCAGGCGCATCGCGTCGGCAGCCAGGCTGGTGCATGTGGTCGGCGATCGACCAGCCAACCACCCGGCGGCTGAAGCAGCCCAGCACGGTGGCGAGGTAGAGAAACTCACCGTCCCAGACGGTCAAGTACATGATGTCGCAGATGTACTTGGTGTTCGGCCCGGCGGCGGAGAAGTCGCGCTCTGCAGACCGCATGGGCCTACCGGAAGGTCTTCATCAGCAACGGCCAACCCGCGCGAGCACTCGCGCCCTGGCTCGACTTCTACAACACTGGCCGGCGGCACAGAGCGCTCGGCAGCCAGCCACCGATGTCGTGAAGTTTGTCATCCTGGCGACGCTGCCGATGCTGGAGAGGCCTGGCCCCTGGAAGTCCCGCAGGGCCATATCAGAGCGGACGACCGCGCGCGGGTCCAGGATGGTGGTGCGGTGCCGTCCATCGTGGTGCGAGCCGGCCTGGCTTGGCACATGCTGAACGAAACGGCGTAGGACCTCAGGTCGCGAGGTTGATGAGCGCGGAGTGCCAGCCGTGGTCGCCGAGTCCGGTCACAACCTGGAACTTCTTGATGCTCTTGGTGCTGGCGCTCCTGTATTTGGGGGTGGCGGTCCAGGTGGTGGTGCCGTCGAGCATGTTGGCCTCCGGGGCGATGCCGCTGGTGGAGGGCTTGATGGCGAAGGCGGCGTTGAAGTTGGTGCCCTTGTGAGCGGCCTTCCAGCCGTTGCCGGTGATCAGGTGCTTGCTGTCGGTCTCGTAGATCAGCTGGGTCGACGCAGTGGTAACCGGGATGTTGAAGATGCGCTCCGTCGCCGTGACGGACAGGCTGATGGTGGTGGTCTGCTTGGCCTTGCAGGCTGTGGCGGTCGTACTGCTGGTGAAGATGACGTCCTTGTTGTAGCGGGTCGTCTTCTCGGCGCGGCCCGGGATGTCACCGTCCTGCGCAACGGTGAACGCCTTGAAGACTTTCGCGTTCTGCAGGTAGCCGACGAACGCATTCTGCTTTGCCGCAGGCAGCTTGCTGAACGCCTTGAGTGTGGGGGAGGCTCCCGGAGTCCTCTTCAGCCAGCTCTTGTACTCGGCCACGGTGAGCTTGGCGGGCGCGGCGGTGCCGTGACTGTCGGCGAATGCCTGGCCGGTGCAGCCGAGAAGGGCGATGGACGCGGCTACGCCTATCGCGGCTTCAGTAATGCCTTTACGCATGGTGTTCTCTCCTCGTCACTGGGTGTGTTCTCGTTATCGCGACGAAGCTACGCGTGCGCCGAGGTGGAGCGGAATTGCCTCTTCGGGCAGCACCCCGGAGAACAGTGCCTGCGGGCAGCGCCCGAGGCGGCGGTCCCTCCAGCCTGGGTTGGCTGCCAATTGGCCGCCATACGCGAGGAGTTCCACAATCGACCGGTCCGCTGCGGCAAACTTCACGCCCCGTCTGGCCGTCTGTGGTGGTGAACATGCTCCCCCCTGTACAACAGGGACGCGCGGCCGCGGCAGACCACGGGAAGGCCAGACACCACGATGGAAGAGACCCTGCCGGGCCCCGAGCAGGCCCGGCAGGGGAGAAAGAACGCATCCGAGATGTTCTATGAGGCGATGTGGGAGTCTTCCATGCCATTGGCGCCTTGCCGGTCCTGCTGTGCGTGAAGGCGGACAACGATGACTGGGCCTTCGGCAAGGACGTGGCATGGTGGCTCTACCTTGGGCGGCTGGGTTCCGCTGGACCTGATGTGTGTGTCGGCGGTGGCCTGGCGTAGGAGGCCGAAATGGTCGACTGTCGTTGCCAGTGTGGTGCTGCTGGTGGTGGCGGGGGTGTTCCAGCTCAGGCTCAACAAGTCCGCGCCTCCCTGGAACTGACCGACTTCAGGACGCGGTGACCATAGGCCCGTACACGCGTACGGGGCCTATCAATGCGCCGACGACTGAACGGGGTCAGTCGGTGGTGAGCTTGGCCTTCCATTCGCTGGCGGTGGCGTTGACGCTCTGCTGCTTGTCGACCGGCTTGCCGACGGAGGCAACTCGCGGGGCGGCGTGCCATGCGGCGGTGGCGCGGACCACGGTGCCGGTCTGGTTGCTGCTGGTGCTGGTGGCCTTGATAGTGAAGGCGGCGTTCGTGTTGGTGGTACGGGCGCCGCTACCGGTGGCCTGGAGGTGCTTGCCCTTGGCCGTCCTGTAGGTGGCCCACACAGTGTGGGACGTGACGGGAACACTGAAGATGTTCTCCGTCAGGGTGAAGGTGACGGTCGTGAGCGACTTCTTCCCGCCGGTCCTGGCCACCTTCACGTCGCGGGTAAAGCTGACGGCCCAGTTGAATGGGACGGCCGTGTGCAGTCCCTTCGGTCCTCCGCTGAGCTGCGCCTGGAGACCGATGTAGGCAGAGCGGTTCTGAAGCTGCTGGACGAATTGATACTTTTTCAGATTGGAGATCTTACCGAAGGCCTTGAGGGTGGTGGCGGCCTCGGGGGTGGGATTGTGCTTCAGCCAGGCGGTGTAGCTGTCCACGGTGAGCTGGGAGGGCAGCTTGCCGGCAGTGGTCGAGCCGTGGAGGCGGGGCGCGGCGCCGTAGGTGGGGCTTGCTGCTGAGGCAGCCGGGCCGAGGACCGCGACCGTCGCCGCGCCCGCGACTGCTGCTGTGCTGAAACGCTGCCAGGTCGAACCAGTTCGCACTTCTGCTCCTCTTCGCAGACATCACAGGGACGCTTGCCGACGCTACTGACAGGTCACTAGTGGTGTGTATTGGCCCTTGGAGCATCGGACCTTCGGGCATTGCCCTAAAGGGCCGGGGCCGATGGGTTGATGAGCCACACAGGGTTCGTTTACCTCTGTGTCTTCACTCTGTTTGGGCCCTTGTTCGTGGTCGCGCAAGTCAATACGCACCCCCCGCAGGGGAGTTACGGACAGCAACTCTGATCAAGCTGCGTGTAAGGTCCCACTCGAGGCGGGCCGGCTCTGCAACGGCTACGACCGTTCCGGCCCGGCAGCGCGACACGCCTGCATGCACGGACGAGCGTCGAAATTCCGTTCACGCAAGACGGAGGAGGACCAGGAGATAGCCGTCCCAGGCAGTCGATCTGCATCAATTACGGGGAAAGGTAAAGAGTCGCTTTGCCACACGCCGACGAAACAGAGAACGCAGGTGAATCAGGTAAGCCTCAGCATGCCGTCGTGGAATGGCGGCCACCCGCGCCGGGGGACATGAATGCCATCACCGACCTCACACCACGAGAACGCGAAGTCCTCCTGCTCCTGTCCGAAGCCGCATCTAACCGCGACATCGGTCGCAGCCTCGGCATAGCGGAACGCACCGTCAAGGCGCACCTGACCAGCATCATGACCAAGATCAAGGTCACATCGCGCACCGAAGCCGCCCTGTTCGCCTACGCCCACCACCAGCGCATCACCGCCTGCGGCGAGCCATGCGTCACCTGACACACGGGGGGGCGCCCCGAGGGAATGGGAGTTTCCCCGAGGGCGCCGCCGCCTGCTGTTCGATAAGGTGTCAGCCGGTACGCCGCACGTACAGAGCATGCCCGGCCGCAGCCACCGCGACTGTAAAGGCGACGAGCACGAAGCCACCTAGAATCCCGTGACGTGTGGCGCCCTCGGAAAGCATCGACTGAGCACTGTGCATCGTGAAAAGTTGGAGGTCAGGGGTCTGGTGCGCGTGGGGTTCGGGATGCTCGTGCTGGTCGCGGGCGGATGACTTCGGTGAAGGCCGTCGGTCACCGGGAGACTTCGCGGTTCGCCAGGACCAGCAGAGCCCTCACCAGGGCGGTCGCCCACCTCGGGTCGGTGCGTACGTTGCCGAGGACCCGCCAGTTCTTCAGATGGGCGAAGCCGTGCTCGACTGGGGCCCGTACCGCGGCAAGGGCCCGGCCGGCTAGCTTCTGACTACGTGTCAGTGTGCTGTTCCGGGCAGCCTTGTAGCCGATGATCACCGCCGGGTCGACATCGGGATCGCTGTCGTCGAGTCCGACGAATCCCAGGTCGGCGGTCGCTTCGAGGCCGACCGCCCGCAGCTTGGCGGTGAGCTGGTCGTGTCGGCAGGCAGTGATCACCGAGGTCCGTCCGGGCCGGGCCGCTGAGATCCAGGGCAGTCGGCCCTTGTCGTCGGTGAGGGCGATCACGAGCAGGCCATGGTGTTTGCGCTTGCCCGAGTAGTTCTTCCAGTTTGGTGTCCCGGTGCGCCGCCGGGTGCGGACCAGCGTGCCGTCCAGCAGGACCACCCCGCCACCCTTTCCGGCGATCTTCTTCAGGACCCTCTCCAGGCGCGGACCGCGTGGAGCAGGCGCATCCCGTCCCGGCCGTTCCGTTCCGCTACCTCGTTCCGCTTCGTGCGGGGTTTGGGGAACCGGGAGTCCTCGGCCCGGGTGGCGGAACCAGTCCGGCTCCGCGACGCGGGTCAGCCAGTACGGGGCGGCCTGGGCCAGCACATTGAGCGCTGCCCGCATCGTCTCCGCCAGGGGTTCCAGGCGACGCAAGGCGCGTGCCGACGACAGCACGTGCGAGGAATCCGTACGGGCCGGGCCCGCGCTCTTGAGTAGCCCTTTCTCCCCGGGCTGCGGCCAGCACACCGTCCAGCACCCGCCGTCCGCCCCGTCCAGCCGGCCCCGGAACTCCAAGAGGACCGATAAATCGAAGCCAGGACCGTCGAGTTGGAGCCCGAGTGCCTACTTGAAGTCGCCGTGCCCGCACCGCCTCCGCGGCCTGGTGGTCGGTCAACCCGTCCACGAACTGGAGCACCGATACCAGCGCCAGCCCGGCGGGAGACCAGGCAGGCCGACCGCGAGAGGCAAACAGATCCGCGAAGTCCTCGACCCGGAACAGCGGACCCAACTCGTCCCGGACCCGAATCGCCAGGCTCCCCTTCGGGAACGCCGCCCCGGGCCACCCGCTCCGTCTCCGTCGGAATCTCCCCGGGCCCCTTCGGCTGCTTCAACATCGCCACCCACCCCACACAACAAATCGGTATCCACGACCACAACCGGGTCGTGGATACCGACGTCACGCGAAGGGCCGAATTGACCAACAGCGTCCCTTGGCGGGGCGGCCTCTGACGTGTGCTGGGGCTGGTCAGCCTGTGCGGCGGCGGTAGACGGCGAAGCCGCCGAACGCTGCGGCTGAGGTCCAGGCGAGGAACACCGCGGTGGCGGCCGGTACAGACAGGTCGCTGCCGACAAGGGCGGAGGTGAACAGCTTCTGATCCTCCGGCAGGGAGGCGACGTCTACGAGCATCGCGCGGCCGGCCGCGAACGGCAGCCACGCGCCGATGCCGTCCAGGTGGATGCCGGGGATCTGGGCGATGAGGAGGGCGATGACACGCTCGGCGAGCAGCGGGCCAAGACACAGAGCCAGGATGGGCACGACGCGGTTGCGGACCAGGGAGGCGATGGCGGTGCACAGGACCATCCAGCACGCCGACCACAGTATGAGCCGGCCGGTGGGAACGAGGAGCCCGGTGAAGCCGGTGAAGCGGGCCTGACGCACGAGGGAGGCCACGCCGACGGTGATCAGCTCGACGACGGAAGACGCCCACGCGACTAAGGCGCCGATCGCCGCACTGGTGGCGCACTTGGCCCAGTAGGCAGTCCTCCGGCCGCCGACGGTCAGCCACGTGGTGCGGGCCGTACCGCGCACGAGTTCGGTGGAGACCGGCCCCGTGGCCAGGACCATGAGGTAGAAGCCGAGAGCGGAGACCTGTGCGACTTGCGGCGACCACAGGATGGTCGAGATCAGATCGTTGGTGGTGACCTTCTCGCCATGGTGCAGGATGAACAGGGCGACCACGCCGGGATACAGGGACAGTGCTGCGATCAGGGCGAGAACGATCCAGGTGGAGCGCAGGCCAGTCAGGTGGCGAAGCTCGAACAGGCAGGCTCGGCGGAAGGCTTCGGCGCGGCTGATGTCGTCCGCTTGCACGGTGGGGGTGACGGTCGGCGTCATGAAATCTTGTACTCCTCTTCGGCGATGGTGAGGTAAAAGTCCTCCAGGCTGCTGGTGGCCTCGGCCAGCTGGTACAGGACGATGGAGTGGTCGGCGGCCAGGTGGCCGACCTTGCGGCGGTTCATGCCGATGATGCGGCCGGTGCCGTCCTCGTTGACCTGGAGGTGGCCGCCGTGGGCGTGGACGATCGCCGTGAGTTCGGCCAGCTGAGGGCTTTCGACGGTGATGACGGAACGGGAGTCGGCGTAGGCGAGGAGGTCATGCATGGAGCCTTCCGAGATGATGCGCCCTTTGGACAGGACGGCCACGCGGTCGGCGAGCTGCTGCATCTCCGCAAGAAGGTGGCTGGAGACGAGAACAGCGGCCCCTTCGTCAGCTTGGGCGCGCAGGAACTCGCGCAGCCAGTGAATGGAGTGCGGGTCGAGGCCATTGGCCGGCTCGTCGAGGATGAGCACCTTCGGGCGGCCGATCATGGCCTGGGCGATACCGACCCGCTGAGCCATCCCCAGGGAAAGTTTTGCCAGGGGGGTGCGGGCGGCGTCGCGCATGCCGATGAGGTCGATCATCTCCTCTACTCGCCGGTCGCCTTCCCCGACGCCAGCGGCCACCATCTGGAGGTGCGCGCGGACGCTGTGACGGCGATGGCCTGCGACGCCCCCGAAGACCGCGCCGACGACGGACGCGGGCGCGCGCCACTGGGCAAGGGGGCGGCCGAGAAAAAGGGTCTGGCCCTGACCGGGGATAAGACCGAGCATCAGGCGCAGGGTGGTGGTCTTGCCTGCCCCGTTGGCGCCGACGAAACCAGTGACGGATCCCGCGTGCAGAGTGAAGTTGACCTGGTTGAGGATGGTTTTCTTACCGAAGGTACGAGACAACTGCTGTGCCTCGACAAGCACTTGCGACATGCGCGTACAACTCCCT
The DNA here is from genome assembly GCF_056434245.1 of Streptomyces sp. NPDC044064. Classification (NCBI taxonomy): domain Bacteria; kingdom Bacillati; phylum Actinomycetota; class Actinomycetes; order Kitasatosporales; family Streptomycetaceae; genus Streptomyces; species Streptomyces sp. NPDC044064. The sequence continues at coordinate 14,992 of NZ_JBWKFN010000004.1, forward strand.
CGCATTTAGGCCCAGTTGATGCGCCCAGCACAGTAGACGGTCGATGCGGGTGGGAAGTTGACCGTTCCTATGGATGGGGCAACCCCGATCCACGCTAAGGCGTCTTGGGCGACGGGGAATGCAGGCTGGGCTACGACTTTTGGGCGTCGCCCGTGCGTCTGTCACCCCAAGATCCCATGGCGGCATACCTGTTCGGGCAGCAACGATCGGTGGCGCGTGGCCGCTCTGGTCGCGTCGCCCCTCTCTCGTTGCTCGTGGGTGGGGTGCGTGCCTTCTTCCCTGGGAGATGAGTCGTGAACAACAAACTCCGTGTGACGGCGGCGTCCGTTGTCGCTGCCGTGGCGCTCGGTGTAGCCGGTCCGGTGGCGCACGCGGCGACGGAGGCGCCGCAGGCCCGTGTCGCCGCCACGCAGACGGTCTCCGCCGGCGACATCGCGCAGGCCCGCACCCTGGTCGCCGACTTGAACCGTGCGGGTGTGTCGGCGAAGCTGGTCGGCCAGGGCTCTTCGGCTGCGGTCGAGGTCGGCGGCATCACCGCCAAGGGCGGGGGGCTCAGCGCGCTGCTCTCCGCGCTGAAGCGGCTCGGCCCGGCGGCGTGGAAGAGTGTCGTCAGCGGGTTGAAGTGGGCTGCCCGCCACGGCCGTACGGTCGCGCAGAAGGTCAAGCTGGCCAGGCAGTGGATCAACGGGCTGGCCTGGTACAACCCGATCAAGTGGGTACTGAAGGGCACCCCTGACCAGCTGCTGTGGGAGCTGATCAACTACGTCATCCACCACTCCTGATCGACAGCTGATCCGACGTTAGGCTCAATGTCCCCACCGGTTCCTCCCGGTGGGGGCATTCGCATGAAAGGACGCTCACCGTGGAACACGAGACTGAGTCATCGGCATCCCTACCGGCCAAGTCCAGCGAGCTGTACGAGAGCCTGTGGGCCTCCCCCTCTCTGTTCACGTTCGCCTCTGTGGTCGTAGGCGTGCTGGCGGACAGCGACCGGGGTCATGAGATGGCGTGGTGGATCTACTTCGCCGGGTGGGCCCCGCTGCTGCTGATGGGGGTGTTCTCGCTGGTCTCCGGCAGGAAGCCAGCGAAGCCTGCGGCGCAGATCGGGGTGTGGGTACTGGTGCTGTTCGGGGTGGTGCAGGGCGTATTCAACTCCGGCGGCTGGCCGCTTTGAAGCGGAACCCGTACGAAGGGGTCATGCCCAAAGATCCGATGGTGCGGGCCCGGGGCGGAGCGGAAGACTTCTGAGTGATCGATCGGACCATCCCGGTCACTCCCCCGCCTCGCCGTGTGCGGTTCTTTCCCGCGGTGAGGCGGCGGGTGCAAACCCTGCCTGAGGAGTTCTTCTCGTGAACACCAAGCTGCGTCTTGCCGCCGCTACCGCGACCGCTGCCATCGCTCTGGGCGTGACCGCTCCGCTCGCCAACGCCTCCGAGGCCGCCCGTACGCCGACCGTCGCCTCGGTGCAGACCCAGGCCGTCACCGACGCCGGCGCCGTGAACACCTTCACCACCTCGGCTCGCACCGCCGCCGCGCACGACGCCGTCCTGAACGGCACGGCTTCCGACCAGGACCTGCGGGACGTCGCGAAGTACATCATCAAGTTCCTTCAGACGAAGGCGAAGGCCGACTACCTGAAGGCCAAGGCGGCGGCGAAGAAGGGCTACGCCGCGTTCGTGAAGTGGGTGAAGTCCCTCAAGCCGTCCAACCCGATCCGGATCGTGCTGGAGATCGGCGGCAAGAAGCTCATCACGATCGTCATCAGCCTCCTGAAGTAAGCGGGCTGGAACCGCCAGTTGAGGAAGGAGAAGGCCGGTGGATCCGCAGGTGTGGCGCGTGGTGTGCGTGCTGGGAGCCGCCCTGACCGGCCTAGTGGTGTCCATCGTACTGTCTCCCGACCGCAGGGACTCCCGGGCGCGTGAGCGCCGCAGGGACGGTTCTGCGTCTTCAGACTGAGCGGTGCCCGGGGAACAACCCCCTCCGGCCCTGGTCAGGCTCCTTCGGCCCCTTGCGCACATGAGGGACCAGGCCGGGCACCGCTCCCCCTTGAGCGGCCCTCTGTCATGTCCCCCGTGCATGACAGAGGGCCACCGTCGTATGAGCGACTCTATCGGGGATCTTGAGAATCCTCTGTGGATGGGCGTGATCAACCGGCATGCTCGGCTCGGTTTCGAAAGTGAACCACCGTCGTTGAGGTATTTGGTGTCCGTCCGTCCCCGCTCCGGTGTGCAGATTCCCGCCCTGACCGCGCAGGTTGCCCGTGCGAGCAACCCCCGCGGGACGACGGCGATGTGGGTACGCGACCGGCTGGAGGGACTGTGGCGGGACGAAGACTTCGAAGCCTGGTACCCGCGCGACGGACGCCCAGGGTTATCGCCCGCCCAGCTCGCCACCGCCTGTGTCCTGCAGTTCCTGCTGAACCTGTCGGACCTGCAGGCGGCGGAGGCAGTGCGCTGCCGCCTCGACTTCAAATACGCCCTCGCGCTGGAACTGGACGATCCCTGCTAGGGGCATCAAGCACCGTCGGCACGAGGTGAACGTGCAGGTGGTGACCGATCCGGCCGGGCGGCTGCTGTGGATCTCGCCCTGCCCGGCCGTGCCCACGACGTGACCGCCGCCCGCACCCACCGGATCATCCGGATCTGCGAACGTCAGGGCATCCTCATCCTGGCCGACCGCGCGTACATGGGAGCTGGCCCGTAGCTGACCACACCGGTCAGACGCCCACCGGGCGGCGCCTTGTCGATGACCCAGCGCACGGCCAATCGCTCGCTCTCGGCAGCGCGGGCTCCGGTGGAGCGGGGTGCGGCGCGCCTGAAGTCCTGGCGCACCTTCCGCAGAGCCCGATGCAGCCCGAATCGAATGTCGTCCATCATCGCGGGCGTACTCACCCTGAGCGGCAACGCTGAAAGAGCTCACCTCCTGGCATACGTGAGGAAGTCCGCCCAGGCGGTGAGGGAGAGCGCGAAGCGGGGGCCAGCAGGGTTCTTGGAGTCCCGGACGTGGACACCGGCGGGAGTGGCGGCTATCTCGACGCAGTTGGCGGCTTCGGCACTGTACGTGGACTTCTGCCAGTTGTGTTCAGGCATGACGGGACTCCTCAAAATTCTGCGGCGATGCGGTGGATGAGATCCCGGGACTCGGGTTCCGCCAGGGCACGCGACTCCATGCGGTCCAGTACGGAGCGATAGCGGTTCAACTGCGCCTCCGCATCAAGAAATTCGCATCCGTGGTCGGTGTCCAGGACGACTGTGTCGAGTTGGGGGATCGGCCCGGCCGCGTAGGTGATGGGCTGCCCTGAGGCGGGGAAGCCTGTCTGGCCGAAGGGCAGCACCAGCACGGCGACTGTGGGCTCCTTGCTCATCTCCAGCAGGTGGTGGAGCTGGGCGCGGGCGACGTCCGGGCCGCCAAAGCCCATGCGCAGGCCCGCCTCGTGGACGATGGCCGTGTACGGGGCGGGAGTGCCCTCGAACAGAACGGCCTGGCGCTTCACCCGGTAGGAGACGCGGCGCTCGATCTCGTATGGGCGCAGCGACGGCACGGCTTCCCGCATGGTGGCGCGAGCGTGCTCCGGCGTCTGGAGCAGACCCGGCATATGGACCGTGACAGCCACTCGCATCGCCGTGGCGTGGTGTTCGATTTCGGCGAGGTCGAGGAGGCCGGCAGGGAGATTGTCGCGGTACTCCTCCCACCAGCCCCGTTTCCGGGCGCCTGTCATGCTGGCGAGGGCGTCAACGTATCCCTCATCGGCGCAGCTGTAGTTGCGCGCCAGCGTACGCACGCGATCGGCGCTCACGGCGTAGCGCCCGGCCTCGATGTTGCTGATCCGGGCCTGCGGTGCCCCGAGAAGCGCGGCGGCTGCAGTCGACGTCAGTCCAGCGCGTTCGCGGAGCTTGCGCAATTCGGCGCCGAGGCGCTGCTGACGCAGGGTCGCGGTGGGGGCAGGTGGCATGGCGGGTTGCTTCTCTCCTCAACGCGGGCCTGCAGCGTCACTCACACGTGTGGCCGTTAGCAGATCTTCGCAGACCCAATGGAATATCTGCCATCGATGTCGCTACGTTGTCCGTGTCAGCCACCCAACTCCCCCGTCCATAAGCCGGAAGCGCACCTACCCCAGGCAAGCCACCGACCGGAGCGGTCGTTGAGTGAGCCCGACTCCCTTCTCTCGCTGGAGGTTTCCATGGGCACCGTATCCCCGCACGACCCCTGGATGTATGCCCTTCGCCTGCCCCACGACCCTCGCGCGGCACAGGTCGCACGCGCAACCGTACGGGCCGCGCTGTGCGGGCACGGCAGACAGGAAGTCCTCGATGTCGTCGAACTGCTGACATCCGAGCTGGTCACCAACGCCTACCGACACACCAAAGGCCCCGCCTCCCTACGGCTGACCGCACTCACGGACGGCCGGCTGCGGGTCGGAGTCTGGGACAGCCATCCGCGCATCCCCGCCCCGTTCGGTGATCCGCCCTGGGACCGCATCCCGCTCGCCCTGGCGGAGGCCGAGAGCGGGCGCGGGCTTGCACCTTGTACAGGAATACGCCAACTCGTGGGGCGGCTGGCCCATCGGTGACGGCCCACTGGACCGCGGGGCCGGAAAGATGCTGTGGTTCGAGGTGGGCGGGCGATGAGTCGAGAGGGCACGGAAGGCCATTACATGATGACCATCGGGCACGTGTGACAGAACCACCGGCGGTCGCGGGTACGCGGTGACACCGCGCGGTTGCCTGGATCAACTTCGGCGCCCCCAGTGCCGTACGAGGGTCCTGCCGGATCTGGTCGTGACGGCGCGGGAAGCGGGGGCCGGTCTCGACTCGCACGAGACGGTGACGGCGGCCTCCGCCCTGGTCGCCGACGGGGGTGGCCTACCTGCCCGGCGCCACCAGCGTGAACACCTCGCCCTCCCGCTATGTCTCCGGCGCCTCGACCCCCGGGCGCGAGGACGAGCCGCACCGCCCGGTGGCCAGGCAGAGCCACTCCTGGATCCAGTACTGGGTGGGCGACTGGCACGGCTACGGTCCGACGAACCGCACCCGCGCCGACGGCCACCATGTGGCCGTCGGCCGGGGCCGGGATTACGGCGACGTCCCCCGCACAAGGGCGTGTACCCGGGGGTGGCTGGAGAGCCGCCGGAGGTGACGGCGGAGTTCACCCGCGCGGGGTGAAGCGTTCGTGGAGTGAGGCCACCCCCTGCGCGGCGGTGCCCTACTTCAGGCCGATGGCCGCGCAGGCCGCCTTGTACCTGGGGGTGCAGATCTCGTCGATCGTGTAGATCCCGTCGGCGATGACCGTGTCCTTGATGCTGCTCTTGACCAGGGGGCTCACCTGGACCAGCTTGGCCGGGATGTCCTTGGCGGTGGGGCTGTCCACCTTGTCCTGGGTGAGGGCGTCGAACTGGATGTCCTTGCCCTGCACCTTGGTGACGGCCATCTGGGCCGCGGCCTCGGCCTCGTCCGGGTAGGACTTGTAGACGCTCATGTACTGCTCGCCGCCGATGACCCGCTGCACCGCGTCCAGTTCGGCGTCCTGGCCGGTGATCGGGGGCAGGCTGGTGACACCGGCCGCCTTCAGCGCCTTGATGACACCGCCCGCCATACCGTCGTTGGCGGCGTAGACCCCGGCGATGTTGCTCTTGCCGATCTTGCTGATCGCCGCGGCCATCTCGGTCTGGGCGTTCTCCGGCTTCCAGTCCGGGGTGTCGAAGGTGTCCGCGATCGTCACCTTGCCGTTCAGCTCGGACAGCGCGCCCTGCTTGAACTGCTTGGCGTTCGGGTCGGTGGGCGAGCCGTTCACCATGACGATCTTGTCGGAGGTGTCGACGTTCGAGCCCAGCGCCTCCAGCAGCGTGCGGCCCTGCACCTCGCCGACCAGCTCGTTGTCGAAGGAGATGTAGGCGTCGATCGGACCCTCGGCCAGCCGGTCGTAGGCGATGACCGGGATGCCCGCGTCCTTGGCCTTCTTCACCTGGCCCGCGATGGCGTGCGAGTCGACCGCGTCGATCAGGATGATGTCGACCTTTTCGTCGATCATCGACTGCATCTGGCCGGCCTGCCGGGCGGCGTCCGCGTCGGCGTTGGCGTACTCGACCTTGCCCTTCTTGTCGGTCAGCTCCTCGACCTTGCTCTTGATGATGGGGTAGTCGAACTTGTCGTAGCGACTGTTCGCCTTCTCCGGCAGCAGCAGCCCGATGGTGACGTCGTCACCCTTCGTCGGGCTCGCGCTCGCACCGTCCCCCGTCGCGTCCAGCACGCCGCAGCCGGCAAGCGAAAGGGTCATCGTGGATGCAGCCACGGCTATGGCGATACGACGCATTCGAGGGCTCACTTCAGGTGCGTTCCGGACGTGGGTGCTGCTTTACGACCCAGGTGTCTGAAAAGCCAACGCGGAGCCGCTACCCGGCGTCAAGCGGAACTACTTAACGAGTGCGCAACAGCACGCTCCGCTGCACCTGTGAAGGAGGAGCGGAATCATCTCCAAACACCCTTTACGGACCCTCCATCCAAACGGAGTTCACGGGGAGGCAAAGATCCGCACAACCAATGGCAATACCCGCGAGTCGTGATCACCGACGGTCGCACACCGTTTCCCCGACTCGAGCAGAGGACCGAATGAACCCAGCCAGACGCACGACGATCACGGCCGTCGTGCTCTCCGCAACCGGCGCCCTGCTGGGCACGGCCACCACCGCCGCTTCCGCCGCCCCGAGTTGCACATCGCCCTCGTACACCCGGACGTTCTACGCGAACACCACTTTCTCCGGCACCCCGAAGAAGACGGACTGCGACTCCGGGATCTCGGAGCACTGGGGCACGGGCGCCCCGGCCACCGGCCTGCCCAGGGACAACTTCGGCGTGCGCTGGAGCGTGACACGGGACTTCGGTTCCGGTGGGCCGTTCTCGCTGCCGGTCAGCACCCAGGACGGGGTACGGGTGTACCTGGACGGCGTGCGCAAGGTGGACATCTGGAAGAACGTCTCGACCGACCAGACCAAGTCCGTCGACGTCACGATCCCGTCCGGCAAGCACACCCTGCGCGTCGACTACGTCAACTGGACCGGCACCGCCGACGTCGCCTTCTCGTACCTGCCCCGGCTCTCGGCCGCCGACGACAAGGTCAAGCCCCTCGTCCCGACGGGGACTTCGGTGTCGTACGACGCGGCGACCGGCAGGGCGAAGCCGAGCTGGAGCAGGAACAAGGAGATGGACCTCGCGGGGTACCGGGTCTACCGGCGGCTGAAGGGCACGTCGTTCGGCAGCAAGCCGCTCGCGACGACGACCTCCACCTCGTACACCGACGCCACCCTCCCGAAGACGGGCGAGACGTACTACTACGAGGTCCGCGCCTACGACCGGGCCGGCAACGAGTCGACGGGCACCGCGGACCAGGCGGTGACCACCGTCGACCGGGTGGCACCCGACGCGCCGGCCGACGTGAGCGCCGGGGGCCATTTCGGTCCGGCCGACAGCACGGGCGGGCTGAAGGTCGCCTGGGGCAGGGTCACGGGCGCGGTGTCCTACCGCGTCTTCCGGGCGGCGAGCGAGAACGGCACGTACACCGCGCTCGGCACCACGGACCAGCTCTCCTACCTGGACACCTCGGCCGCCGAGAAGGTCGTCTACTACTACCGCGTCTCGGCGGTCGACGCGGCGGGCAACGAGTCCGCCCGGTCCGAGCCCCGGTACGGCAAGATCTGGGACAACGACCCGCCCGCCCTCGTCACCGGGCTGAACGTCACCCCGACCGAGTACGGCTTCCACCTGGACTGGGACAAGAACCCCGCCACGGACCTGAAGTACTACGAGATCCACTGGGGCGAGGTGGTGGGCGACCCGGGCGACCAGATCTGCTGGGGCGGCACCGCGGACTACGTCTCCCCCGGCACGACGTCCTACGACTACACCGCGCTCCCGGACGGCGACGAGGTCTGCTTCTTCGTCGATGCCGTGGACGACCAGGGCAACTCCGCGATCCAGTGGAACGGCCCGGCCGAGGCCGTGGCCGTCACCGAGCTGGACATGACGCCGGGCGAGCCGACGCCCGAGGGCTCGCCGGTCCGGCTGTCGGCGACCGCCGAGGGAACCGGAGTCGCGCTGGCCTGGAACGCGGTGGCGGACGCCACCGGCTACCAGGTCTACCGCTGGAACCCGGACACCAAGGCGTACGAGAAGCTGGCGGCCACCACGGACAGCTCCTACCAGGACACCGGCGCCGCCAGGGGCACCACCCACTTCTACCGGGTGACCGCCCTGCAGCCCGACGGCACCGAGTCCGCACCCGGCGCCGACTGGGCCTCCCTCGCGCCCTGAACACGCCGAACACCCCGAGCACGCGAAAGGGGCCCGGAATCCGGGCCCCTCTCAGCTGTCACGGACGCTCAGTCGTTCTGCTGCCGCTTCGGCCGCCACACCACCAGCGCGCTGGTCTGCTGGACCTCCTGGTACGGAACCAGGTCGCGACGGTAGGAGGCGTGGACGGCGGCCTCGCGCTGCTGCATCGCGGCCGCCGCGCCGTCCAGGGCCGCCTCCAGCTCCGCGACGCGGGACTGGAGCGCGATGACCTGGTTCTCCAGTTCGATGATCCGCTTGATGCCGGCCAGGTTGATGCCCTCGTCCTGCGACAGCGCCTGCACCTGGCGGAGCAGCTCGATGTCACGGGCCGAGTAGCGGCGGCCCCGGCCGGCGGTGCGGTCGGGGGAGACCAGACCCAGGCGGTCGTACTGACGCAGCGTCTGCGGGTGGAGTCCGGAGAGCTGGGCCGCGACCGAGATGACGTAGACCGGGGTCTCCTCGGTCAGTTCGTACGGGTTGCGCCGACGGCCGTCCATCACTCTCATTCTCCCTTCGCGGCCTCGAACAGCTCCGCCCGCGGGTCCTCGTCCGCGGTCGCCTCGCGATACGCCTCCAACGCGTCACGAGCCTTCCCCGAGACGTCCTTCGGGACACTCACCTCTACGGTGACCAGGAGGTCGCCACGGGTGCCGTCCTTGCGGACCGCGCCCTTGCCCCGGGCGCGCATGGTGCGGCCGTTGGGGGTGCCGGGCGGCAGCTTCAGGGTGACGGTGGGGCCGCCGAGGGTGGGGACCCGCACCTCGCCGCCGAGAGCCGCCTCGGCAAACGTGACCGGCACGGTGACGGTGAGGTTGTCGCCCTTGCGCCCGAACACCGGGTGCTCGCCGACATGGACCATCACGTACAGGTCGCCCGCCGGTCCGCCCCGCTCGCCGGGCGCGCCCTTGCCGCGCAGCCGGATCCGCTGCCCGTCGGTGACGCCCGCCGGGATGCGGACCTGCATCGTGCGCGACGACTTGGCCCGGCCGCTGCCCTTGCACTCCAGGCAGGGGTGCTCGGCGATCAGGCCGCGGCCCTTGCAGTCGGGGCAGGGGTCGGTCAGCGAGAAGCCGCCGCCCGAGCCCCGCGCGACCTGCCCGGTGCCGACACAGGTCGGGCACACCCGCGGTGTGCCGTTCTTGTCGCCGGTGCCGGAGCAGGCCTTGCACGGCGCCTGGGAGGACATCCGCAGGGGCACCGTGGCGCCCTCGATGGCCTCCGTGAAGCTCAGCGTGACCTCGGACTCGATGTCCTGGCCGCGCCGCGGCTGGGTACGGGTGCCCGTGGTCCCGCCGCGGTTGAACAGGCCCCCGAAGACGTCACCGATGCCACCGCCGAAGCCGCCCCCGCTCTGCGCGTTGCCCCCGAAGAGGTCGCCCAGATCGAAGTTGAAGGAGCCGCCGGCGCCCGGCCCGGGGCGGAAGCCGCCGTTGCCGAACAGGGCGCGTGCCTCGTCGTACTCCTTGCGCTTCTTGGGGTCGCCGAGGACGTCGTTCGCCTCGGAGATCTCCTTGAAGCGCTCCTCGGCCTTGGCGTTGCCCTTGTTGGCGTCCGGGTGGAACTCGCGGGCGAGCTTCCGGTACGCCTTCTTGATCTCGGCCTCGGTGGCGTCCTTGGGGACGCCGAGGACCTTGTAGTAGTCCTTCTCGATGAAGTCCTTGGTGCTCATCCCCGACGCCCCTCCTTCCTGTCTCCGGTGATTACGTCAGCCCTCCTCCGGGCCACCGTTCTCCTTGTCGTCGGCCGCGGGCGCCTCGGTGGTCTCCTCGGTGCCCTCCGCCTTGACGGCCTGCGCGCCGGGCTGCGGCTCGGCGACGGCCACCCGCGCGGGGCGGATGGTGCGCTCGCCGATGCGATACCCGGGCTGCAGGATGGCCACGCACGTCGTCTCGGTGACGTCCGGTGCGTAGCTGTGCATCAGGGCCTCGTGGATCGTCGGGTCGAAGGGCTCGCCCTCCTTGCCGAACTGCTGCAGGCCCATCTTGGCCGCAACGGTCTCCAGCGACTCGGCCACCGACTTGAAGCCGCCGACCAGTTCGCCGTGTTCCCGCGCGCGGCCGATGTCGTCGAGCACGGGCAGGAGTTCGGTCAGGAGGTTCGCGATGGCGACCTCCCGGACCGCGACCCGGTCGCGCTCCACTCGGCGGCGGTAGTTCTGGTACTCGGCCTGGAGCCGCTGGAGGTCCAGCGTGCGCTCGTTCAGAGCCATGCGCACCTGGTCCAGCTGGGCCACCAGACCCGCGTCTGCTGCTACGTCCCCGGCCGGGGCCGCCCCCTCTTCGGGAGCGGCCTTCGACTCGGCGTCTTCGGGGGTCGCGCCGGAGGGGACGTCGGGCTTCTCCTCGAAGCCCGGGGTCTCCTCCGTCACGCGGCACCGTCCTTGCGCTCGTCGTCCACGATCTCGGCGTCGACCACGTCGTCGTCGGCGGCCTTGGCACCACCGGCGGCGGCACCCTCGGGACCGCCCGCGGCCTGCGCGGCCTGGGCGTCGGCGTACATGGCCTGGCCCAGCTTCTGCGAGACGGCCGCGACCTTCTCCGTGGCGGTACGGATCTCGGCGGTGTCCTCGCCCTTGAGCGCGGCCTTCAGCTCCTCGACGGAGGCCTCGACCTCGGACTTGATCTCACCTGGGACCTTGTCCTCGTTGTCCTTGAGGAACTTCTCGGTCTGGTAGACGAGCTGCTCGCCCTGGTTGCGGGTCTCGGCGGCCTCGCGGCGGCGGTGGTCCTCCTCCGCGTACTGCTCGGCCTCCTGACGCATGCGGTCGACCTCGTCCTTCGGCAGCGAGGAGCCGCCGGTGACGGTCATCTTCTGCTCCTTGCCCGTGCCCAGGTCCTTGGCGGTCACGTGCATGATGCCGTTGGCGTCGATGTCGAAGGCGACCTCGATCTGCGGGACGCCGCGCGGCGCCGGCGGCAGACCGGTCAGCTCGAACATGCCGAGCTTCTTGTTGTAGGCCGCGATCTCGCGCTCGCCCTGGTAGACCTGGATCTGCACGGACGGCTGGTTGTCCTCGGCCGTCGTGAAGATCTCGGAGCGCTTGGTCGGGATCGTGGTGTTGCGCTCGATCAGCTTGGTCATGATGCCGCCCTTGGTCTCGATACCGAGGGACAGCGGGGTGACGTCGAGGAGCAGGACGTCCTTGACCTCACCCTTGAGGACACCGGCCTGCAGGGCGGCGCCGATGGCGACGACCTCGTCCGGGTTGACGCCCTTGTTGGCGTCCTTGCCGCCGGTCAGCTCCTTGACGAGCTCGGCGACGGCGGGCATACGGGTCGAGCCACCGACGAGGACGACGTGGTCGATCTCGCCCAGGGAGATGCCGGCGTCCTTGATGACGTTGTGGAACGGCGTCTTGCAGCGCTCCAGCAGGTCGGCCGTCAGCTGCTGGAACTGAGCCCGGGTGAGCTTCTCGTCCAGGTGCAGCGGGCCCTCGGCGGACGCGGTGATGTAGGGCAGGTTGATCGAGGTCTCGGTGGACGAGGACAGCTCGATCTTGGCCTTCTCGGCAGCCTCGCGCAGACGCTGCAGAGCCATCTTGTCCTTGCCGAGGTCCACACCGTGGCCGGCCGCGAACTGCTTGACCAGGTAGTCGACGACGCGCTGGTCCCAGTCGTCACCACCGAGGTGGTTGTCACCGTTGGTGGCCTTCACCTCGACGACACCGTCGCCGATCTCCAGGAGCGAGACGTCGAACGTGCCGCCACCGAGGTCGAAGACCAGGATGATCTGCTCGTCCTTGTCGAGGCCGTACGCGAGCGCGGCCGCGGTGGGCTCGTTGACGATACGGAGGACGTTCAGACCGGCGATCTCGCCGGCCTCCTTCGTCGCCTGACGCTCGGAGTCGTTGAAGTAGGCCGGGACGGTGATGACCGCGTCGGTCACCTTCTCGCCCAGGTACGCCTCGGCGTCGCGCTTCAGCTTCTGCAGGATGAACGCGGAGATCTGCTGGGGGTTGAAGTCCTTCCCGTCCAGCTGGATCTTCCAGTCGGTGCCCATGTGACGCTTCACGGACCGGATGGTCCGGTCGACGTTGGTGACCGCCTGGCGCTTGGCGACCTCGCCGACGAGCACCTCGCCGTTCTTGGCGAAGGCGACGACGGACGGCGTGGTCCTGGCGCCCTCTGCGTTGGTGATGACGGTGGGCTCGCCGCCTTCAAGAACGCTGACGACGGAGTTAGTCGTGCCCAGGTCGATGCCGACCGCACGTGCCATGGTTGATTCCTCCAGCTGACTTGAGTGGAACAGGCTCAAGTGTGCACGAGCGGACCCTCCGGGTCAACAGACCTGAGTCAGCCAGACTCAACTCTTATCCGTTCCTTACACGCAACTGGCCTCTGACCTGCGTCGATTCCGTCCGCCGGGGCTGCTGGACAGGGATGCGAAGGAGTACGAGAACGGCGAGGACCGCCCCACCGGCCACCCACAGCACAGCTCCCTCCCCCGTCCACCCGGCATGCACGAGCACCCCCACGAGCACCGTGGAGAAGGAACCGGCGCCGAGCAGCACGACGGCCCCCGGCGGGGTGAGCCCGAGCCGCCGCAGCCGGTGCGCGAGATGGTCCGGTCCGCGCCTGAGCAGCGGCCGGCGGCTCGTCCCGCGCGCGAGGACCACGAGCAGGACGTCGGCGGCTGCCACGGCGCCGAGGCAGAACAGCACGCCCGCGGTCGGCCCGAGCGCGTAACCCGCGCGGGTGAAGACGGCGGCCGAGGAGAGCAGGAACCCGGTGAACAGCGAGCCGCAGGCCCCCATTCCCACCCGCGCGGGATGCCAGTTGTGCATCAGGAAGCCGGTGAGGGCGGCCGCGAAGACGCTCAGCAGCACCGCGAGCCCGTCCATCACCTCGGCGGCGGCACAGGCGCCCGCCCCGAAGGCGGTGACCACCCCGACCGTGCCCGCCAGCCCGTCGGCGTGGTCGAGCCCCTTGAAGGCGAGGGAGACGAAGACGATCCAGCCCACGGCCAGGATCCCGCCCCACAGGCCCGTCTCGTCGTACGGCACCACGCAGGCCGCCGCCACGGCCGCGCCGGCGACCAGCACCCGCGGGCGCAGCCGCCACACGTCGGCGACCAGCCCCAGCACGGCGACCCCGGCGCCGGCGACGAGCAGCCGGCCGACCCCCTGCCCCAGCGGGGCGACCTTCGTCCACACCCCCGCCCATGCCACCAGACAGGTGACGACCACGACGGCCACCCCTCCGGGCACCGGCAGGGGCCGCTGCCGCCGCCGGTCGACGATGCCCGCACGCAGGGCGGGCACCCGGAGCAGCGCCGCGAGCACGGCGGTGAGGAGTAGGGCGGCGGAGGCCGCGGCGATCCCGTATAGCACGGATCTAAGTTAGGCGCGAATGTAGCAATTCGGTACGAATAACACGATCCGATTGGCTGGCCCGCTCAGGCTCCCCTCAGCGATCCAGATCACCCCGGTCCTGGCTACAGTGCGAGTAAGGATGCGGGTAGTCTCGAACGGACTGCATAAGTTACCGCTTAGTAATGTCCCTCGCAGGCCCGAGGAGCCCCGAAATGCAACTCGCCGCGATCATCGTGTCGCTGGTTCTGATCGTGGTCGGCGTGGCCCTCTTCGCCCGCGCCCTCCTCCAGATCTACAACTTCATGCGGCTCGGCCAGAACGTGCCCGCTGGCACTCGCACCGACGAGCCCGTCCAGCGCACCGTCACCGTGGTCAGGGAGTTCCTCGGCCACACCCGGATGAACCGCTGGGGCATCGTCGGTGTCGCGCACTGGTTCGTGGCGGTGGGCTTCTTCTCGCTGCTGCTGACGATCGTCAACGCCATCGGCCAGCTGTTCCAGGCCGACTGGATCCTGCCGGTCATCGGCGACTGGGCGCCCTACAACGTCTTCGTCGAGTTCATCGGCACGATGACGGTGCTCGGCATCCTGGCCCTGATCGTCATCCGCCAGCTGAGCCACCCGCGCAGCCCGGGCCGCAAGTCCCGCTTCGCCGGGTCCAACTTCGGCCAGGCCTACTTCGTCGAGGCCGTCATCCTCATCGTCGGCGTCTGCATCTTCATGCTGCACGCGCTCGAGGGGGCACAGCACCACGTCGACAGCTACGAGGCGTCCTTCTTCATCTCGTACCCGGTGGTGTCGTGGCTGAAGGGCATGGACGTCTCCACGCTCCAGAACCTCACCTACTTCTTCGCGGGCCTGAAGATCGCGACCTCCTTCATCTGGATGATCACGGTCGCCCTGAAGACCGACATGGGTGTCGCCTGGCACCGCTTCCTGGCCTTCCCGAACATCTGGTTCAAGCGGAACGCCAAGGGCGAGACCGCGCTGGGCGCGCTGCTCCCGATGACCTCCGGCGGCAAGCCGATCGACTTCACCGACCCCGGTGACGACGACGTCTTCGGTGTCTCCCAGGTCGAGCAGTTCTCCTGGAAGGGCCTGCTGGACTTCTCCACCTGCACCGAGTGCGGCCGCTGCCAGTCGCAGTGCCCGGCCTGGAACACCGGCAAGCCGCTGTCCCCGAAGCTCCTGATCATGTCGCTGCGCGACAACGCCCACGCCAAGGCGCCCTACCTGCTCGCGGGTGGCGGCAAGACCGTGGAGGGCGAGGAGAAGGCGTCCGAGGAGCAGCTGGCCGGCGTGCCCGCCGCGGCCCTGGCCGAGGCCGAGCGCCCGCTGATCGGCACCGCCGAGGAGAACGGCGTCATCGACCCGGACGTCCTGTGGTCCTGCACCACCTGCGGTGCCTGCGTCGAGCAGTGCCCGGTGGACATCGAGCACGTCGACCACATCGTCGACATGCGCCGCTACCAGGTGATGATCGAGTCCGCGTTCCCGTCCGAGGCGGGCACGATGCTCAAGAACCTGGAGAAGAAGGGCAACCCCTGGGGCCTGGCCAAGAAGCAGCGCCTCGAGTGGACCAAGGAGGTCGACTTCGAGGTCCCGGTCGTCGGCAAGGACATCGAGGACCTCACCGAGGTCGAGTACCTGTACTGGGTCGGCTGCGCCGGCGCCCTCGAGGACCGCGCCAAGAAGACCACGAAGGCCTTCGCCGAGCTGCTCCACATCGCGGGCGTGAAGTTCGCGATCATGGGCGGCGACGAGAAGTGCACCGGTGACTCCGCCCGCCGCCTCGGCAACGAGCCCCTGTTCCAGGAGCTCGGCATGGAGAACGTGGCCGCGCTGAACATGGCGTTCGGCGAGTCCCTCAACGAGGAGGGAGAGGTGGACGAGTCGACCAGGAAGCCGAAGTCGGCGAAGAAGATCGTCGCCACCTGCCCGCACTGCCTCAACACGATCGGCAACGAGTACCCGCAGCTCGGCGGCGACTACGAGGTCATCCACCACACCCAGCTGCTGCAGCACCTGGTGGACGAGGGCAAGCTGATCCCGGTGACCCCGGTCGAGGGCATCATCACGTACCACGACCCGTGCTACCTGGGCCGCCACAACAAGATCTACACGCCCCCGCGCGAGATCATCGGCAAGGTCCCGGGCCTGCGCAACGAGGAGATGCACCGCCACAAGGAGCGCGGCTTCTGCTGTGGCGCCGGTGGCGCGCGGATGTGGATGGAGGAGCGGATCGGCAAGCGCATCAACAACGAGCGCGTCGACGAGGCCCTCTCCCTCAACCCCGACATCGTCTCGACCGCCTGCCCGTTCTGCCTCGTCATGCTGACCGACTCGGTCAACGGCAAGAAGAACGAGGGCAAGGCCAAGGAGTCCATCCAGGTCGTGGACGTGGCCCAGCTGCTCCTGGAGTCCGTCAAGACGCCGGTCGACCCGGCGGGCGAGCCGGAGACCGAGAGCGAGCCGGAGCCGGAACCGGTGAAGTAACCGCCCCTCGGAGGCCGGCATCGAGCGGCCCCCGAAAAGCCCGACGGCGCCCCCTGACCCGCACAGGCAGGGGGCGCCGTCGTGTCCGCGGCTCGCTCAGGCGCCCTTGGGACCCGCCTGCTGCACGACCTCGAAGGACCACAGGGTGGAGCCGGAGGCAGCGGGCCTGGGCCGCTCGGCGCCCTCACCGCCACCCTGGTGCGCGGCCTTCATCGGCCCCTCCATCCACGCCTGGAACGACTCCTCGTCCCGCCAGCGCGTGTACACGAGGTAGGTGTCGGTCCCCTCGACGGGCCGCAGCAGTTCGAACCACTCGAACCCGTCGGAGTTCTCCACGGCGTGGGCTCGCGAGGCGAACCGCTTCTCCAGGACCTCCCGCTGTTCGGCAGGGACGGCCAGCACGTTGATCTTCACTACGCTCATGGGTCCATCCTGCCCCGGGCCGGGCGCCGGCGCGTGACCGATCGCGCACCTCCCGGCCCTTACCCCACTCCTCGGACACGTGCATGACACGGTCGCGGTGTACCGGGGCTCGAAGCGGGGGCTGCTGGAGGCCGAGCCGGCCGTGACCTTCTCCAGCTCGGAGTTCCGCACGCCGTAGCCGTGACCACTCAGGTCACAGCAGTATCAAAAAGTTACCGAACTCCTGTACAACCCTTACCCCCCGGCGCCGGTCTCCTGATCGCCGAACGCTCCGTGAACCGTGGGACAACACACGCCGAACACGGACGTCCGCACCCCATCGACTGGGGACGCCCCGCCAGGCGTTCCCGCATGCCGCAGGAGAAACACGCATGCACAAGCCTCTGCGACTCGCCCTCGCGACGGCCACCGCCGCCGCGCTGACGGGCGGTCTGCTCACGTTCTCGGCCGTGACCGCCACGGCCGCCGACTCCACAAGCGTCCCGCAGGCCGACTTCAACGGCGACAGGATCGGCGACACGGCCTTCTCCGCCCAGGGCGCCTACGTGGGCGGCAAGAAGGCGGCCGGCCAGGTGGTCGTGCTCTACGGCTCCGCCGCCGGCGTCTCCTCCGCCAAGCGCTCCACGATCAGCCAGAACACCGCCGGCAGCCCCGGCACCGCCGAGACCGGCGACTACTTCGGCACGGACACCGCGTACGCCGACTTCAACAGCGACGGCTACGACGACCTCGCGGTCGGCTCCCCCGGCGAGGACGTGGGCAGCGACACCGACGGCGGCACCATCGCCATCCTGTGGGGCTCGGCCTCCGGCATCACCGGCAAGGGCGTCACGGTCGCCGACCCGGCCCCCACCGCGCACGACCTCTGGGGCAAGAACCTCGCCGCCGGTGACTTCGACGGCGACGGCAAGGCCGACCTGGCCGTCGGCAGCTCCGCCGCCACCATCTACGTCCTCAAGGGCGGCATCGACGCCTCGGGCACTCCCGGCGGCAAGTACACGATCAAGCCCCCGATCATGGGCACCGACGCGAACGGCCCGCTCAACCTGACCGCCGGCAACATCAACGGCGGCCAGGAGACGGACCTGGTCGTCGACGGCTTCGAGACCGACACCGCCGCCGGCTGGAACCGCAACTACTACATCCCCGGCGGGGTGAACGGCCTCCACATGTCCGAGGCCATGACACTCAAGCCCGGCGTGATCACCGCTGTCGGCGACATCGACCACGACGGCTACGGCGACGTCGTCAGCGGCGCCTACTGGAACCCCACCACCGAGGACGGCACCTCCGTGCCCGACTCCGGCAAGGGCGGCAAGGTCTGGGTGACGTACGGCTCCGACGGCGGCCCCCTCACCCCCAGCTCCACCGGCATCACCCAGGACACGGGCAACGTCCCCGGCACGGCCGAGGGCAACGATTTCTTCGGCTACGAGCTCGACCTGGGCGACGTCAACGGCGACGGCTTCCTCGACCTCGCGATCGGCGTGGCGGGCGAGAACATCGGCAGCGCGACGAACACCGGCGCCGTCACCGTCCTCTACGGCACCTCGAACGGCCTGAACACCGACTCGGGCGCCCAGTCCTTCGCCCAGTCCAGCGCGGGCGTGCCCGGCAACGACGAGGACGACGACTACTTCGGCCAGGACGTCAAGCTCGACGACGTCACCGGCGACGGCAAGGCCGACCTGCTCGTCGGCTCCGAGGAGAACGCCGGCAACGGCGCGGTGACCTACCTGCCCTCCGACGGCACGAAGATCATCACCTCGGGCTCCCGCAGCGTCTCCCCGAGCGCCTCGGGCGTCTCCACGACGGGCACGCCGTACTTCGGCGCCAACTTCGCCGACTGAGCACCCCCTCCGCAGGCCGGGCCCGCCCCGTGGGCCCCGCCTCTTCCTTCATACCGGAGCACCGCCTTGCGCACCCGCACCCTCCTGCTGGCAGCCACCCTGGCCACAGGCCTGCTCACCGCCCTGCCCGCCACGGCGGCCACCGCCGCCCCCGCCCGCTTCCCGGACGACTTCAACGGCGACGGCTACCGCGACCTGGTCACGGCCGCCCCCTCGGCCACGGTCGGCGGAAAGGCCCGGGCGGGTGCGGTGGTCGTGAACTACGGCTCCAAGTCCGGGATCAGCGCCTCCCGGCACACGGTGATCACCCAGAACACCACGGGCGTCCCGGGCACCGCCGAGACGGACGACGAGTTCGGCGCCGCTCTGGCCTCCGGCGACCTCAACCGCGACGGCTACGCCGACCTCGTCGTGGGCACCCCGGACGAGAACGGCGGCGCCGGCACCGCGGTCGTCGTCTGGGGCGGGAAGAACGGCCTGTCCGGCGCCTGGACCGTCCCCGGCCCCGGGTCCTCGGCGGCACACGACGAGTACGGCCTGACCCTGGCGGTCGGCGACTTCACCGGCGACGGGCGTGCCGACCTCGCCGTGGGCAGCCTCGGCAAGGACGTGTGGGTCCTCAGGGGCGGCTTCACCAAGGCCTCCGGCGCCGCGTCCCGGTTCGTGCTGCGGACCGAGCTGGAGGCCGGTGTCATCCACGGCGCCCAGGGCCTGGCCGCCGCCGACGTCAACGGGGACCACATCGACGACCTGGTGATCAGCGGCACCGACGAGCGGACGTACGACGACGGCCAGCTGGTCTACACGGGCTCGGCGGACCCCGCCACGCCCCTGTCCCTGCAGACCTTCGTGCACAGCGGCGCCTGGCGCACAGCCGCCGTCGGTGACCTCAACGGCGACGGCTACGACGACGTGGTCGCGGCCACCGCCCCCGGCTCGGTCTCCGCGAACGACGGCGGCTCGGTCCGCGCCTACCTGGGCGGCGCGAGCGGCCTGCGCTCCACGCCCCAGGCGACGATCACCCAGAACAGCCCCGGCGTCCCCGGCACCGACGAGCACGAGGACTGGTTCGGCCACTCCCTCTCCGTCGGCGACGTCAACGGCGACGGGTACGCGGACGTGGCCGTCGGCGCGATCTACGAGGCCATCGGGCCCGACTGGCAGACCGGCGCCGTCACCGTGCTGCGCGGCTCGGCCGCGGGCCTGACCGGCACCGGCGCGCAGTCCTTCTCCCAGGACACGGCCGGCGTCCCCGGCTCCGCCGAGGACAACGACTTCTTCGGCTCGGCGGTCCGGCTGTCCGACCTGAACGGCGACGGCAGGGCGGACCTGTCCGTCGGCGCCCACGGGGAGAACGACTCCGACGGCGCGGTGTGGAGCCTGCGCGGCTCGGCCTCCGGCATCCGGACCACGGGCGCGGTGTCCTTCGGCCCGGCGGCGACCGGCGTCCCGGCCACGGGCTACCCGCATCTGGGCCGCCTGATGGGCCAGTGAAGGGCTCGATGAAGCGCGGGTGAAGCGCCGGTGAAACCGGGGGAATCCCCGGCACCTCCCCTGACGGTCCCTTAGGGGATGTCACAGGTCGGCCGCAAAGCCGGGTCCGTACCCCTGGGCCCGGCACGTCACTCTCCGGGACCAGGTACGTTCGATGACGTGGCTGGATTCAGGAACGGACGCGGGGGCCGGGACAACCGCACCCCCCAGGGACAACAGGCTCCGCAGGGACCGTCGTACGGGCACGGACAGGGTCGCGGACCCGGCGGCCGGGGCCAGGGCCAGGGCTACGGACAGCCCGGAGGCCGGCCCCCGGGCCCGTCGTACGGCTACCCGTCGGCGCCGCAGCCGTCGTACCCGCCGCAGGGGCAGCCGTACGGCTACCCGGGCCAGGCCGACGACGGACCGGAGTACTTCGGCGACGGCGGCCACCCGGGCCAGGCGCACGGCGGCCACGATCCGTACGCCGCGAACAATCCGGGCCACACCCAGGCCTTCTCCGTCGACGAGGCCGCCGGCTACACCCAGGGCGCGACCTACCACGCCGGCTCGGCCGCCCCGTCCGGACCGACCGGCCCGCCGCTGCACTGGAAGGAACTGCTGAAGGGGATCATCCTCTCCCCGGCCCAGACCTTCCTGCGGATGCGGGACTACACGATGTGGGCCCCGGCCCTGATCGTCACGTTCCTCTACGGCCTGCTCGCCGTCTTCGGCTTCGACGGTGCCCGCTCGGACGCGATCAACGCGACGCTGTCCAACGCGATCCCGATCGTCCTGATCACCGCCGTCGCGCTGGTCGTGAGCTCCTTCATCCTGGGCGTGGTCACCCACACCCTGGCCCGCCAGCTCGGCGGCGACGGCGCCTGGCAGCCCACGGTCGGCCTGTCCATGCTGATCATGTCCCTCACGGACGCCCCCCGCCTGGTCTTCGCCATGTTCTTCGGCGGCGACGCGGGCTTCGTCCAGCTGCTCGGCTGGGCCACCTGGATCGGCGCGGGCGTCCTGCTGACCCTGATGGTCTCCCGCTCCCACGACCTGCCCTGGCCGAAGGCGCTGGGCGCGTCGGCGATCCAGCTGATCGCGCTGCTGTCGATAGTGAAGCTGGGCACGTTCTAGACGTGGCGACGAGAAGAAGGGCCCCCGGCGCTGTGCCGGGGGCCCTTCTCGCGTCAGCGCTGTTGTCGCCGCTGCTGCTGTCGCCGCCTAGGCGTCGAGGACCTGTCCGGCCCGCTTCACCACGGGGGGCTCGACACTCCACGGGAAGTTGATCCACTCGTCGGTGCGCTTCCAGACGTACTCGCACTTCACGAGGGAGTGGGACTTCTCATAGATCACGGCGGAGCGCACCTCGGCGACGGTGTCGAGGCAGAAGTCGCGCACGAGCTTGAGCGTCTTGCCGGTGTCCGCGACGTCGTCGGTGATGAGCACCTTCTTGTCGGAGAAGTCGATGACGCTGGGGACGGGCGCCAGCATGACGGGCATCTCGAGCGTCGTCCCGACGCCCGTGTAGAACTCGACGTTCACGAGGTGGATGTTCTTGCAGTCGAGGGCGTAGGCGAGCCCACCGGCGACGAAGACACCCCCGCGGGCGATGCTGAGCACGATGTCGGGCTCGTACCCGTCGTCGGCGATGGTCTGCGCCAGCTCACGGATGGCGCCACCGAACCGCTCGTAGGTGAGGTTCTCCCGTACGTCACTCATGTCGTCGTCGCCCTCACACCTGGGTCCGATGGAAGTTCTGGAAGGACCGCGAGGCGGTCGGCCCGCGCTGGCCCTGGTACCGGGAGCCGTACCGCTCGCTGCCGTACGGGAACTCGGCGGGCGAGCTGAGCCGGAACATGCACAGCTGGCCGATCTTCATCCCCGGCCAGAGCTTGATCGGCAGGGTGGCGAGGTTGGACAGCTCCAGGGTCACGTGACCGCTGAACCCCGGGTCGATGAACCCGGCGGTGGAGTGTGTGACGAGCCCCAGCCGCCCCAGCGAGCTCTTGCCCTCCAGCCGCGAGGCGAGATCGTCCGGCAGCGTGATGACCTCGTACGTGCTGGCCAGCACGAACTCACCGGGGTGCAGGATGAACGGCTCGTCGCCCTCGGGCTCGACCAGTCGCGTCAGGTCGGCCTGCTCGACGGCCGGGTCGATGTGGGGGTACCGGTGATTCTCGAACACCCGGAAAAAACGGTCGAGACGCACATCGATGCTCGACGGCTGCACCATGGATTCGTCGTAGGGGTCGATACGCACCCGCCCGGCGTCGATCTCGGCCCGGATGTCCTTGTCTGAGAGAAGCACGTCCCGAGGATACGCAAGGCGCGCGGAGCCGTGACAATCGTGACGACTCCGCGCGCCTCTCGATCTTGCAACGCCCGGCCCGCTACCGCTTCTGCAGGGTGACCGGCACCGCACTGCGGAGCCGGGCGCACTGCGGACACCTCACCAGCCGGCCGGGGCCGAGCCGCTCGGCCTGCTGCATCGGGAACGAAGCGGTGCTGAACACGTGCCCGTCCGCACAGCGAACGACGGTGCGTTCCATCAAGTCCCTCAAGTCCCTTCCCCAAGAGCCGCATCCGGCTTACTGCCCTGACGACAAAAGCCACATTACGGGATCAAAGAGGCGACTCTCCAGGCGGCACTCCGGCCCCACCCGGACCCACTCCAACCCCTCCACGGTACGCCCCAACTCGCGTGCCCCGCACGGGGATCCCAGCCCTGCCGCCCACCCGCGACACACCCCCAACGCACACGGACCCCGCGGTCCGGGCACCGGGGGTCTGCGATGAGGTACAGTGAGCGAGCGTTCGGACATCAACTCCATGGAGTGGAACTGTCCGTATTACGCGGGTGTAGTTTAATGGTAGAACATCAGCTTCCCAAGCTGAGAGCGCGAGTTCGATTCTCGTCACCCGCTCCATGCGAAGCCCCCAGGTCAGAGACCCGGGGGTTCTTTGTTGTCCGGTCAGTGGGGACGGGGGGCCGCGGTGGCGGTGGGCACGTCTGCTTCGACCTGGGTGCCGGTCCAGGTCTCCTCGGTGTGGACGCGCACGCCGCCCTTGACCTTTCGGGCGGGCGCGGGGGTCGTCCACCGGAACTGCGAACCCGCCTTCAGGCGGCCGGGGTCGAGACGTTCGGCGGTGGTGACGGGGGGCTGCCAGGACGGCCGGCGTTCGACGTCGGTCTGCAGCTTCCAGACTGTGCTCAGCGGCGCCTTGATCACGATGTCGGACTCGTGGCGGATGAGGGCGGTGGCATCGACGCCTCGCCCGCCGCACCGGGCCGTACCGCCGTGGGATGCGGCCTGGGCGGTCGGGACGGTACTCGCGAGAACGCCGGCCACGGCGAGCCCGACCGCGACCGCGGCCCCACCCGCACGGGGCCGGCGCCGGTGGGTGGGCGGGTGCGGGTGCAGGGGTCGGGGCTGCTGAGCGTGTGAGTTCGCCGGGCCGGTGCCGAACACGGTGCTCCTCGTTTCGTCGTGGTGATCGGATCGAGCCACGCGGGTGCTTGCTACGGGTGCAGGACGACCTTTCCTGCGACGGTGCCCGACTCGGCCAGCCGCAGGGCGTCGGCGATGCGGGTGAGCGGCAGTTGGGCGGCGATCTGGGCCGTGACCTCGCCTCGCTGGAGGGCGGCGAAGACCTGGGTGAGGTCGGTGCGGAGGCGGGCGCGGAAGCGGTTCTTGGCCAGGGCCCGGCCGGCCCAGACATTGAAGAAGTACGCGCGGCGGCGGTTGGGCAGGGCGTTCCACAGCCACACCCGGCCGAGCAGCTTGAGGACGGGCCACTGCTTGGAGCCCTCGCCGTCCCGGGTCGAGGCGCTGCCGTACGAGACGAGCGTGCCGCCGGGGGCGAGGAGGCGCCAGGAGTCGACGATGCCGCGGCCACCGACGTGGTCGAAGACGGCGTCGACCCCATGGGGGGCGAGTTCGCGGATGCGTGCGGCGACGTCGCCGGTGCGGTAGTCGACGGGGACGACTCCGCGTTCCCGCAGGGCGTCGTGGTGGCGCGCGGACGCCGTACCGATCACTCGCGCGCCTGCGGCCTGGGCGAGCTGGACCAGGACCGATCCGACACCGCCGTTCGCGCCGTGCACCACGACGGTGTGCCCCGCACGGACGCGCGCCTTGCGGTGCAGCATCTGCCAGGCGGTGATGCCGTTGACGACGAGGGTCTCCGCCTGCGCCGCACCGACCCCGTCGGGCACCGGCACCACGTCCGACGCGTCGACGAGCACGTGGCTGGCCCAGCCGCCGACCTTGACCAGCGCGGCGACCCGGGTGCCGGCCAGCCCCGGGTCGACGCCCTCGCCGGTCGCCAGCACCGTACCCACGAGGTCGTAGCCGGGCACGAACGGGAACGGCGGCTGGTCGTAGTAGCGGCCGCGCCGCATCTGCTGCTCGGCGAAGGAGACGCCGGTCGCCTCCATCCGGATCACGACCTGGCCCGGACCCGCGGCCGGTACGGCCCCGTGCCGGATCTGAAGCCCTTCGGGCTCCACCTTGCCCGGCAGAACGACCTCGACGAGTCCTTCGGCGTTCATGGCGACCTCCACTGCGATCCAGATCGGTAACTTGTCCTTGCGTTCGTTAGAAGTTGTAACTCACCGCTCGGCGGATAGTCAATAGCCTTCGTGATAATCTCTAACTAGATCGTGCGGGTGCAGCCGCAGCGATGCGGAAAGGCGGCAGGCAAGTGACGGAACAGGTGGCGAAGACCCCGCGTGAGCGCTACCGCGCCCAGGTGCGTGCGGAGATCAAGCAACGCGCGTGGGAACAGATCGCCACGGCGGGCGCATCCGCGCTCTCCCTCAACGCGATCGCCAAGCAGATGGGCATGAGCGGACCCGCGCTGTACCGGTACTTCGGCGGCCGCGACGAGCTGATCACCGAGCTCGTCAGGGACGCGTACCGCAGCCTCGCCGACACCTTCCGCGCGGCCTCGGAGGCCGGTGCCGATGTGACCGGGCTGGCGCACGCCCTGCGGGGATGGGCCCTGCAGGACCCCCAGCGCTACTTCCTCATCTACGGCACGCCCGTGCCCGGCTACCAGGCACCCGACGACACCACCGCGATCTCGTCCGAGATCATGGCGACCCTGTTGGACGCCTGCGCCGCGCTCCCCCTGGACGGGCCGGCGACATCGTTCGACGCGCACCTCGAAGACCACCGGGACTGGGCGGACGGCCATCCCGCACCGCCCGCGGCCCTCCACCGGGCCCTGACCTTCTGGACGCGGCTGCACGGCGTCCTGTCCCTGGAACTCGCCGGCCACTTCGCCGGCATGGGCATCGACCCCGCACAGCTCTTCGCCGCCGAGCTGGACGG
Organism: Streptomyces sp. NPDC044064; assembly: GCF_056434245.1. Lineage (NCBI taxonomy): Bacteria > Bacillati > Actinomycetota > Actinomycetes > Kitasatosporales > Streptomycetaceae > Streptomyces > Streptomyces sp. NPDC044064. The sequence goes on from NZ_JBWKFN010000004.1 coordinate 40,207, forward strand.
CCTGGCGGGTTCACCGCCGAGCTGAAACCCCCGGTCATCGGCCCGGGGTCGATTCTCGTCCAGGTGCGGCCGCTCCAGCCGGCCCGCTATTGCACATCTGTGACAGCGAACGCACGACTCCGTCACCCCCCGTTGGAAGACTTCTCTCATCGCGAAGGGCGGCAGGCCGAGCGGACCGGTTCAGGTCCCGGGGACGGCGGGCGGTTCCCGCGAGACTCTCGTCACCGCATCATCCACATCCTGGGGGAACGTCGATGTCCGCTCGTATCCGTCGGAGCACCGCAGCCGTCACCACCGCGGGTGCCGCCGCACTGCTCACCCTGTGCGGCACCGCCGCCACCGCGACGGCCGCTCAGGCGGTCACCGTGCCCAGGGGCCTGACCATCAGCGACGGCACGCGCCACGTCCTGGTCAACGGCAAGTCGATCGACTTCGGCACCGTCGTCCGTGACCTGGCCTGGAACCCCAGCGGCAGCAAGGCCGCCTTCATCGACGGGCACGGCAACCTCGTCGTCTCCAACCCCGACGGCAGCCACCGCGTCACCGTCGCCGCCAACCCGGGCAACCAGACCTGGTCCCACCCCACCTGGCAGGTGACCGCCGCCGACCGGGCGAACCAGATCCCCGCGAAGAACAACCTCATCTTCTCGGCCAAGATCCACGGCAAGACCGTCCTGGAGGGCATCAAGGCCACCAGCAACCACGGAAAGCCGGCGAAGATCAGCCTGAACGGCGAACCGGGCGAGGCCGGCGTCCCCCAGACCGACAACACCTGGCCGAACGTCGGCGGCAGCTACGGCACGGCCGTCTACGAGAACACCCACACCGGCGAGGTCTACATCCGCGACGACTACCTGCGCCAGCAGGGCGGCGCGCTGACCAAGGGTTCCGAGCCCGCCCTCTCCTCCGACAACGAGGAGGTCGTCTTCGTCCGCTCCGTCCACGGGCACGACCACCTCTTCGTCGAGGACTTCGGCGGCTCCACCCCTGTCGTCAAGGACGTCACCCCCGACGCCACCACCGACTACACCGAGCCCACCTGGTCTCCCAACGGCAAGACCATCGCCTTCCGCGCGCCGACCGGTACGTACACCATCACGAAGACCGCCCACGGCTTCGGCCACCCCGTCAAGGTCTCCAAGCACACCGGCCTGCCCGCCTACCGCGGCTGACCGCCGCCCAACCGGCCGCCGGAGCGGGCGAGTTCGGCCTGGAGCTCCGGCAGGTGCTGGTCGGCCGTGTCATGCGGCAGGTACTCGACCACATCGAGAAAACGGAACAGGACCTGGGCCTTGGTGACGGCGAACTCGTAGTCGCCGTACCCCACCACGGCACCCATCTCCCCACGAACAGCGCCCCGGACGACATGAGCGGTCATGTCGTCCGGGTTTTGTGCCGTCAGCCCTCGCCGAGCGTTGGGACGCGCCAGATACGGGCAGACCATCGAGGCGTAGAGCATGCACGCGCGGTGCCCCGGAGCCTCCAGGGTCGCCGCCATGTTGCGGTACGGCCGCCCGGCGGCGAGCGCCTCGCGGATCGCGGCACTCTCCGCGGCACCGACCACCCGCCACACCGGCCCTCTGGGCATCAGGGTGTTGCAGACCGAACACAGCCGCTGTCGCGCGCACTCGGCGCTGCGCCCGTAGTCGGTGAGCGCGAACTGGGGCTCGTCGCCCTCCCACGGGGTGATGGCGGGAACCGGATAGCCACGGCTGTCACGAGGCCGGGCCTCGACGGTCGCCGGCATGGGAACGGAATCGAATCGCACACCCCATGGTGAACCAGATGGCCTCCCCACCGCGACGGTTGTCGGGCAAGTACCGGCCCGGTGTCCGCCGCGCACAACTCAGAGGCTGCGCGCCCTCGAAGCCGACGTCGCCGAGCCGTCCGACGCCCCGGAGTTCGGCGAGGACCGCCTTCGGCTCGACGCGGGAGACCGTGGTGCCGGCCCGGCCGGCGGCGATGAGCTGGATGCGTCCCGCGGGGTTCGTTGCAATGGGGTACGCGTGAACGCTATGTCCGGGCGGTGAACCGCCTGCGGACGATCACGAGGCCGATCCATCCGGTCAGCATCACGACACCGCCGGCCGCAGGCCACCGGCCGCCTGCCAGAACGCCGAAGGCTGCCAAGGACGCACCGAGCATGGCCACGGCGGCGACGGCGGACTCGGCCCGGAGCTGCCGGCCCGGACGCCGGCTCGCCGAAGGGCGGACGAGCTGACGGCCGAGGAAGGCCTGAACACCGTTGATCACGGCCAGCAGGGCGGCAAGAGCGCCGAGGACGGCGAAGGCGATGGGCATGGCGCGAAGTTACACACCCGGCAGCCGGCGCCCCTGCCCGGGTTCCACGTGAAACCCCCGGGTCACGGACCCGGGGGTTCTTCGGGTGTCCGGGCGGCGTCACACCACGCCGAGGTCGAGCATCGCGTCCGCCACCTTCACGAAGCCCGCGATGTTCGCGCCGACGACGTAGTTGCCCGGGGACCCGTACTCCTCCGCGGTCGCACGGCAGTTGGTGTGGATGCCGGCCATGATGGCCGCGAGGCGGCGGTCGGTGTCCTCGAAGGTCCAGGCATCGCGGGTGGCGTTCTGCCGCATCTCCAGGGCAGAGGTGGCGACGCCGCCGGCGTTGACCGCCTTGCCCGGGCCGAAGGCCACGCCGGACTCCTGCAGAAGTCGTACGGCCCCGGGGGTCGTGGGCATGTTGGCGCCCTCGGCCACCGCCCCCACGCCCCCGGTCAGCAGGCTCCGCGCCGCGTTCTCGTCGAGTTCGTTCTGGGTGGCGCAGGGCAGGGCGACCGAGCACGGTACGTCCCAGACCGAACCGCCCTCGACGTAGCGGGCCCGGGTCATGGTCTCGGCGTACTCCTTGATGCGGGCGCGGCGGACTTCCTTGATCTCCTTCAGCAGTTGGAGGTCGATGCCCGTCTCGTCGACCACGTAGCCGCCGGAGTCGGACATGGCGACCACCTTGGCGCCCAGTCCGTGTGCCTTCTGGGCGGCGTAGACGGCGACGTTGCCGGAGCCGGACACGACGACCCGTCTGCCGTCGAGGTCCTGGCCGCGTTCGGCGAGCATCTCGGAGACGAAGTAGACGGTGCCGTATCCCGTGGCCTCGGTCCGTACGTGGGAGCCGCCCCAGTTCAGGCCCTTGCCGGTGAGGACGCCTGACTCGTAGCGGTTGGTGATGCGCTTGTACTGGCCGAAGAGATAGCCGATCTCGCGGGTGCCGACGCCGATGTCGCCGGCCGGGACGTCGGTGTGCTCGCCGAGGTGGCGGTGGAGTTCGGTCATGAAGGACTGGCAGAACCGCATGATCTCGCCGTCCGAGCGGCCCTTGGGGTCGAAGTCGGCGCCGCCCTTGCCGCCGCCGATGGGCAGCCCGGTCAGGGCGTTCTTGAAGATCTGCTCGAAGCCGAGGAACTTCACGATGCCGAGGTTCACGGAGGGGTGGAAGCGCAGGCCGCCCTTGTAGGGGCCGAGGGCGCTGTTGAACTCCACCCGGAAGCCCCGGCTGACCTGGACCCGGCCGGCGTCGTCCACCCAGGGAACGCGGAAGATCAGCTGCCGTTCCGGCTCGCAGATGCGCTCCAGGATCCGGTGGCGGGTGTAGTGGGGGTGGCGGTCCAGGACCGGTTCCAGGGACTCCAGCACCTCACGGGCCGCCTGGTGGAACTCGGACTGTGCCGGGTCCCTGGCGCGGACGGACGCGTAGATCTCGGCGGTCAGGCGCAGGTCCGCGGGCGGCGTGTACCGGACGGTCATGGACGTACCTCCTTGTACGGCGTGGCACAGGGAAGTACGGCCGATCGCGCTTCGGGTACTCACCCGAAGCCGGAAACCCCCAGGTGATGGACCCGGGGGTTTCCGCTGGCTCAGGCGTTGGGACGCTTGCCGTGATTGGCCTTCTTCTTCTTGCGGGCGCGTTTCTTGTTCCCTCGCTTGGCCATGATGCATATCTCCCTAATCCGGGACTTTCGTGACTTTTGTACGCCGTGGCCAGTCTAGGTTCGGCCCGGAGTGTCCGCACCAGCTGGATGGTGCACTGTTGGAGATGTGGATGTCCGGCGATACGCGGCCGGTGTGCGGCAGCCGTGGCAGTCGAGCCTTGCGCTGCTGGTGATCCCGATCGTGCTCATCGTGGTGATCACCGTGGTGGACCAGCTGCTCCCGGCCGACATCCATCTCGGTCCGCTGCTGGTCATCGCCCCCGCGATCACCGCTTCGTTCGCCGGCCCCTGGCTGACCGGGCTGGTCGGGTTCCTGGCCGTGGCGGCGCAGGCGTACATCGGCTGGCACTTCGGTGTGCTGTTCAGCCGGAACGTGCTGGTGCAGATCCTCGCCCTGGCCGTGCTGTCGGCCATGACCGTCTTCTACTGCGTGGTGCGCGACCGCCGCGTTCGCCAACTGGCCCAGGTGCGCATGGTCGCCGAGGCGGCGCAGCACGTTCTGCTGTGGCCGCTGCCGGAGCAGATCGGCTCGATGAAGATCGCCTGTCTCTACATGGCGGCCGAGGCCGAGGCCCAGATCGGCGGTGACCTGTACGCCGCGACGCCCACCGACAACGGCGTGCGGGTGATGATCGGCGACGTCCGCGGCAAGGGCCTGTCCGCCATCGGCGAGGCCGCGCTGCTCATCGGTGCGTTCCGTGAAGCCGCCCACCACCACACCGCCCTGCCCGATCTGGCCGCCTCCCTGGAACGCAGCGTGGCCCGCAACCTGCCCGACCTCGGGCCCGACGAACATCTGGGCGAGCGGTTCGCCACGGTGATGCTGGTGGAGATCCCCGACCAGGGGCATGTCACGCGGATACTGAGCTGCGGCCACCCCCCGCCACTGCTGCTCCGCCCCGGCAGCGCCGTCACGGTCCCCGTGCACCCCGCACCCCCACTGGGCGTCCACGGGCCGACGGCCGGGGACTACACCGTCGACGTGTTCGTCTTCGAGCCCGGGGACACCCTCCTGCTCTACACCGACGGCGTCATCGAGGCCCGGGACGCCGGCCGCGCCTTCTACCCGCTGGCGGACCGGGCCGCCCAGTGGGCCGGCAGCAGCCCCGAGGAGCTGCTGCACCACATCCGCCGTGATCTGCTCGGCCATGTCGGCGGATGCCTCGACGACGACGCCGCGCTCATCGCGCTGTGCCACGCGGCGAGCGCCCACCGGGCGCATCGGCACATGCCGGGCCTCCATGTCGGCGGCTTCGGTCAACAGCACGGTGTGCTGCCGCCCGAATGAGCCCCCTGCCGCGGCCGCCGCCCGGTCGCGGCGCGGCGGAGGCCGGGTCAGCGGGCCCCGGCCAGTCGCTCCACCCGGCTGTGCAGGTGCTCCACATGGTGTTCGGACTCCGGCTTCATGAGGACGCTGCGGAGGATCCGCGCCCCGTCGGCATCCGCGGTGATCTTGGGATGGCGGGCGGCGAACGCCTCGCGGCCGGCCTTGAGGGTGCTCAGGAAGACGGGGTCGGGGCTCTCCATGCCGTCCGCCAGGATGCGGGCGGACGCCGCGTCGATGCCGGTGAGGCTCGCCGGGTCGACGGCGGGGAAGTACGTGACGATGTCCAGCTGGGGTCGCTGGTAGAGCTCCAGGAGGTCGGACGCCTCGATCAGGTCCGCCCACTTCAGGGCGGCTCGCCGGCCGGCCGCCAGGACCCGGCCGAGGCCGTCCGGGGTGGGCGGGAGCAGCTGGAAGGTGAGCCACAGGGCAGCCGCGGCGGCGCCGGCGCGGGAGCACTCCAGGCTGATCTCGCCGAGGTGCAGCTCGGTCGAGGTGAAGTAGGTGTAGGGCGAGTCGTGCAGGTAGAAGCGGCCCACCTCGGGGTCGCGGAAGAGGACGGCGCCGCAGCCGTAGGGCTGGAGTCCGTGCTTGTGCGGGTCGACGACGATCGAGTCGGCCCGCGCCAGGGCCCGCCAGGGCTCGGGGGGCAGCCCCTCCGGGCCGTCCGCGCCGGCGAGCAGGGTGAAGAAGCCGCCGTACGCGGCGTCGACGTGGACGCGCACGCCGTGGCGCCCGGCGAGCGGCAGGACCTCGTGAACGGGGTCGACGGCGCCCAGTCCGGTGGTACCGGTGGTGAGGACGACGGTGCCCACGTCCCCGGTGCGCAGTACGTCCTCCAGTGCGTCGAGGTCCATCCGCCCCTGGTCGTCGGTGCGCACGGGGTGGCTCTTCATGCCCAGGACGTGGCACATCCGGCCGTGGGTGTAGTGGGCGTCGGCGCTGTGGGCGACGCCCCGGCCGGGGTGGAGCTCGCGGGCGACGAAGAGGGCTTCGAGGTTGGCGATCGTGCCGCTGGTGGTGAGGTGGCCGAGGTGGGAGTCGTAGCCGAACATCGCGGCGAGCCGGGCGACGGCCTCGCGTTCCATCGCGGCGGTGGCGGGGCCGCCGTCCAGGGCGTGGTTGTTGGGGTTGATCAGCATGGCGGTGAGGTGGCCGACCACCGCGGCGGGGTGCGGGGGCTTGAGCATCTGGCCCGCGTAGTGCGGATGGAAGAAGGGGTAGTTGTCCTTCAGCCGGCCCGTGAACTCCTCGAAGGCCGCCGCGAAGCGGTCGTCGTCCACCTGGAGGGACGGGTGGGTCCGGTAGGGGCCGAAACCGTCGGCCCAGTCCTGTATGGCGTGAGTGGCTCGTCCGAGCCAGTGCTGCAGATCCACTGATCTCCCTCTCGCTCGCGGGTGCGCCCACTCTAGGATTTCATTGACTGATCAGCAATTGACTACTCAGCAATTGAGACAGCAGTGTCTGACGCAGCAGTGACTGAGGCAGCAGTAGATGAGTCGACAGTAAACTCGGCGGCGATGAACGCCACGCCCCAGCACGACGACGAAGCCCTCGCCCGCGCCGCCAACAGCGGGCTCGTCCGGGACTTCGGTCTGCTGATCAAGTCCGCGACCCGCCTGGAACAGCGCATCGACAGCGCGCTGCGGCGGGAGTGCGGGATCAGCCACACCATGCTCGAGGTGCTGATACGGCTCTGCCGCCGCCCCGGCGAGGAGGTCTCCCAGCGGCAGCTGGCCGACGACCTCACCCTCACCAGCAGCGGCACCACCCGCCTGATCGACCGCATGGAGGAGGCCGGCCTGGTCCGCCGCACCCCCTCCCCCGAGGACCGCAGGGTGGCCCTGGTGGAACCGACCGCCGAGGGGCGCGCGGCGTTCCTGCGCGCCGCGGCCGTCCACGCCCGCGTGGTGGAGGAGTACTTCGTCAGGCCACTGGCGGCCGACGACTACGCACGGCTGACCAGCGCACTGGGCGACATCGACAAGGCCCTTCGCGACGAGGCCGGGTGAGGGGCCGGTCGTAAGAGGCGGCCGAAAGAGGCGGCCGTCGTCGGGCCGGCCACGGTGCCGGGCACGGTGCCGGGCACGGCGCCCCCGACGCGGCGGCGGGACGCCGCCCACGGCCCAGCACATGTGACGCAGGTCACGGGAAGTGGGCGCATGGTGCCGGACAGCTCATTGAGGTGAGCACTGATATGCGAACCCGGGTACGGGCCGGGGAATCGAGCGCGTTCGCGGAGCTCTTCGACAGCTTCGCCCGCGCGGTCTACAACCACGCCTTCCGGCTGACCGCCGACTGGACGGTGGCCGAGGACGTGATGGCCGCGACGTTCCTGGAGGCGTGGCGGCTGCGCGACAGGGTCGATCCCGAAGGCGGCTCCCTGCGGCCCTGGTTGCTGGGCATCGCCACCAACACGGCGCGCAACCAGTACCGGAGCAACCGGCGATACCGGGCTGCCGCGAACGCCGCCGCTGCGGCCGAGCTGTCGGTGCCCGACCACGCGGACGAGGTGGCCGAGCGGGTCGACGACCGGCGCCGTCTCGCCACGGCCCTCACCGCCCTCGCCAGGCTGCGCCGGCCGGAGCGTGAGGTCGTCACGCTCTGCCTGGGTGAGGGCCTGGACTACGAGGCCGCGGCGGGGGCGCTCGGGATTCCCGTCGGAACCGTCGCCTCCCGGCTCTCCCGGGCCCGCAAGAAGCTGCGCGCCTACGCCCAGGACGAACCGGTCCGCTCCGCGGCCGGGGCACCGTCCGAGAAAGTCCGCGGAAATCGGGAAGCCGGCCGTCCCGCCCGACAGACAAGAGGTGATCGCACGAACGTGATCCGGCCCGCACAGGAAGGAAACCGATGAACGCGAACACCTCCCGGCAGAACCCGGCCGAGTGGGACGAGAGCGCACAGCTCTTCTCCCGGACCGCGCGTGACCTGCCGGCGGGCCGCCACCAGTTCCACAGGGAGCGTCTGATGGCCCAGATCCACGACATGCAGCAGGAAGAGCGCACGGCGACGGTCCCGGCGAAGCCGCGGCGTTCCTGGCTCCCGCGTCCGGCGATCGCGCTGCCCGCGCTGGCGGCCGCCGTGGCGGCAGCTGTCGTCGCCGGTGTGTCGATGTCCGGCGGGGGCGGGGTCAAGGACGGAGGCGTCGCCACCGGACCGGCGCTGACCACGCAGATCGGCGCGGCGACCAGCAAGGGCGTGCCCCAGCTGCTCGACCAGATCTCACTGGCGGCGGCCGACACGTCCCACCCGGAGGTCAGGCCGGGGCAGTTCATCTACATCGAGTCCAAGGCGGCCGAAACGTATGTGAAGACCGTCGGCGGCAAGTCCAGCCTCGCCAGCCACGCGCTGCACCGGCGTCAGGTGTGGGAGTCCCCGGACGGCACCAAGGGCTGGCTCATCGACCCCGCGGTCGACGACAGTCCCGAGGGCGAGACCCTGAGCCTGCCCGACGAGCGGGGCAACACCCCGAAGGCGGACCTGAACGGTCCGTCGTACGACTACCTGGCCAAGCTCACCACCGACCCCGACGAACTGCTGGCCAAGATCTACAAGGAGACCAAGGGCCACGGCAACTCCCCCGACCAGGAGGCGTTCACCACCATCGGGGACCTGCTCGGTGAGAGCTACCCCCCGGCGGAGCTCTACTCGGCGCTGTTCAAGGCCGCCGCGAAGATCCCCGGTGTCGTCGTGGTGGATGACGCGGTGGACGCGGCGGGCAGGCACGGGGTGGCGGTGGCCCGGCTCGACAAGCCCAGCGGTGAGCGCGAGGAATGGATCTTCGACAGGAAGACCCATGTCTTCCTCGGCAAGCGCACCGTCCAGGTGTACGGGAACAGCGGAACGGACCACCTGATCACCCCCGGCACGGTGCTCTACACCAGCGCCATCATGAAGCGGGCCGTCGTCGACGCCATGAAGCAGTCCCCGTCGCAGGCCGGCTGACCCGACCGTGGGGGGTGGTCACATGCGACTGCGCCTGGCCCCGATGACGTGGGCGAGACCCCAGGCCGCGGCCGCTGCGACCACCAGGCCGAGCGGGGAGTACCAGTCGACTCCGCCATCGGCCTCGCTGGTCCACCAGGCCTTGGCCGGGAAGAAGGGATCATGCCTCAGCATGTCCGCGACGAAGGACGGCGTCTGGGCGTCGGCGAAGATGAGCGGGAGGGAGTTGGTGTAGCCGAAGAAGGCGCCGAGCGCGGCGATGACGGCCGCGCCGATCCGGGCACCGGTGCTGCGGTGGGCCAGCGAGCCGACCAAGCAGCCGACGACCGCTCCGTTGAGGAGTGCGTGGACCAGGTACAGGGTGTTGGCCGTCGTGAGCGACTGGTCCTTGTACGTGGCCAGGTTGACACCGCTGTAGAGCAGCGAGACGACGACCGAGACGACGAAGCCCAGGAGGACCGCGCCGACCGGATGGCCGCCCCCGCCCGACCGCTGTGCGAGGGGCGCCCCCTGGAACGGCGGGGCCTGGAACGGCGGTGCCGGGTGCATCGGGGGCTGTCCCTGGGCAGGCGGCGGTCCGTACCCCTGGGGCTGCTGGTGGTACGGGTTGAACGGCGGCTGCTGGCTCATGCTTTCCCCCATGAGTGAACTGACAGAAGCAGCAAGCTATCAGCGGGGTCGGGAGGGAGAATCCCGATCCATGAACGACGCACAGAGCAGCCCCGCATCCCGCACCCCGCTTCCCCGGCTCGACGGCCGCAAGGTGGTCGTCACCGGAGCCTCCCGGGACTTCGGGCGCACCCTGGCCGTCCGCTTCGCGCAGTGCGGTGCCGAGGTGTACCTCTCCGCACGGACGGCGCAGACCGCCCGCCGCGTGGCCGACGAGATCCGCGGCCTGGGCCACGACCAGGTGCAGCCGTTCGCCTGCGACTTGTCCGACCACGCTTCGATCCGGGCCTTCGCCGCCGAAGTCGCCGCGGTGACCGGCCACATCGACATCCTGGTCAACAACGCGGCCCGCTGGCTGGAGGGCACCGACCTGCTGTCGGCCACCGACGAGGACGTCGCGGACACCATGGCCTCGGGCGCCACCGGCACGGTCCTCATGGTGAAGAACTTCCTGCCCCTGCTGCGTGCCTCGCGGCAGCCGGACGTGGTCAACATGATCTCGACCGCCGGTGTCCCCGGGCACCACCGCTCGGACGCCCACTCCGCGTTCTACGCCGCCAAGAGCGCCCAGGCGGGATTCGCGGACATCCTCTCCAAGCGGCTGCGCCCCGAGGGGGTGCGCGTCATCTCCCTGTACCCGCCGGACTTCGTGAACCCCGACCCGCTGTCCGAGGACTGGGAGAAGACTCCGCGCGGGACCGGCGACCCGCTGGCCGCGCACTCGCTCGTGGAGTGTGCGCTGTTCGCCGTGTCCCAGCCGCGGGACTGCTTCATCCGCTCCTTCAACTTCGAACAGCTCGCCTGAGCAGGGAATGGTCGATGTCGGGGAGCCAGTCGCTCCGCGGTGAGTACTCCAACCAGCGCCGGGCGCGCCCGGCTTCGGTGAAGCCGCGCAGCAGGGTGTCGAGCAGGGGGTGACGGGAGGACTCGCGCCATGCCAGCGACCACGCGTACAGCGGCGTGGGCTCGACGAGCGGGATGCAGCGCAGGCCCATGTGGTCCGGCAGCGGCGCGTCGGCGGGGAAGAGGGTGAAGCCCTCGGGCTCGGTGCGGACGTGCTGCACGAGGTGGTCCAGGCCCAGGTTGGGGCCGTCGTGCCGGCGCGTGATGTGGAACTCGTCGGCGAAGCGGCGCAGGAAGTCCAGACGGCTCAGTTCGGCCGGGGACCACAGGACGCTGTCGCGCAGGTCGGCCGGGCGCAGGGCGAGGGCGTCGGCCAGCGGGTGGGACGGGCTGACGACCGCGTCGACGGGTTCCAGCCGCACCAGCCGCTGGGTGAGTCCCGCGTCCCGGCCGTCGGGCAGCGGGTGCACCCGGCCGAATCCCAGGTCCGTGTCGCCGCGCAGCAGCGCCTGCGCGACCGACGGCCAGTCACGACCCGGACCCGGCTCGCACCGCAACGGACCGAGCGCCTCCACCACGTCGGCGACCGTGCGCATCGGCGCGTACAGATGACCCCATGCGTCGATCCGTACGACCGGTCCGATGCCCGTCACCGCCGCGACCGCCCGCTCGCCCGCCACCAGCGCCTCGCGCGCGGCCGGCAGGAACCGCTCCCCCGCCTCGCTCAGCCGGATGCCGCCCTGCCGCTCGAACAGCCGCACGGCCAGTAGCTCCTCCAGCCGCGCGATGCGCTTGGACAGCGCCTGCTGACTGGTGTTCAGCTCCTCCGCGGCCCGCCCGAAGTGGAGTGTCCGGGCCGTCGCGACGAAAGCGCGGACCAGGGCGAGGTCGAGGTCCATGCCCCTGACCCTATGCGACAACCCCGCGTTGTCGGTCCGGCCGCTTCGTTGTTGGCCGAGCCGCAGCCGCACGCGGTCGGATGGTCCCGGCAGACAGCACCGGGGGACGGCCCCGGGCCACCGAAGGGACGACCACGATGAAAGCCTTCGTACCGACCGGAGACCCCGCCGAGCCGGTCGTGCTCGCCGACGTCGCGGAGCCGACGCCACGCCCCGACGAGGCACTGGTGAAGGTCGAGGCGTTCTCGGTCAACCGGGGCGAGACCTTCAGACTGGAGCGGCCCGGCCCCGGCGACCGCCCCGGCAAGGACATCGCGGGGCTGGTGGTGCAGCCGGCCGCCGACGGCAGCGGACCGTCCGGGATCACCCGGGTCGTCGGGCACCCCATGGAGGGCGGCTGGGCGGAGTACGTGGCTGTGCCGACCGACGCGCTCGCCGAGCTGCCGGACGACGCCTCCGCGCTCCAGGGCGCCGCGCTGCCGCTGGCCGGGCTCACCGCGCTGCGGCTGCTGCGCGCCGCCGGGCCGGTGCTGGGACGACGGGTCCTGCTGACCGGTGCCTCCGGAGGCGTGGGCCACTTCGTCACCGAACTCGCGGCCGCTGCCGGGGCCCAGGTCACCGCCGTGACCAGGGACGCCGACCGCGGCGCCCGGCTCGCCGAACTCGGCGCCACCGAGATCGTCCACGACGTCGCCGACGCCCGGGGCCCTTACGACATCGTGCTGGAGTCGACCGGGGGACAGGCCCTCCCTCTCGCACTCGCGCGGCTCGCCGGGCGCGGCACGCTGATCTGGTTCGGGCAGGCCAGTCGTACTCCGGTGACGCTCGACTTCTTCGACTTCTTCGCCGGCCCCGAATCGGCTGTGATCCGCCACTTCCACTACCTCGACGCGGACACCCGGCTCGACGACGACCTGGCGACGCTGGTCCGGCTGACCGCCGAAGGCCGCCTGCATCCCGAGATCGGCCGGGTCACGGACTGGGCCGACACCGCGACCACCCTGACCGACCTGCGCGACCGCCGCATCCGCGGCAAGGCCGTCCTCACCCTGTCCTGACCGGCGCCCGGACGACCGGACGCAGGAACACCACCGAAGGAGCACACCCATGACCACCAGCGACCCCAGGGCCGTCGTCGTCCGCTACGTCGAGGCCGTCCGCGACGGCGACGCCGATGTCATCCACGACAGCTTCCGCGAAGACGCGACCTGGCACTACCCGGGCGACCTGCCCGTCTCCAAGGTGTGGCGAGGACGCGACGAGATCGTCAACGAGTTCCTCGGCAACATGGGAACGGTCTTCGTCCCCGGCACCGTGGAGATCGACCTGGTCAGCACGATCGCCGAGGGCGACCGCGTGGTGGCGGAATGGACCTCCAAGGCCACCACCGTGTACGGGGGCACCTACGACAACCGCTGCATCGGCATCTACACGGTCCGCGACGGCAGGATCGCCTCCGTCGTGGAGTACGCCGACACCAGGCACGTGGCCGCGGCCCTCTTCCCGGACGACGACGCCCGCCGGCCCACCGGTACCGAGTGAGCCGCAGCGGCTACCGCGTCACCGCACCGTCCAGGTCAGCGAGTCGGACGTCCGGGCCCGGACCGCGGGGTCCCGTACCGCCGTCGTGCGGTCGGTCACGGTGGCCGTGACCTCGTGGCCGTGGCCGTGGACGCCCAGTTCGTGCGGTGTCACGGACAGGTCACCCGTGGCCGACCGGACCTGTCTGCCGTCGACGTACCAGGTCAGTTCGAGGTCGGCGAGGCCGGTGAGCGGGGCGAGGCGCACGGTGATCCGCCGCCCCTGCCCGACCGGCCGGGACGTGGGGACGAAGGACGTCAGCGCGTCCGCGTCGGCGTAGAAACCGGCGATCATCGCCTCCCGGCCGACGACGTTGAACTCGGTCGAGGCCAGGGAGCGCATGATGGACGTCTCGGTCGGCCGGTAGATGCCCGTCTCGTAGTACCCCCCGCCCTCGTACGCGCCCACGACCGAACCCGTCGGGTCGTCGGCCCCGAGCCAGCGGTACCACTTCGACGCGCCCGGGTCGCGGTGGAGCGTGAGGTTGGCCTCGGCCGGTTCGTCGGTGTACGGGTAGGCGCCGTAGCCCGCGTACTGGTACTCGTCGGCCAGGTGGCCTATGGAGTGGCCCAGTTCGTGGGCGCCGATGAGGTACGACCTGTCGTTCGCGGACGACATCGTCGCCACCCCGTGGAAGGGTGAGCCCGCCGGCAGGTCGCCGGCGGAGTAGCCCGCGCCGCCGTACTTGGCGGAGTTCGCGACGACGAAGACGATGTCGGCGTCCGGGGCCAGAGCGGCGTAGTCCGCGACCTTGTCCGTGTCGACGCACAGCAGGCGTTCGACGTCGTCGCAGAAGAAGTGGGCGCCCAGCGCGGTGTCCTTGGCGACATCGGCCGTCGGGTCGCCGGAGACGCCGGAGTCGTGGGAGACGGCGCCGACCAGCCAGATGTTGAACAGGCCTCGGTAGCTCCGGTACGGCTCGATGCCGAAGATCTCGTGCAGCTTCTCCTCGGCGTCCGAGGCGAACTCGCCCTGTTCGTCGGCGGTGTAGCCGTCGCCCATCACCACCAGGTCGAGCCGCCCGGACACCGGACCGGTCCGCTGGAGTGCCCTCGCCGTCCCGGTGGCGCCGGCCGGGGCCGGCGTGCGGCGGGCCGTCCGGGCGGGGGTGTCCGCCGGGACGGTCACCTGGCGGGGTTCCGCTCCGGGACCGGGGAAGTACTCGACGCGCTGGGTGTGAGCGGGGACGGCACTCGCCGCCTCGGCCGGTCCCGGGTGCGCTCCGACGGCCGACGCCACCGCGGCGGCCAGGACGGCCGCGACGGCAACGGCCCTGCAGGTACGTGGTCTTGCGCGGTGCTGCACGGAGACCTCGCTTAAGTACGCAGTTAAGTAGACTTAAGAGCGCGCTTAACCTAGAGGCTCGCACGGGAACCGGCAAGACCCGCCGTGGAGTTGACGCTCAGTCAGACGTCTGCAAACGCCCGCCGGGCAAGGATCAACGGCACCAGCGCCGGTGACATTTGGGGCGGGGTTCCGGGGCGCTCGGCCTGGGAGCGACGGTGGGGGGCGTCTTCCTGCCTTCCTTGCCGCCCCGCTTGTCCGGGTGTGCGGAGGGAGTGGGTGAGGGAGCGCCCGGCTCGTCGGCGCCGTGCCCCAGGGGTGTGGGGGTGGGGAAGGGCGCGTCGGGGAGGCCGGTGAGGGCGCCGCGCATGTACTGGGTCCAGATCTCGGTGGGGATGTCGCCGCCGAACACCTTCTGGAGGCCGCCGACCCCGACCAGGGACTGCAGCTGGGGATGTTTCGGGTCCTCTCGGAAGAGGACCACGGAGGTGGCGAGTTGAGGGGTGTAGCCGACGAACCAGGCCGATCGGTAGTCGTCGGTGGTTCCCGTCTTGCCGGCGGCCGTCCTGCCGAGGGCCTGGGCCTTGGTTCCGGTGCCCCGGGCGATGACGCCCCGGAGCACGTCGGTCACATGGTCGGCGACGGCCGACGGCAGGGCCCGTACGGGGGCCGGGGCGGTGAAGCCGGGCAGCGCCCTGCCGTTGTGGGTCACTCTGGTCACGGAGTACGGGGTGGTCTGCGTACCGGAGGCGGCGAAGGTCGCGTAGGCGCCCGCCATCCGGATGGCGCTCGGTGTCGAGGTGCCGATGTAGAAACCGGCGCTGGGGGCGGCGAGGCTGCCGGAGCGCAGGCCGAGGGCCTCGGCCGTCTTCGCGACGTTGTCGTAGCCGACGTCCTCACCCAGTTGCACGTACGGCGTGTTGACCGACTGCTCCATGGCGGTGCGCAGCGAGATGTAGCCCCAGCGGTGCGTGGTGTCGTTGTGCTGGTGGAGGAGGCCGCTGGGGTCCTTGTCGTCGGTGACGTAGCTGCCCTGCTGGTCCTTGATCCTGATGCCGTCGTCACCGTTGAACTTGCTGGCCGGGGTGACCGCCTGGGCGGGCCCGCCGGGTCGCATGACGGCTCCGTGCCGGAGCGCGGCGGCGAGGACGACCGGTTTGAACGTCGAGCCCACCGGGACGCCGGAGGTGTCGGCGTTGTCCGAGTAGTGGGCCCGGTCGAAGCCGGGACCGCCGTAGACGGCCAGGATCCTGCCGGTCCCGGGGTCCACCGAGGCGGCCCCGACCTGCACGTCCCGGTCGACCGACCGGTGGGCGGGGTCGAGACGTTCCCCCCGCACGTTCGCGACGGCCCGGGACAGCTCCGCCGTCTTCTTCCGGTCGAAGGTGGTGCGGATCTGGTAACCGCCCCGGCTCAGGCTGTCGTCGGTGACGGCCGGGTCGTGCGCCTGGACGTACGACCGGGCCAGTTGGACCAGGTAGCCGGTCTGGCCGGTCAGTCCGGAACCGGGGGCCCACTTCCTGGGCGTCGGGAAGTCCGCCGCGGTGTACCGGGCCCGCTGCTGCGACGTCAGTCTGCCCGTCTGCACCATCCGGTCGAGCACCCAGGACCAGCGGGCCTCGGCCTTCGCCCTGGCCGTGGGGTCGGAGTCCGCGTACTGGAAGAGGCTCGGCTCGTTGACCGCCGCGGTGAGAAAGGCCCCCTGGCTCACGTCGAGCTTCTCCACCGGGAGGTCGTAGTACATGCGGGCGGCGGCCTGGACGCCGTTGGCCTGGCGGCCGAAGTAGCAGGTGTTCAGGTATCCCTGGAGGATCTGCTGCTTCGTCATGCTGGCGCCGATCTTGGACGAGATCAGCAGTTCCTTGAACTTGCGGGAGACGGTCTGCGACTGGTCCAGGTACGTGTTCTTGACGAACTGCTGGGTGATCGTCGAACCGGACTGGACGGAGTCGCCCTCGGCCATGTGGAGGACCGCGCGGGCGATGCCCTGCGGGTCGATGCCCGGGTCGGTGTAGAAGGACGAGTTCTCCGCCGCGATGAAGTCCCACCGCACGTCCGCGGGGACCTGGGAGAGGGTGACATTCTGCCGGTTGACGCTGCCGTCGGTGGCCAGGACGGTGCCGTCGGACCAGTAGTAGACGTTGTTCTGCAGCAGTGTCCTGGGGTTGGGGTCGGGGATGGTGACCGTGGCGTAGGCGTAGCCGACGACCGCTGCCGTGCCGCCGAGGACGAGCGTGAAGAGCGACAGCAGCTGGAGCACCGACGGCAGCCAGCGGCGCGGGCCCGTCCTGCCCCGGCGCGGGTAGTCGATCCAACGTTTCTTCTGTGGCGGCCTTCTCCTGGCGCGGTCACCCCTGCCACGCGTGCCGCCGTCGAAGCGCTGCGGCGGTCGGCGCCGGTGTCCGCTCATGGGCTGTGCTCACTCTTTCTCTCAGTACGACTGCGTCGTCTCGTACGGTCCGGGCTGCGGCCGCTGTGAAAATCCGGGGTCCTGCGGAGGGAGGTCGCTGCCGGGCACCTTCGCCGCCACCGGGGCCTGCAGGCTGCCGTAGCGCTCCATGCGCTGCCACCTCAGCCGGGAGCCCGACATGGCGGTGAAAACGGACTGGATCACCACCAGGTACATCAGCTGCCGGTAGACGAACTGCTGCAGCGGCAGGCTCCACAGCGGGCCGGCCCGTTCTCCGTCCAGGCGGAACGCGTACAGGCCCATCAGGAGTTGCAGCAGGAGGAAGGCCAGCCACAACCCGGCGATCCGGACAGGATCGAGGAAGAGCAGCCCGTACACGGCGAAGATGTCCACGACGGGTGCGAGCAGCGGCAGCAGTACCTGGAGGAGCAGCAGGTAGACCAGGCCCCGGCGGCCGAGTTTTCCGGCCGCGCCGCGCTGCACGAGCGCGCCTCGGTGCTTCCACATCGCCTGCAGGGTGCCGTAGCACCAGCGGTACCGCTGACGCCACAGGGCGTGCAGCGACGCGGGGGCCTCGGTCCAGGCCCGCGCGTTCTCCTCGTACACCACGCGCCAGCCGGCGCGGCACAGCGCCATGGTGAGGTCGGTGTCCTCGGCGAGGGTGACGTCACTGACCCCGCCGAGGTCCAGCAGTGCCCGGCGACGGAACGCGCCGACCGCCCCGGGCACGGTCGGCATGCATTCGGCGAGGTCGAACAGGCGGCGGTCGAGGTTGAAGCCGACCACGTACTCGATGTGCTGCCAGCGGCCCAGCAGGCCGCCGCGGTTGATGACCTTGGCGTTGCCCGAGACGGCACCCACGCGGGGGTCGGCGAAGGGCTGCACGATCGTGCGGACGGTGTCGGGTTCGAAGACCGTGTCGCCGTCGACCATGACCACCAGGTCGTAGGTGGCGGCGGCGAGTCCGGTGTTGAGGGCGGCGGGCTTGCCCGCGTTCTCCTGGCGGATCACCCGCACCGGCAGGCGGAGCGACTCCACCAGGTCGGCGGTGCCGTCGGTCGAGCCGTCGTCCACCACGACGATCTCGACCGGATGGCCGGAGGCGAGGAGCGAGCGGACGGCCGCCTCGATCCCGGCGCTCTCGTTGTACGCGGGGACGATGACGCTGACCGGCTCGGTCACCGGCGGCCCCCAGGCCCGGTTCCGGCCTCTCGTCCGCAGCCGCCGGTGCCGGTGGGCCGCGACCAGCACGACCGCCGCGCGCAGCACGCTGATCGCTCCGGCCGCGTACATCAGCACGCCCAGCAGCCATACGGCCCAGTCGCCGGCCTGCAGCACCTTGATGAAGGCCATCCCCTGCAGGCGGTCGCCGAGCCCGGCGGGCTGGACGGGTCCGGCCATGCCGACCGCGGCGCCGACCGTCGCGAACCGGAAACCGTGGGTCTTGAGCCGTGGGATCAGGGCGCCGAGCGCGGCGACGGTCTGCGACCGGTCACCGCCGCCGTCGTGCATCAGCAGGATCTGCCCGGCGTGCCCGTGCGGTGTCGCGTTCGCGAGGACGCGGTCCGCGCCGGGACGCTGCCAGTCCTCGGCGTCCTGGGTGGAGAGCACCGTGACATAGCCCGCCGCGTCGGCCTGCCGGAGGACGGACCAGTCGGCGTCGTCCAGCGCGTCGTTCTTCGAGGAGTACGGCGGCCTCAGCAGCGCGGTGGTGACCCCGGCGGCGCCGGCCACCGCCAGCTGTGTCTCGCGCAGTTCCAGGGAGCGCTGCCATGGGGCGAGGCGGGCCAGGTCGGGATGGGTGAAGGTGTGGATGCCGATCTGGTGGCCGTCGGCGACGATCCGGCGGACCAGCTCCGGGTGGGCCACGACCTGGGTTCCGACGACGAAGAACGTCGCGTGCACATGGTTGCGGCGCAGCACGTCCAGGATGCGCGGCGTCCAGACGGGGTCGGGGCCGTCGTCGAAGGTGAGCGCGATGGTGCGGGCCTGCACCTTGGCGGTGTGCGCAGAGGTGGCGGCGTCCGCGATCACGGGGCCGCCGTGGACCACCTGGGTGGGCACCGTGTCGCTGCGGCCCCGGGGGCCGGACACGGCGTCCGACGTGATGCCGAACATGTGGTGGGTGTAGCCCTGCAGCAGGAGGGCGGTCGACAGGGTCACCGCGAGCACGCTCAGCAGCAGCCAGTGAGTGCGGGGGGTGATCTGACGGGTACGGCCGAGGCGGCGGGGAGGAGCCTTACGGCGTCGGCGATCGGTCACGTCGGGGCCTTGGATCACTTGACGGGGTTGTGGGACGAGCCGATGGCACGGCCCTTGGAGGTGTGGGCGGGAGCGGCGGTGGTGGTCGGGGCCGGGGAGGTGACCGTGGTGGGCCGGGACGTGGCTGCAGGGGCGGTCGACGCTGTCGGCCGGTCGGTGCGACCGGAGGTCTGCTGCGCCGTGGGCCCGGAGGTCTTCCGCGCGGCGGAGCCGGAGTTCCGCCGCGCCGCTGCGGGGCCCGCGCTTCCCTCGGCACGGCCAGTGCCGGACGGGGAGCCGGGTGCCGTCGCGCTGGGCGCGGCCGTGTGCGCGGAGCCCGGCTGCGGGACGAACGGGGCGCTGATGCTCGGGCCGCCCAGCATCGTGCCGATCAACAGGGCGACGTAGCCGCCGGCAGGAATCACCAGCAGCCGGGCGGCGCGGCGCACGCGGCGCTGGCGTCGCCCCGAGGAATCGACGAAGACGGGCCGCGCCGGCTCGGACCGCACGGGGGGCCGCACGGGGGGCCGCACGGGCTCGGCCCAGCGCGGGTCGGACCAGTCGGGCTCGGGCCGCACCGGCTCGGGAGTCGGCACGGTGAGGACGTCACCATGAGGAGGGGCGCTGCCGCCGTAGGCGTGGCCGTGGGCATACACGTACCCGACGCCGCCGTACGGATCCTCGCCGTACCCTCCGCCGCTGCCGTTCGTCCGCTGCACGAGTCGTGTCCCCTGTCCTGGCCGACCGACGCGGTCTTCCACATGGACAGAGCGGACTCGGCCGAAAGTGTTACACCTCGGCCGACAGCCGCCTCACCACCGAGGCATGTGCAGGGGCGGCCGGAACCTCGCGCAGTGGTCGAGGTTCCGGCGCCCCGTCCCTCTCCGTGCCGCGACCGGGGGGAGTCAGCAGCGCCACGGAGAGGGGTCCGGGGACCGGCGGATCGTGTGCCGGCCCACGGCCGGGCGATCGCCCCGGGCCGCTCGCGCGGACCCGGTACCCACGCCATGCAGCGCAGGTGCGGCGCGAAACGTCACCCGGCCGGGACGCAGGTGACGTGAAGACGCGCCTGGTGCGTTGTGACACTTCTGTGAGAACTGACGCTGGTCACTATGGGGGGCCGTCGACGCGACCGGAGCACGGCGGAGGACGAATGCCATGAACCCCGTGCGAACGAGGACATCTGTGGGCCAGGTACGGCACCCCCGGCGCGTGCAGACGTACGACGCGGAACTGGGAGCGGCAGTCGCCCGGGCCCAGGACGGTGACGAAAACGCTTTCGCGGTCGTCTACCGGATCGTGCAGCCGAACCTGCTCGGCTATCTGCGCGGGCTCGTCGGCGACGACGCGGAGGACGTGGCGTCCGACGCCTGGCTGGAGATCACCCGTGACCTCGGGCGTTTCAAGGGGGACGGGGCCGGGTTCCGCGGCTGGACGGCGACCATCGCCCGGCACCGGGCACTGGACCATCTGCGCCGCCTGCGCGTGCGGCCCCGGGCGGGCGGGACCGAGCAGGACGTACTGGACCTGCCCGCCCCGCACAGCACCCCCGACCTGGCCCTGGAGTCCCTCTCCACCGAGCGGGCCCTGGAACTGGTCCGCTCGCTGCCGGGGGACCAGGCCGAGGCCGTGCTCCTGCGGGTCGTGGTCGGCCTGGACGGCCCCGCCGCCGCACGCGTCCTGGGCAAGCGGCCGGGAGCGGTGCGGACCGCCGCCCACCGGGGCCTGAAACGCCTCGCCCGCCAGTTGGGCGTCGGCGCCGAGAACGAATCGAACCCGTCGGACAGGAACGGAAGCGGACATGGGTGAACGGATGAGCGGCGGCGCGTTCCGGGGCCGTCGGCATGTGCACCCTGACAGCGCCTCGTCGGGTCCGCAGGACCTGCGGGACTCCGCAGCGCTGGAGACGATGCTGGCCGTCGCCCTCCGCGCGGGCGATCTCGACCCCGAGGCCGAGCAGCGGGCCGTGGCCGCCTTCCGGGCCGCCCACGGCACGGCCGCGCGCAGGGCGCGCACCCGGCGCCGGGACGACTGGCGGCCGGCCGCGGAGCGGCATGCCGGGCGCTCCGCGAAGGTGACGTTCGGCGTGGTGTTCGCCAGTCTCACCCTGGGTGGTGTCGCGGTCGCGGCCATCGGTTCGGCCGGCTCGTCCGCGGACGGAGCCGGGGCCGGCCGGGAGACCGCGCACCCGTCGGCGGTCACGGACCGGCCGGGCGGCGAGGCCTCGTCGGCGTCCCCCTCCGGCAGGCACCGACGGGCGGACAAGTCCGGCCCCGGCAAGGACACCGAAGCCCACTGCAAGGCCTACGAGCAGGTCAAGGACCGCGGCAAGGCGCTCGACGCGCGGGCCTGGCAGCGGCTCGTCGCGGCCGCCGGCGGGAAGGACGAGGTCACCGCGTACTGCTCCGAGCAGCTGGCACGGGCGGCGGCCGCGCGGAACGGTCCGGCGGACCCGGGCAGACCCGGCAACGGCTCGGCGGGAAGAGCCGAGGCGTCCGGCAGGGACACGTCCGGCAGCACGGCGGGCAACACCACCGGCGGCACGGGCAGCTCGGGCGCCTCGGGCGCCTCGGGCGCCTCGGGCGCCTCGGGCGGCGACAAGGGCGGCGGGAAGCACAAGTGACGGCGGACGGGGCCGGACGAACACGTCGTCCGGGCCCGCCGGGCTTGCGCCGCAGTCCGCGCCGGAACAGACCCTGGTAGCTCTGCCGGCCGGTCGCGATCTGCGTGCGGCTGCCGAAGGAGCCCTTGCCGTTGCCGTTGGCGCGCCACACGGTGCCGGAGCTGTCGCGGGCCACGAGGCCGGCCTTGCCGTCACCGCTGTTGTCTCCCGGTGAGGTCAGCACCTCGTACTGGTAGTTCGCCGAAGCCGTCCGAGCCGACGAAGTCCCGCCGGACCGGGGCGGCGCCGGTGACCTTCACCGTGCCGGTCCTCGTCAGCGCCGCGAGGAAGGGGCGAGTTCTCCCCAAGGGAGAGGGCGGGCTTCAGGTCAGCGTCCTGCGCATCACCTCGATGAGCCGGTCCCGCTGCTCGTTGAAGGCGACGCGCGCCCGGTCCACGGTCTCCGTGCGGTCGGCCAGGCCCTGACCGACGGCGTGGCGGTAGTCGCGCAGCCGGTCCACGAGGACGTTCGCCTGTTCCATGACGGCCGGCTCCGCGATGAGGGAGAGTTCCAGCCGCCGGGACAGCACCCTGCTGTCCCGCAGGACGGTCCCCGCGCGGGCCGACGCCGACGCGTCGGTGTCATGGCCGCGGGCGATGCCGATGAGGGTCTCGCTCGCTTCCGCCGTGGCGGCGAGAAACGACGTGTACACCGCACGCCGGTCGTCTCTCCTGCGCTGGTCGCTCTCCCGTCTCCAGCGCTCCCGGTCCAGGACGAACGTCGCCGCCAGGCCGACCAGCGCACCAAGTGCCGTACTCGCGAGGCTGATCCATTCCATCCCCATACGCTGCTCCGCCGACGCGCCTCCCAACCCCCGCTGTTCCAGCGGGGGTTGAAAGCTCCGGTGGTGCCGCGGGGAGGTGCGCGAGCGGGTCGTGACCCCGGCGGCGGGCGGCTACTGGTAGGAGTAACCGAGCACGGTGATGTCCTTGACGGAGTCGGTGGTGAGGCCGCCGGCGGCCTGGGTCCACCAGGGGTCGAGCCCCGCGTCCGCGCCGGTCACGTTGGGGCCGCCGGTGTGCGTCAGCTGCCACTGGTCCCAGATGCGGTCCACGTTGGCGTGCAGCAGGAAGAAGATCGGGTCGTTCGACGAGGCCATGGGCTTGCTGAGCGTGCCGCCGCACCAGTTGTGCACGTTGTTGTGGGCGGCAACTTCCAGGCCGTTGGGCCGGACGCCCGCCATCACCCTGCCGAACGTGAAGGCCGTGAACGTGGGGCGGGTCAGGAGTCCGTCGATGGTCGCCTGGGTCGGCAGACCGCTGCCGGCGGGAGTCGGCCGCACGACGCCGGCGGGCTTCCACACCCAGTCGGGGCGGGCGTGGTCGTTGGCGTAGTCCCAGTAGGGAATCGTGAGCGCGGGATCGACCGAGCGGAGCAGGTCCTCGAACTTGAGGCAGTACGCGCGGTGCCAGGGCAGGAAGCGCTGGGTGGCGACCGGTCCCATCCCCTGCATGGTGTGGTGCCGGTGGCTCATGTCCTGGTGGTCGGCCACGAGCTGCTTGTACGCCGGCGTGGTCGCGAGCCCGCGCAGCACCTCGTTGTACCGGTCCCGCTCGGCGCTGCTCAGCTGCCGGTGGTCCTTGCGCACCCGCTGCGAGGCCCGTACGAGCCTGGTCACCAGGGAGCGCAGCTGCTCCGCCTCCACCGGTGCGGGCATCGGCGCCGCGGTCCCGGCGGGCACGTGCCACGCGGCGTCGCCGAGACCGGCCGCGGCGAGCTGGGCGGCGAAGGCGGCCACGGCCGGGCCGGGCGGCGCCATACCCGGCTGGACGTGCCCGTCCGCCATCATCCGGTTCAGCCGCAGGCCGATCTCCTCGCTGTCGATGAGCTGGGCGGGCGCCCACTCCGAGGCGATCTCCAGGGCGTCCTCGGCGGTGGGAAACCTCTCCGCCGCCGTCTTCGCTGCCTTCCTGGGACTCATACCTGGCTCACTCCTCACTCCTGTCCGCCCACACCTCTTCCGGTCGGGCCGCCCCACCCACTCTGGGAGGGGCCGCGCCGGGCGGCGACCGCGGCGGTCCGAACGGACGAGCGGCAGACAGGGGCCGAGGAGCCTGCCCCTTCCCCGGCGGGCAGGGGCAGGGAGGCCGCGCCGCGCCTATGCGGCGAAGCGCTCCGCCAGGGCCTTCGCCTTGACGGCCGCGTCCTGGAGGGCGCGCTCGCGGGAGGCCTCGAAGAGCGGGATCAGCTCGGACATCGCCGGGTTCTGCGGGGCCATGGTCAGCTCCGGGACGATGAAGTCGAGCTCGAGCCCGAGCGCGTCGCCGAGGACCGCCGTCAGGTAGTTCTGGACGTACTCGTACGGCTCGCGCGGGGTGCCCGGCGCGTAGGAGCCGCCGCGGCTGGCCACGACGGTGACGGGCGTGCCCTTGGCGGAGGGGGCCTCGCCCGCGGTGCGGCCGAACAGGATCACGTTGTCCAGCCAGGCCTTGAGGGTCGAGGGGATCGAGTAGTTGTACATCGGCGCGCCGATCAGCACCGCGTCCGCCTGCTCCAGCTCCTCGATCAGCTTCACGCGGGCGGCGAAGGCGGCCGCCTGCTCGGGAGTGCGGTCGGCGGGGTCGACGAAGCCGGCGACGTGGGCGTGGGCGTCGATGTGCGGGACGGGGTTCGCGGCCAGGTCCCGGTAGACCACCGTGCCGCCCGGGTGCTGCTCCTCCCAGGTCCTGCGGAAGGCGTCGGTCACCGCACGGGAGGAGGATGCCTCGCCCGGGAAGACGGAGGAGTCGATGTGAAGCAGCGTGGCCATGGGGGGTCTCCAAAGGAACGGGCCCGCGGCAGCAGGCCTGAGGTTTCATACGCAGCTATGTCTAACACAGGTACTTACTTTTTTTCATCCCCCAACGGCCGGGTAGTACCCTGGCCCCATGGCGGCGGAGCAGACGCATGACGCGGCACAGTGCAGGCGGGTGGACGACGGCATCACCCGCGTCTTCCAGGTGCTCGGAAAGCGCTGGAACGGCCCGATCCTGTCCGTCCTCCAGGGACGTCAGACGCACTTCGCCGACCTGCGCCGGGCCATCCCCGGCATCAGCGAACGCATGCTCTCCGACCGGCTCGCCGAACTCGGCGGGGCGGGACTCGTGGTCCGCAAGGTCGACGAGGGACCCCCGCTGCGGGTCTCCTACCGGCTGACCGAGGCGGGCGCCGCGCTGGAGCCCGCCCTCAGGGAACTGGGCGCGTGGGCCATGGAGCACCTGCCGGACGCGCCGGCCTGCACGGTGGACCGCTAGCGACCGGGCAACCGTCAGAACCGAGTTCTCACCAGCTTTTCGACGTGCCGCTGCCCGGTGCGGTCCGTTCGCGGGGCGCCCGGTACGGCCGTTCGGGCGCCGCGTCCTCCTGCGACCTGACTCCCAGCCAGGTGAGGAAGGCAAGGACGAAGACTCCCTCCACGAGCAGAGAGAGCGGGCCGTAGGGCGCCTCCCAACCGGATTCGTAGTAGCCGTTCGGCAGACCGACGGTGCGCGACAGCAGGAAACCGACGATCATGCCGAGGCTCACGAGCGCCCCGGTCGCCCAAGCGGTCATGGGGCGCCGCACCATGACGAGCGCCACGGCCACGACCACCATGACGGCACTGCCCACGGCGAAGAGGACGCCGATGTAGAACATCTCCTCGAGGTGATCCGGGACGAGCAGAATGTGCAGCACCGTGTTCCCTACGGCACAACACGCTCCCAGCCCCCTCAGAGCGACTTCGGTGGCATTGGAGGTCATCACGACTCCAGATGTTCGTTTCGCAGTGTTTCGTCAGGATCGATCCCTCTGCCGTCTATACGGCCGGCTCCGCTCGGGGGATTGCGTCCGGTCCGCCGTTCGGCACCTGTCGGGGGGTCAGGAACCGGTGACGGACCTGATCGGGTACGGGAAGCTCTCCTGCTGCCAGACCACCGTGAACCGGGCGCCGGGGGCGGTGCCGACCTGGGGGACGCGGCCGTCCGAGGTGAGCGTCTTCGCAGGGCCGAACGTGCCGGAGCGGCTGACCGTGCGGGCGCTGGTCCTGGTGTAGCTGTACGGGGGCGTCGACTTCGGCACGACCGTGTGGAAGACCAGCATGCCGTCGCCGTCGTCGTCGAGGGCCAGGTCGGGGCGGTCGCCGGGGCCGAGGGTGGTGACGGCGCCCCGGGTGCCGCCCGCGGACAGCCGGCGGCCGAGCAGCTCCAGCCTGCCGTCGGTGTAGCGGGTCCACACGATCATCGAGTCGCCGTCGAGGTCCGTGGCGAGGGCGTGGTGGAAGCCCACGTTGTCCGCGGCGGCCGAGATGCGCAGCGGGGCCGCCAGGGTCCCGGTGCGGCTCCAGCGCGAGGCCCAGACCTGCGCGACGGCGCCACCGCCGGAGTGGTAGCTGACGACCGCGTCGCCGTCCCGGTCAACACCGACCCGCACCATGCCGAAACCGCCGTACGACGCGATCGGTGTCGTGAGCACCTTCGTGGCCGAGACGGAGGACGAGGTGATCCGTTTGGCCACCACGTCCGAGGACCGCGCCCAGGCCACGACGAACCGGCCGCTGCGGTCGACCCCGACGGCGGGCTTCTCGGCCGAACCCGAGCCGAGGGTGAGAGGCGCGCCGGCCGTTCCGTCGAGCCCAAGCCGCCGGGCGACCGTGTACCAGCTGCCGTCGCGGCTCTCCGTCCAGGCCGCGAGGGCGGTGCCGCCCGGCGTCACCGCGACGACCGGGGTGGTCGCGGGCGACGAGGTGGAGAGCTTCCGGAGCGGTCCGACGAGGCTGCCGGAGGCCGCCACCCGCCGGCCCACGACCTCGCTGTCCTGCTGCCAGACCACCGCCGAGTCCCCGGTGTCGTCGGAGGCGGTCTCCGGCCAGGACACCGCGGCACCGTCCGGCGACAGGGTGCGGATCGCCCCCTTGGTGCCGCTCGCGTACCGCACCCGGGTCTGGACCCGCTGGTAGGAGTACGTCGTCGACATGTCACCGGCGGTCCAGGCCAGCAGGGCGTCCCCCTGGCGGTCGACCGACACCTGGGGCGAGTCGGCGGCGGACCAGCCGGCCGCCGAGACGTTCCACGACGACGTCCAGGCCGCCTCGGCGTTCATGCCCACCGTCGCGGTGACCGCGAGCCCGGCCGCCGCGGCGACGGACATCCCTGCGAGTACGCGACGCTGCACTGAACGCCGATGACGTGCGATACGCGGAGCCACGCTCATCCCCTTGTCCTGGCTTCCATGACAGGGGTCACAGCCGTCACACGGGTACCCCCCTGGTACAGCAAGCGCACGTTCGGGCCCGGACATCACAGCGGCCAACGCCCCGGGCCCGCGAAGTCCGGGACTTCGGCGCCCTGCACCGGGTCCTGGCCCGCCGCGTTCTCGGTGGCGGCGATCGTCCGGCGCAGAAGGCGGCGCGCGGTGTCCAGATCGGCGGCACGCCGGTCGAGGACGTCCAGTTGGGTGCGGAGGGTGGTGAGGACGCCGGGGCAGGGACGCACCGCCGCCTCGTCCGGATCGGACGCGCCGTACGGCGACCCGGTCCTCGCCCGGGCCGTGGTGGAGCGGGTCACCGGTCCGGGAGAGGTGCGCGACCGGGTGCTCGGCGGGACGATCGCCGAACTGGTCGGGCTCGGCTGACGAGGGCAGAGCGACCGGGTGCGAGCGGCAGCACCGGCGTCAGGAGCCGTCCCGTGCTCCGGTCGCCCGGGTGATGGCGTTCTCGACCGCCGCGACCCGGTCGGCCAGCAGGCCGAGGGCGGCCACCGCGCGGGTCAGGGGGTCGTCCCCCGGGCCGCCGAGGGTGCGCGCGCGGACGTCGGCGGTCTTCACCTCGGCCCAGCGGGCGGCCTGTCCGGGGCCGAGGGTGCCGCGCAGTTCGGCGAGCTTCAGCAGGTTGGCCTCGGCGCCGGTGGTAAGGGTCTGGGCCTCGGCGGTGTAGTGGTCGGTGATCACGGCGGCGAGTTCGGTGTCGTTCATGACCGGGCTCAGGCGCTGGGCGATGCGGTTCAGGTCGCGGTAGGAACCCTGGAGGCGGAACGGCGGTTCGGTGCGGGACGCCGCGGACCGGGCGGCGGAGGCGATGTAGGCCGCGTTGACCGTGAGGACCGTGTCGCGGGCGGCGAGCAGGTGGCGCAGGACCGCGAGGACACGGTCGAGTTCGGCGGGCGGGACGGGGTGGGTGAGGCGGTCCGCGCGAGCCGTGGGGTCGGCCGAGGCAAGGCGGACCAGCAGGTCGAGGTCCGTGCGGTCGCGGCCGGCCAGCGGGGCGAGGAGCGGGTGGGCGGTGAGGGCGTTCTCGACGAAGCTGAGCGCGAAGACGTCGTCCTTGCCGGTGAGGACGTCGCCGAGGTTCCACACGTCGGCCCGGTTGGCGAGCATGTCGGGCACGCGGAAGCGGTCCCCGGACTCGGTGTAGGGGTTGCCGGCCATGCAGACGGCGAAGCGCTTGCCGCGCAGGTCGTAGCTGCGCGGCTCGCCCTCCCACACCCCGTCGACCCGGCGGGTCGCGTCGCACAGCGGGATGAACTGCTGCAGCAGCTCGGGGGAGGTGTGCTGGATGTCGTCCAGGTACAGGAGCGTATTGTTGCCGGCCGCCAGCGCGAAGTTGATCTTCTCGATCTCGCGGCGGGCGGTGGCGTTCGGGGCGTCGGCCGGGTCGAACGAGGTGACGCCGTGGCCGAGCGCCGGGCCGTTGACCTTGACCAGCATCAGGCCGAGGCGGTCGGCGACGTACTCCATGAGCGTCGTCTTGCCGTAGCCGGGCGGGGAGATCAGCAGGAGCAGCCCGCCGGTGTCGGTGCGCTTCGACCCGCCGGTGGTGCCGAGCTGCCGGGCCAGGCTGTCGCCGACCAGCGGGAGGTACACCTCGTCGACGAGGCGGTTGCGGACGAAGGCGGACATCACCCGCGGGCGGTGGTCGGCCAGGCGCAGGCGATCGCGTTCGGCGTCCACCAGGGCCGTACGGCGGCGCTGGTAGGCGCGGAAGGCGGGTACCTCCAGCTCGGCGAACCGCGCCGTCCTGGCCAGGAACTCGTCCAGACGCAGCGGCAGCCGGCCGCCCGTCACCCGCGGGTGGGCGCCCAGCAGGCCCTCCGCGGTCGCGGTCAGCGGGGCGTCACCGTCGTAGCGGGGCAGGTCCGGGCACAGCTCGGCGGCGACCGCCTCGGCCAGCTCGCCGGTGCCCGCCTCGGCGCCGGTGGCGGCCGCGTACGACGTCAGCCACGCCTCGGCCACCTGCCGCCGGGCGCCGAGGCCGGCCAGGGCCTCCAGGTCCCGGGCGTAGTCCGAACCGCCCACCGTGTGGCGGAACTTCTCCAGCAGGGTGCGCGCACCCGCGCCCAGGACGAAGCCGCCGGAGCCGGACGTCAGCTCGTCGAAGAGGTACGCGGCGGCGGCACCGGCGAGCGGCCCGGCGACGGCACGCCCCAGCGGCCCGCCGGCCACTGACGCGGTCGGCACGACTGCCGCTGACCCGGACGGGTCGACGGCCGGTCGCGCAGACAGCCCGTGGCCCGGTCGCACGGACGGCCCGTTGTTCGACCGCGCCGACAGCCCCCCGGCCGGTCGCGCCGGCACCCCCTCGGGCGATTGCGCCGACAGCCCCTCGCCCGGCCACGTCGACGACCCCTCCGCGAGTCGCGCGGACGGCCCCTCGCCCGGTCGTCCGGACGCCCCCGGGGCACTCGCCTCACCCCCGCTCCACCGCCCGATCGCCTCCGCCAGCTCCCCCACCAGCTCGGTGAGGGCGTCCGACGGGCCGAACGCGTCCCGGGCCCGGGCCAGTGACATCGCCCGTCGGGACCAGGCCTCTCGCATGCCGGGCGTCGTGCCGTGGGCCCAGAACAGCTGGGCCGCGGCCCGGGCGGCGGGCTCGTGGCGCAGGGTGCCCGCGGCGTCGTACAGGGGCAGCAGGGCGGTGAGGATCGTGGTGGTGTCGTGGTCGTGGACGCCGCGCTCGTAGCCCTCGTCGTACGACGCCTGCGCCGCCTCCCGCACCAGTACGGGCAGGTCGGCCGCGGCGAGGGCGGCCGGGCCGTGCCCGGCCAGCAGCCGGGCGGCGAGGTGTTCGGCGCGGTAGACCTCGGGCGACTCGGACGGCAGGTGGCGGCCCCAGAACGGGCGGGTGTCCGCGAAGCCGGGGTCGGGCACCGGGCGGCGGTAGTCGGTGCCGGTGACCGCGAAGGCGAGGCCGTCGCCGTGCGGGACCAGGGTGAGGTCGAGGGGCTGGGTGTTGACGGCGAAGCGGTGGGCGCCGAGGAGCAGGGTGCGGCCGTCGTCGGCGTACAGGTCGGTGCGATCGCGCAGGGCGCGGGCCGCCTCCTGGCGGGCGGCCTTGAGCCGGCCGTCCAGCTCCTCGGCGCGCACGCCGTCGCCGAGGGCCCGCAGCTCGTCGGCGGTCCGGCGGACCTTGGCGACCATCGGGTCGGAGGCGAAGTAGGTGGTGACCGCGTCGGTGTCGGGGAGCGTGGCCGCGCGCCGGCCGACGGTCTCCAGCACCCGGGCGGCGGAGGCGGCGAGTTGCTCGGCGCGGTGGGCGCGGGCGTCGGCGAGGGACTGCTTGCGGGAGGCGAAGGCCTCGTAGATCTCCGTGCGCCTGTCGGCGAGTTCGCCGAGGAAGTCGTCGAACTCGGCG
Organism: Streptomyces sp. NPDC044064; assembly: GCF_056434245.1. Lineage (NCBI taxonomy): Bacteria > Bacillati > Actinomycetota > Actinomycetes > Kitasatosporales > Streptomycetaceae > Streptomyces > Streptomyces sp. NPDC044064. Next base: position 70,600 of record NZ_JBWKFN010000004.1, read on the forward strand.
AACCGGGCGTCCAGGTCCTCCAGCCGGCCGAGCAGCAGCGCGAGTTGGTCGTCGCACGCCTCGGGGGTGCCGGCGGCGGCGAGCGCGGCGGTGACCGCCTGGGCCAGCAGGGCCGTCTCGGCGGCGAACTCGGCGCGGCCCTCGTGGTCGAGGAGGCTGCGGCGGCGGGCGTCGAGCGTGGCGCGGGCACGGTTGACACCGCCCAGCACCTCGGCGATCCGCTCCAGGATGGCGGTGCGGACGGTGGCGTCGGCGATGTCCAGACCGGTGACGACCTCGGTGACCGTGCGCAGCCCGTCGGCCAGCCCGTCCAGCCGGGCGGTGACGGGAGCGGCCGCGGCGACGGTCGGCGCCGCGGCCGCGTCCGCCACCAGCTGCTCCACCTCCGCCTGCTGGGACTCGAGGGCGTCCGCGCGGGCCAGGAAGGACACCGCGCGCCGCCCGAAGGCCGCGAGGTCGGCCGCCGCCTCGGCGGCCAGCTCGTCCACCCGCGCGGTGTCGGCGTACCGCAGCTCCTTCAGGGTCAGCAGATGGCCGTGCGCGTGCCGGAGTTCGGTGAGCCCGCGCACCCAGGAGGCGGCGTCGCGTGGGGCCTCCCCGCGCAGCCGGCGCACCACGGCGGCGATACGGGCCGCAGCCTCCTCCAACGCCTCATGGGCCTGCCGGGACAGGGCCCGTACGGTCTCGAACTCGGCGAGCACCTGCTCGGCGGTCTCCCGCACGGCAGCCAACGGCGTATGCAGATCGCCCAGTTCGGGTTCGCCCAGCCAGTGGTGGGTGTCGGCGGCGCGCACGCAGGCGGCGGCCAGCGCCCGGTAGCCCTCGCCCGTCCCGATGCCCTCGGCGACGAGCCGGGCGACGGAAAGGCAGTCGGCGAGCCCGCGCACGAGGTCCGCGTTGCCGACCCGGGCGATGGGGTCTCCCCTGCTCGAACGAAGTTGAGAGCTCGGGGAAACACCCGTGCCGGTGCGCAGGGCGGCCGCGTGGGTGTCGGAGACGTACGGCGAGGTCCACCACTGCACGGGGTGCGTGTGTGCGGGCTCGTCGCCGTCGGCGCGCAGCACGGCCAGGGTGCCGTCCTCGAACAGGGCCCAGCCCCGGCAGGGCAGCGGGGTGGCGACCTCCTTGCGCAGGGTGTTGTACGACAGCAGGAGTGTGCGGCCCTCGGCCCGGGAGCGGAACGCGTACAGCACGTCCTCGCCGTTCGGTGAGCGCACCTCCCGTTCGAACTCCAGCCCCTTCGCGTCGAGTTCGTACGTCTTGCGGGTGCCCGAGGCCAGGCAGTAGCCGCCCGGGAAGACGATGCCCCGGTCCTCGGGCAGCCGGCGGCACGCCTGTCCGATGCCGTCCAGCCGGACCACCGAGCGGGTCAGCGTGTCGAAGACCAGGTACCGGTCGGTGTCCTCCTTGTACGGCCGCACCCGCAGCAGGACCAGTGCGCCCACCCGCGCGTGCGCGACCCCGGCGTCGGCGAGGGCCTGCAGCGGCTCCTCGACCGGCTCGGCGTACAGCTCCTCGCCCTCCGGGCCGCGCACGGTGAGCCGGCCGCCGACCGTCGCCACGCCGGCCCCGCCCGGCACCGCCACGTACGGGTCCCGGCCGCCGCCCCCGAGAACATGGTCCTCGCGGGTGGTCCCGGTCCACGCGAAGTCGTGGGCGGGCGGGACCACGTCGTCGCGGTCGCCGCGCGCGTCCAGGAACCGGGCCCCGCCGTCGGCGGTCAGGTTCCAGCGCAGGGCACGGACGTCCTCGGCCTTCTCACCGGTGCGGAACACGGCCAGCAGCCGGTCGTCCAGGCGGCGCAGCCGCAGCAGCCGGGCCTGCCGGTAGTACCGGTGCAGGGCCGTGAACTCCCGTACGAACGCGGGGTCGTCGAGCAGTCCGGGCACGGCGTCCTCGGGCAGCCGGTTCAGGTCCCGGTCGTACAGGGCGAGGACGTCCGAGGCCGCCGTACCGTCGGCCGTCCGGCCGGTGCTGCCGAACAGCAGCACGTCCCCGACGGCGACGACGTCGCAGGGCACGCACGCGTGCCCGGTGCGCAGCCGCCCGGTGGCCGTGAGGCCGAGCCCTGCCGAGCCGAACTCCTCGGCGCGGCGCGCGTTGAGGGCCTCGGCCCGCCGGGCGAGGTCGGCGGCCTGGGCGGCCAGGCGGTCGCGCAGCACCTCGTAGGTGCCGGCGTCGACGGTGTCGTACGAGCCCGTCTCCGGGGCGGTTGCCATGGACGGCGCTTCCCTTCAAGGGCCTCGCTGCGGAGGCTGCGGGGCGGAGGCTGTGGGTCAGAGGCTGCGGGGCGGAGGCTGCGAGTGGACGAGCGCGGCTGCCGGGCCGCCGACCCCCGTACGGCGGCCCGGCACCGGACCGTCAGTTCCTGGCGGCACCGTTCAGCGCGGTCAGCGGGGTGTCCGCGAGGCCCAGCTCACCGGCCCGGTCCAGCAGTTGCCGCAGCTGTCCCGCCTCGGGGCCGCCGGACCTCATCAGCTTCATCAGCAGCGCCGACACCGTCAGGTTCTGCAGGTCCGCCGTACCGACGGAGCCGAGGATCCGGCCCAGGTCGTCGGTGAAGCTGCCCGAGCCGTCCAGCCAGGGCTTCGCCAGCGCCTGCGCCGTACGGGAGTTGTCGACGAAGCCGTCGACGCCCTTGCCGAGCGAGACCGCCGACACCAGCCGGTCGAAGAAGACGGAGTCCCCGCCGACGATGTCGATGTCGGCGTTCTCCAGGCCGGTCGCGAGGACCGTGGCCTGGGCCTCGGCCACCTGGCGCTGTGTCTCCAGGCCGGCCAGCCGGATCTCCTTCTCCGCCTGCAGCCGCAGCCGGTACTCCTCGTGCCCGCGCGAGGCCTCGTCCAGGGCTGCCATCGCGGCGGCCTTCTCGGTGAGGCCGGCCGCCTCGGCCTTCAGCTTCTCGCCGATGCCGGTGGCCTCCGCCAGGGCCTTCGCCCGGGCGCCCTCCGCCTCGGCCTTCAGCCGCGCCCCGGTGGCCTCCGCCGCCGCCCGCGCACCCTCGGCCTCGGCGAGCGCCTTGGCCTGCGTGCCCTCGGCCTCCGCGCGCAGCCGCGCCTCGGTGGCCTGCGCCTCGGCCCGGCCGGACTTCTCGATGACCTCGGCCTCCTTGTCGCGGACCTGCACGGCGGCCAGCCCCTCGGCGGCGGCCTCGGCCTGGACGCCCTCGGCGAGCCGCAGCTTGGCCCGGGCGTCGAGGTCGGCGGTCTTCAACCTGGCTTCGGCGAGGGTGAGTTCCTCGGCGGCGCGGTGGGTCGCGGCCTGCTCGGCGGCCTCGGCGGCCTTGATGTCCTTGACCAGCTTCTCCTGCGCCTCGGCCTCGGCGGCGATGACGAGGGCCTGCCGGTCGCGCTCGGCCTGCTCGACCGCGCGCAGCTTCTTGATGGACTCCTCCTGCTCGGCGACCGTACGGTCCACCGCGACCCGCTCCCGGATGACCTCGGCGATCTCCCGCTTCTCCGCCTCGACCTCCTTCTCGGCGGCGATCCGGGTCAGCTGGGTCTCCCGTTCCCGGCCGATGACCTCCAGCATCCGGTCCTTCTCGATGCGCTCGTTCTCGACGGCGATGACCCGCTCGCGGTTCTTCGCGGCGACCGCGACCTCGCGGGCCTGGTTCTCCCGCTGCACGCCCAGCTGTTCCTCGGTGCGCAGGAAGGCGCCCTGCGCACGCAGCCGCTCCTCCTCCATGACCCTCGCGGTCTCGGCCTCCTCGCGGGCCCGGGACGTCTCGATCTCCCGCTTCTGCTTGATCTCCGCGTCCGCCTGCCGCCGCTCCAGCTCCAGGATGGCCTCGCGGGCGTCGACGTTCTGCCGGGTGATCTCCTTCTGCTCGTTGCGCTGCGCCTCGTTGGTGCGCACGTGCTCGACCGCCGTCAGCTCGGTGATCTTCCGGATGCCCTGGGCGTCGAGGACGTTGGCCGGGTCGAGCTGGGTGAGCGGCGTCTGCTCCAGGTAGTCGATCGCCGCGTCCTCCAGGTGGTAGCCGTTGAGGTCGACGCCGATCAACTCGATGATGTGGTAGCGCAGTTCCTCGCGTTTGGTGTACAGGTCGGTGAAGTCCATCTGCTTGCCGACGGTCTTCAGCGCCTCGGAGAACTTCGCGTGGAACAGCTCCTGCAGCGTGTCCTGGTGGCTGGCGCGCTCGGTGCCGACGTTCTGGGCGACCTTGATGACGTCCGCCTCGGTCTTGTTGACCTTGACGAAGAACGAGATGCGGATGTCGGCGCGGATGTTGTCCCGGCAGATCAGCCCGTCCCGGCCGGAGCGGCTGATCTCGATCGTCTTCACCGAGATGTCCATGATCTCGGCCTTGTGCAGCACCGGCAGCACGACCTGCCCGGTGAACGTCACGTCCACCTTGCGCGTCCTGGACACGATCAGCGCCCGGCCCTGGTCCACCTTGCGGTACAGCCGGGAGAAGGAGAACAGCGCGAGCAGTACGACGACGAGACAGACGGCGACCAGCACGCCGAGCGCTTCCATGGCATACGTCCTTGTGCGTCAGACGATGAAGACGGAAGAGCCCGGCTCCGGTGCCGGACACCTGTTCGATGTCCGGCACCTGAACCATCCGTAGTGCTCCCCCGTGGGGTGATGGTGCACGAGGGGCGCGAGCCCGCGCATTGCCGGTTTCCGGCAGCGTTCCATAATGTCTCGATGCCGGAGAGACGCCAGGAAACCGTCACCGACGCATCAAGATCACGGGGATGGGGACGGGGACGGCGTGACCGAACAGGCAATACCCGAGCACTACTTGGACGGCTACGCAGGCATGCTGGCCGAGGTCGCGGCCACCGGCCGCCGGCTGACCCGGGAGGAGCTGGCCGCGCGCCGCACCCTGGGCGAGGAGGCCGCCGAGTCCGGCCACGGACTGCGCGCCCTGGTCGTCGCCCACCTGGCCGCCGCCCGCGCCGCCTGGCCCGGCACGCCCGGCTCGGCCGACAGCACGCTGTCCGCCGTGCAGCAGGCGGTCGACGCCTTCGCCGAGGGCTACGAACGCGCCCAGCGGCTCGCCGTGCGCCGCGAGGAGGCCGCCCGCCGGGAGTTCATCGACGACCTGCTCTACGGCCGCAGCGACCTGGGCCGCCTCGCCGAGCGCGCCGAGCGGTTCGGCCTGCGGATGTCCCGGGCGCACGCGGTCGCCGTCGCCGAGGGCCCGGGGCCGTACGTCGAGGGCGATCCGGTGGCCCGGCAGGTGGAGCGGGCCGTCCTGGCCCGCTTCGACGCCCGCAGCATCCTGCTCACCACCAAGAACGGCCGGCTGCTGTGCATCGCGTCCGGGGACGAGGACGACGTCCTCACCTACTTCGCCAAGCAGGTGTACGCGGCGGCCGAGGGCTGCCGGGTCGCGGTCGGCCGCGCGCAGCACGGCCCCGGCGGGGTCGTGCAGTCGTACGAAGAGGCCCTCACCACACTGGAGATGGCCGGGCGGCTCGACCTGGACCAGCCGCTGCTGCGCGCCGCCGACCTGCTCGTGTACCCGGTGCTCGCCCGCGACCGGCAGGCGATGGCCGACCTGGTCTCGCACGCCCTCGGCCCGCTCACCGCCGCCCGCGGCGGGCCGCAGCCGCTGCTGGACACCCTCGCCGCGTACTTCGACTCCGGCTGTGTGGCCGCCGAGGCCGCCCGCCGGCTCTCGCTCAGCGTGCGCGCCCTGACCTACCGCCTGGAGCGCATCCACAAGCTGACCGGCGCCGACCCGGCCGACCCGGCCCACCGCTACCCGCTGCAGACGGCGGTGATCGGCGCCCGCCTGCTGGACTGGCCCACGAAGCCGCTCTGAGCAGTCCTTACGGAGGGGTGACGTACCGCCCGTCGCACCGGCCGCGGGCGGGTCGCGGACCTAGCGTGGCCGTATGCGTGTACTGGTCACCGGCGGTGCCGGGTTCATCGGGTCCCATGTCGTCGACGCGCTGCGGGCGCGCGGGCACGAGCCGGTCGTGTACGACGTCCGGGACGCTCCCGGCGCCGACGTGCGCAACCCCTCGGCCGTCGCCGCGGCCCTGTCCGGCGTGGACGCGGTCTGCCACCAGGCGGCCATGGTGGGCCTCGGCAACGGCGTCGCGGACGCCGCCGAGTACGTCTCCCGCAACGACCTGGGCACCGCCGTGCTGCTCGCCGCGATGGCCGAGGCGGGCGTCGGGCGGCTGGTGCTGGCCGGGTCGATGGTGGTCTACGGGGAGGGCCGCCACGACTGCCCCGTGCACGGTGTCGTACGTCCCGGCCCCCGGGCCGCCGCCGACCTGGCCGCCGGCCGCTTCGACCCGCGCTGCCCCCGCTGCGGCACCGCGCTGTCCCCCGGCCTGGTCACCGAGGACGCCCCGGCCGACCCGCGCAACGTGTACGCGGCCACCAAGCTCGCCCAGGAGCACCTGTCCGCCGCCTGGGCCCGCTGCACGGACGGCACTGCGGTCTCCCTGCGCTACCACAACGTCTACGGCCCCCGCATGCCGCGGAACACCCCGTACGCCGGGGTCGCCTCCTTCTTCCGCTCGGCCCTGGAACGCGGTGAGCCCCCGCGCGTGTTCGAGGACGGCCGCCAGCGCCGGGACTTCGTGCACGTCCGGGACGTGGCCACCGCCAACGTCACCGCACTGGAGGCCGAGCCGCGCCCCGGAACGCTCACGGCGTACAACACCGGCAGCGGCGACCCGCGCACGGTCGGCGACCTCGCCCACGCCCTGTCCGCCGCCTGCCACGGCCCCGGACCGGTGATCACCGGCGAGTACCGGCTGGGCGACGTACGGCACATCACGGCGGACTCGTCCCGCCTGCGGGCGGACCTGGGCTGGAAGCCGGAGGTGACCTTCGAGGAGGGGATGCGGGAGTTCGCCGGGGCCCGGTGAGCGGACATCGGGCCACGGTCGGTCCGGGTCACCACCCGGTCGGCAGCACGTGCATCACCCGCCCCCAAGACCCCGGGAATTAACCGAACTCCCGTACAACCCTTGCCTTTCTCCGACTGTCTCCCTATCGCGCCATCGGGCGCCCGGGATCCGCCCCGACCGTGGGAGACACCTTGCGCAAGCGCACCGTCCTGCTGACCGCCGCGCTGCTCGCCGCCGGCCTGGCCCCGGTGGTGCCGGCCACGCCGGCGTCCGCGGCCACGGCGAAGTACGCGGACGACTTCAACGGCGACGGATACCGCGACCTCGCCCTCGGCGACCGCACGGCCACCGTCGCCGGCAAGAAGGAGGCGGGCGCGGTCGTGGTCGTCTGGGGCACCGCTCACGGCCCCGACCCCGCCAAGCGCTCGGTGATCACGCAGAACACCCCCTACATCGCGGGCACCGCGGAGACGAACGACTTCTTCGGTGCGAAGGTCACCCCGGCGGACATGAACAAGGACGGCTACGGCGACCTCGTCGTCACCGCCCCCGGCGAGGACGACGGCGCCTACCACGGCGGCTTCACCATCCTCTGGGGCTCCAAGTCCGGCCTGACCGAGGGGACTTCGTTCAGGAGCCCGAGCTGCAAGGACTGCGGCTTCGCCAAGGACGTCGCCGTCGGCGACTTCACCGCCGACGGCAAGCAGGACGTCGTCGCGATCACCGACGACTACATCTACGTCCTGCGCGGTCCGTTCACGAAGTCCGGCTCGCGCGGCACGGCGACCAACCTCGACCCGATCGACGGCGAGGACATCAAGCCGGACCTGGTGGTCTCCGGCAAGGTCACCAAGGACGGCACGGCCGACTTCGCCGTCCTCGGCTACGACTCGGACACCTGGACCAACCGCGCCTGGTTCTACCGCGGCGGCTCGGGCGGCCCCACCAAGCCGACGCGGAAGATCGGCCTGCTGGGCGACTCCGGTCTGGTGGACGCGAGCGCCACGGTCGCCGACTTCGACAAGGACGGCTACGGCGACCTCGCCGTCGGTCTCGCCCGCATGGGCAAGGGCGGTACCGTCCGGGTGTACAAGGGCACTTCCCAGGGCCCGAGCACCACGGGCACCTCGTTCACACAGGACACGGCCGGTGTCCCTGGCACGCGCGAGTCGGTCGACTACTTCGGTTACGACGTGTCGGCCGCGGACACGAACGGCGACGGCTACCCGGACCTCGCGGTGGGCGTGCCTGGCGAGGTCATCGGCGACAACATGTTCCGCGGCGGCGCGGTCACCGTCCTGCGCGGCGGCAGGGGCGGCCTCACCGGCAAGAACGCCCGCCAGTACGACACCGGTACCCCGGGCGTCGAGGGCGACCCGGCCGACGGGAACGACGGCTGGCTCGGCGCCTCGGTCCTACTGCGCGACTTCAACCGCGACGGCCGGGCCGAACTGGTCGCCTCCGCCTGGGAGATCGGCCGCCTCCACCTTCTGCCGGGCACGGCTTCCGGCCCCACCGGAACCGGCTCGACCCTGTTCACTCCTCAGTCCCTGGGCCTCGGCAACCGTTCCTCGTTCGGCGCGAGCCTGCCCGACTGACCCGCTCTTCCTCGGAGACACAGACGTGAGACACCCTCTGCGCGGCAGCACCGCGCTCGCCGCCCTGCTCGTCGCGGGGCTGACCCCGGTGGCCCTGTCCACCTCCGCCTCGGCCGCCCCTTCCGGGCTCCAGGGCGACTTCAACGGCGACGGCTACCGGGACGTGGCCGTCGCCGCCTCGTCCGCCACGGTCGGCGGCAAGTCCGACGCCGGCCAGGTCGCCGTCGTCTACGGCACGGCGAGCGGGCTGAACCCGGCCAAGCACCAGCTGATCAGCCAGAACACCGCCGGCATTCCCGGCGACGCGGAGAAGGGCGACCAGTTCGGCGAGCAGCTCGCCACCGCCGACCTCAACCGCGACGGCTACAGCGATCTCGTCGTCGGAGCACAGCACGAGAACGCGGGCAGCGCCCAGGAAGCGGGCACGGTCGTCATCGTCTGGGGCTCCAGGAGCGGCCTGTCCGGCGCCACGACGGTGAAGAACCCGCAGACGCTGTACGGCAGTTACTTCGGGATGAGCATCGCGGCGGCCGACTTCACCGGCGACGGCAGGCCCGACCTGGCGATCTCCGCGCAGAGCGACACGGAGAACCCCGGCAGCTGGCGGGTCCGCCTGATCCGGGGCCCGTTCACCAAGGCCGGCTCGACCGGCCGGGTCTCCTCCTACTCCCCCGGCATCGACAGGCCGGCCCTCACCGCCGGCCGGGTGAGCGGCGACTCCAAGGCCGACCTGGTGGTCACCGGGCAGAAGCCGAACGGCGACCATCTCGCCACGGCCGTCTACTACAAGGGCACCGCCGACGGCATCAGCAAGGCGGCGAGCCTGCGCACCGCCGGGACGGCCGCCATCGGCGACCTGAACAAGGACGGCTTCGGCGACATCGTCCTCGGCAACCCCGAGGACCCGGCCGACGAGCCCTCGGCCTCCACCGGCGGCAAGATCCACGTCATCTACGGCACCTCGTCCGGCCCGAGCGCCACCCACCGGGTCTCGATCACCCAGAACACCCCGGGCGTCCCGGACTCCTCCGAGGAGACCGACCGCTTCGGCCAGGCGCTGGCGATCGGCGACTTCGACAAGGACGGCTACGGGGACCTGGCGGTCGGCGCGCCGGGCGAGACCTTCGGGGACGACTCCGACTACCGCTCGCACGCCGGCGCGATCACCCTGCTCCGCGGCTCGGCCTCCGGCCTCTCCACGAACCGCCCGGTGTTCCTCACCCAGGACAGCCCCGGTGTGCCGGGCACCCTGGAGGCGGGCGACGACTTCGGCCGCACCCTCCTCGCCTCCGACGTGAACCACGACGGCCACGCCGACCTGACGGCCGCCGCCGTCGGCGAGAACGACCCCGAGGGCGCGGTCTGGTTCCTGCCGGGTGCCTCGTCCACGCTCTACTCGACGACCGCGTCCACCACCTTCGGCCCGACCGCACTGGGCCTGCCGGCCCGTAAGTACACGGACTTCGGGGGCGAGTTCGCGGGCTAGGAGTACGGCTACGCCTTCGCCGCCGGCAGGGTCACCTCGAAACGGCAGCCGCCCGGGATGTTGCGGACGGTCGTGCTGCCCCGGTGGGCCTCGACGATCCCCCGGACGATCGCCAGGCCGAGCCCCGCTCCCGCCGGCGGCGTGCGCGCGTCCGTGCCGCGCCAGCCGGTGTCGAAGACGCGCGGCAGATCCTCCTCGGGGATGCCGCCGCAGCCGTCCGTCACCGACAGCACCACACCGTCGGGGACGCGCTCGGCGGCGATGGCGACCGTGCCGTCGGCGGGGGTGCGGCGGATGGCGTTCACCAGCAGGTTGGCGAGGACCCGGCTCATCTCCTTGCCGTCGACCTCCACCGGCAGCGGTTCCACCCGGTCGCCCACGAGCCGTACGCCGTGCTCGCGGGCGAGCGGTCCGACCCCCGCGAGGGCGTCGCCGACCAGGTCGTACAGCGAGATCCGGGCCGGGCTCAGGGGCAGCGTGCCGGCGTGGATACGGGAGAGTTCGAAGAGGTCGCCCACCATGTCGTTGAGGCGTTCCACCTCGGTGCGTATCTGCTTCAGGTAGCGGTCGGGGTCGGCCGCGACCCCGTCCTCCAGGGCCTCCGACATGGCACGCAGCCCGGCGAGCGGGGTACGCAGATCGTGCGAGATCCACGCGACGAGCTCCCGCCGGGAGGTCTCCAGAGCCCGCTCGCGTTCCCGGGACGCGGCGAGCCGGGCGCTGGTGGCGGCCAGCTCACGGCTGAGCGCGTCGAGTTCGGCGGTGGCGGGGGCCTCGGGCGCGGCGAAGGCGCCGCCGTCACCGAAGTTCCGTGCGGCGTCGGCGAGTTCACGGCTGCGGGCGACGACCCAGCGGCCCAGCAGCAGCGCGGTGACCAGGGAGACCGCGGCCGCCATGGCCACGACCGTGGTGACGACCCGCAGGTCGTGCGAGGACAGGAACATCGCCTGGGCCACGGCCATCGTCCCGGCGAGCATGGCGACCACGCCGACGGCCGCCACCACGGCGAGGGAGGTGGTGAGGGAACGCCGTCGGATCAGCCGCAGCACGGCCGCTCCGACGAGGCCGCTGGCGGCGGCGCCGAGGAAGGCGTAGAGGGCGATGAGCAGGGTGTCGCGCATGTCAGTCGCCCTCCGTTCCGGTTCCGGTGGGGTCGAAGCGGTACCCCACGCCCCACACCGTGCGGATGAGGCGGGGGCGGGCGGGGTCGTCCTCGACCTTGCCGCGCAGGCGGCGGACATGGACCGTGACGGTCGACAGGTCACCGAAGTCCCAGCCCCACACCTCCCGCATCAGCTCCTCCCGGCCGAACGCCCGTCCCGGATGCCGCAGGAAGAACGCGAGCAGGTCGAACTCCCGGAGGGTGAGGGCCAGATCGGTGCCGTTCTTGGTGGCGCGGCGGCCGGCCGGGTCCACGGTCAGACCGGCCGCGCCCAGCGGGCCGCGCGGCACGGCGGGCCGGGCACGGCGCAGCACCGACTCCACCCGCAGCACCAGCTCCCGCGGGCTGAACGGCTTGGTCACGTAGTCGTCGGCGCCGACCTCCAGGCCGAGGATGCGGTCGTCCTCGTCACCGCGCGCGGTGAGCATGACGACCGGCACCGGACCGTGCTCGCGCAGCCGCCGGCACACCTCCAGGCCGTCCATCCCGGGCAGCATCAGATCGAGCACCACCAGGTCCGGCTGGTGCACCGCGGCCCGGGCGAGGGCGGCCGGGCCGTCGGCGGCACGGTCCACGGTGTATCCGGCCCGGTCCAGGTACCCCGCGACGACCTCGGCGACGGTCGGATCGTCGTCCACGACGAGGATCCGGCCCGGGGAACCGGGTCGCGGTCCGGCGTCCTGTGATGCGTACGGCTGCTGCATGTCTCCACCCTGGCACCCGGCCGCCCCGGAGGCTCGGCCGCGGCTCCGACGTCCGCGTTTCGTAAGGAGCTGATGCCCCCTTTGCCCCGGTTCGGCTTCGTAGGGTGAACGCCGTGACGAGCACCTCCCCTCCCCCTTCCGACGTGGACGTCGTGCTGCCCTGCCTGAACGAGGCCGAAGCGCTGCCCTGGGTCCTCGCGCGCGTCCCGGCCGGCTGGCGCGCCCTCGTCGTCGACAACGGCTCCACCGACGGCTCCGCCGACCTGGCCCGTGGCCTCGGGGCGACCGTCGTGCGCGAGGAGCGGCGCGGCTTCGGCGCCGCCTGCCACGCCGGGCTGCTGGCCGCCACCGCCGACGTGGTGTGCTTCTGCGACTGCGACGCCTCCCTCGATCCCGGGCAGCTGGTCCCGTTCGTCCGCGAGGTCCGGGCCGGCGCGGCCGACCTGGTGCTCGGCCGGCGCCGCCCGCAGGCCCGGGGCGCCTGGCCGGCCCACGCCCGCGCCGGCAACCTCGCCCTCTCCCACCTCCTGCGCCGCCGCACCGGCCTGCGCCTGCACGACCTCGGGCCCCTGCGCGCGGCCCGCCGCGAGCGGCTTCTCGACCTGGGTCTGACCGACCGCCGCAGCGGCTATCCGCTGCAGATGGTGGTCCGTGCCGCCGACGCGGGCTGGCACATCACCGAACACGACGTCCCGTATCTCCCGCGCAGCGGCGCCTCGAAGGTCACGGGGACCTGGCGGGGCACGTGGCAGGCGGTCCAGGACATGAGCAAGGTCCTGCACGAGCCGCCTGTCGCCCGTGTCTAGCGGCTCGTTGTCCGTGCCTGGCTGCGGGCGAGCGAAACAACCCTGTCCAGCCCCCACTCAGGTCACCAGTCAAGGAAGGCCCACATGACCACCCTCCTAGTCATCGCCAAGGAGCCCTGCCCGGGCAGGGTCAAGACGCGCCTGACCCCGCCCTTCTCCCCCGAGCAGGCCGCCGCCCTCGCCGAGGCCTCGCTCGCCGACACGCTGCGGGCCGTGGCCGCGGCCCCGGCCACCCGCAGAGTCCTCGTGCTCGACGGCCGGCCGGGCCCCTGGCTGCCCCCCGGCTTCGACGTCGTCCCCCAGTGCGCCGGCGGACTCGACGCCCGCCTCGCCGACGCCTTCGCCCGCTGCGCCGGCCCCGCCCTGCTGATCGGCATGGACACCCCGCAGGTCACCCCGCAGCTGCTCACCGTGGACTTCGCGGACTGCGACGCGTACTTCGGACCGGCCGAGGACGGCGGGTTCTGGGCGCTGGGCCTGGCCCGCCCGGAGCCCGCGCTGCTGCGGGGGGTACCGATGTCCGCGCCGGAGACCGGGGTCGTGCAGCGGGAGCGGCTGGTCGCTGCCGGGCTGCGGGTACGGGACCTGCCCCGGCTGCGGGACGTCGACACCGCCGCCGACGCCCGCGCGGTCGCCACCCTCGCCCCGCACGGCGCCTTCGCCGCCCGGCTGGCGGACTGCACGGCGGCCGGTGCCCGATGACCCCCGCATCCGGCCCGACGACGGCTCCACGCAGCCGAGCCGCAGCCGCACCCGCACCCGCACCCGCACCCGCACCCGGCGACGAAAGCGTCACAGGTGGTGCGGGTGGGAACACGATCGCCGACGGCGAAGCCGAGGCGGTTTCGGCCGACGCCCCGCGGGGCCCCGCCTGGGCCCTCTCCGACCCGTACGCCACCGCCCTGCGCACCGGCCGGGGCCCGCTGTACCTGCGCCGCACCGACGGCTGGCTGCTGCCGCTGGAGGTGGAACGCTGGTGCGCCGACGCGGACGCGGTGGACTCGGCGGTGCTGGACCGCTGCGAGGGCGCCGTCCTGGACGTCGGCTGCGGCCCGGGCCGGCTGGTGGCCGAGTTGGCCGCCCGGGGCCGTACCGTCCTCGGCGTCGACGTCAGCGAGGCGGCCGTCACCCGCACCATCACGGTCGGCGGCCAGGCCCTGCGCCGCTCGGTGTTCGACCCGCTGCCCGGCGAGGGCCGCTGGGGCACCGTCCTGCTCATGGACGGCAACGTCGGCATCGGCGGCGACCCGCGCGCCCTGCTGCACCGGATGAGCCAACTCCTCGCTCCCGGCGGTCTGTTGATCGCCGAGACGGTCCCGCTGGACGTGGACGAGCGCACCCGGGTGCAGGTCGTCGACGTCGCCCACGGGCGGGCCCGCACGGGCGACCCGTTCCCGTGGGCGCGGATCGGCACCCCGGCCCTGCTGCGACTCGCGGACCGGGCCGCCGAGTGGCGGGCGGAGGCTCAGTGGACGGCCGGCGACCGCCGCTTCGTCGCCCTGCGCACCCGCACCGCGAGCAGCAGCGCCGAGCCGCCGAAGAGCAGGGCGGTGATCAGCAGCCAGCGGCCGAGGAAGACGTCCGCGGACTGACCGGTGGCCAGGCGGTAACGCACGGCCACCCGGTTGGAGATCAGCGGGAACCACACGAGCAGCAGCAGCCCCGACAACGCGGCCGGCACCCGCACGTACATCACCCATGCGCGCCGTCCGACCGCGTCGAGACCGTGCACGACCGCCCGGTCCGCCACCGAGTACAGCGGCAGCAGAACGAGGTCGTGCAGCAGGGCCGCCCCCACGACCCACAGCGCCACCCCGAACCAGTCACCGGCGAGCAGCCGTACACCGGCGTACACGGCGAGCGCGAACGAGCAGCAGAGCAGCAGGATCTGCAGCGGACTGCCCACGGGCAGGCGGCGGATCACGGGCAGGCGGCGCATCAAAGGTCTCCGAAGGTCAGCCGGGCCACCCACTTGGTGTTGAGCACGCCCGGTGCGGCGGGCACGATCACGCGCGCCGGGTGACCGTGGTCGGGGGACAGTTCCTCGCCGTTGACGTACAGGGCGAGCAGGGAGCGCGGGTCGGCCACCTGGTTGGCGCGCAGGGCCGCGCGGCGGAAGGCGCCGTGCCGCTGCAGGGACTCCACGAACACGTCCGGCGGGTCGCCCTCGTAGCCGACGAGCGCCGCGAGGTCCCGCAGCCGCACCCCGCGCCACCACTGGTCGGCGGTGGACCAGCCCTCCACGCAGGCGATCGGCAGCGACGAGCTGTGCAGGGGCAGTCGGAGCAGCTGGGCGCGGCTGAGGCGCACGGTCCCGGTGCGGCCGGTGACGACGAGCCGCCACGCCTCCTCGCTGGTCTCCGCCGCGTCGATGCCCGCGTACGCGGCCGTCTTGTTGATCTGGAAGCCGTTCGGACCACCGCCCGGGTCGGCCCCGCCGTGCGGCGCGAGCAGGGCCGTACGCCGGAAGGGTCCGCCCAGGCTCTGCCCGACCGTGGTCAGGAACAGCAGCAGCGAGCCGCCGCCGACCAGCCACAGCGCCCCGCGCCGGGACACGGTGGGCGGATCGGGGTCCGGCGCGGCCAGATCGTCCGCGTCCTTCTCGTCGCTCTCGTCCCTCTCGTTGCTCTCGCTGCTCTCGTCCCCCTCGCGCAGCCGCCGCCGTACGGTCCGCACCGCGGCCGGCGTCTTCAGCACCGCGTGCGCCACGAACGCGGCGAAGAACACCCACGCCCCGTAGAAGTGCAGCGGATAGAAGGAGCCGGGGAAGACGTAGTCCAGCTGGATGTTGAGCACACCGGTCGTGAACTCGAACAGCCCGCCGCCGACCAGCAGCAGCAGCGAGATCCGCTCCAGCGCGTGCGCCACGGAGCGGGCCGGCGGCAGCGTGAACAGCTTCGGCACCACCGACCACAGCTTGGCCAGCAGGACCGGGACCAGGGTGATGCCGAGGGTGACGTGGAGGCCCTGGGTGAACCGGTACAGCCACACCGGTCCGGTCGGCCACGCAAAGAGGTAGAAGCCGAGGATCCCCTTGTCGGGGGTCGTGTCGTTCACCGGGTGCAGGTTCGGGTTGTAGGCCGCGTACGACACCAGGCCGGTCACGAACAGCACGGTGATGCCGGCGAGCAGCACGAGTCCGAGCATGGAGGTGAACCAGCGGCCGCGTAGGGGGCTGCGCCAGAAACCGGGGGAGGTGGGAAGCCGGGGAAGGTCGGGCATGCCCCGACCGTAAGCCGCGAAACGCCCGGGAAAGAGGGCACGACCCATGACGAAACGCTGACGTCCGGCCTGTACGACGACCCGTACGGGGCCGTGCGGCCTAACGTGCCGACGTGACCCGCTCCCTCCGCCGTGATCTGTACGCCGCCGGGGCCGCCGCCCTGCTCGTGACGGTGGCCGTCCTGGTCGGCCGCCACCTCCAGGACACCTACCGCGTCCTGTTCGTGCACTGGCCGCCCGTACTGGCCGAGTGGGACCCGCACGTGGGCCCCGGCACACCGGCCGCCGTCCTCCTCGCTGCGGCCGGCGTGGCCTACGGCCCGTCCCTGGCCGCCCGGCTGCCGTGGCGTGCCCTGCTGGTGACGGCGTGGGCGTCGGCCATGGCCTGGATCCTCTCCCTCGCCCTCGTCGACGGCTGGCACCGGGGCATCGCGGCCCGCCTCACCACCCGTGAGGAGTACCTCCGGGTCATCGGCCGCTTCCACGACATCCCGGCCGCCCTGCGGGACTTCACCCATCACATCGTCAGCGGCACCCCGGCCCCCTGGCCTGCCCATGTCGCCGGTCACCCGCCGGGTGCGACGCTCACCTTCGTCCTCCTCGACCGGATCGGGCTGCGGGGCGGCGGCTGGGCCGGGATGTGGTGCGTGACCCTCGGCTCGACGGCCTGCGTGGCGGTCCTGGTCGCCGTCCGCGCCCTGGCGGACGAGACCCTGGCCCGGCGGGCGGCCCCCTTCCTGGTGCTGGCCCCGGCGGCGGTCTGGCTGGGCACCTCCGCCGACGCGTACTTCGCCGCGGTCGCCGCCTGGTCCGTGGCCCTGCTCGCCCTCGCGGTCACCCGCCGCTCCCTGCTCCGGGCGGCGGCCTCCGGCCTGCTCCTCGGCCTGACCTGCTACCTGTCGTACGGCCTCACGCTGTTCGCCCTCGTAGCGGCGGCGGTCCTGCTGCTGGGCCGGGACGGCGTGCGCGAGCGCCCGGGGCTCCTTCTGGCCCTTCTCGCCGGACTCGCCGTCGTACCGCCGGCGTTCACGCTCGCGGGCTTCGACTGGTGGACGGCGTACCACCTGTTGGTGACCCGCTACTACCAGGGCGTCGGCGGCAAGCGTCCCTACGGCTACTGGGTGTGGGCCAACCTGGCCTGCACGGTGCTGATCACGGGTCTGGCGACGGCGGCGGGCCTGCGCCGCACGGCCACGGCCCTCACCCGCCGCACCGACCCCGCCGCCGTCCGCCTGGCGGTCCTCGTCTGCACCGCCCTCCTCGCCCTCCTCGTCGCCGACCTGTCCGGGATGAGCAAGGCGGAGACCGAGCGCATCTGGCTGCCGTTCGCGATGTGGCTGCTGCCGGCGTGCGCGTATCTGCCCCACCCCCGGGCCTGGCTCACCGCGCAGGCGGTGCTCGCACTGCTTCTCAACCACCTGCTGCTGACGGGCTGGTGAGGCCTCCGGTGAGGCAACTGACCAGCTCCTGGAAAGTACTTGCATTATTGGAAAGTACTGTCCATGCTGAAGGTGATCAGTGGGCGGTCCGACCAACTGCCCCACCCGCACCGGAGGTACACACATGGCCAGCACGGGGGACCCCATCGACGCACGACAGGCACAGGACGCGCTGACCGCCGCACGAGCCGCCCAGGCCGCGGCACGCACGGCCGGCGACCGGCGGACCAGGCCCCGCGGTTACGCCGTCGGCCAGGCCCTGACCTTCGCGGCCGGCTTCATCGCACTGGGCCTCGCCGGCAGCCGGCCGGGGTGGGCTGCGTGGCTGCTGACCGGCGGGCTGCTGAGCCTGGCCGCGTTCTTCGCCCTGGTCTGGATCGGCGCGCACCACGGCGGAGTCACCCACTGGTTCGACCGGCGCCGCGAGCCCGGCCGGTACGCCTGGCGGACCTGGCTGCTCCCCCTCGCCCCCATCGCCGTGAGCCTGCTGGCCGCGATCCCGTACGGCACGACGGGCTGGCTGGTGGCCTTCGGTCTCGCGGGCGGTCTGGAGCACCTGCTGCGGGCCACCGGGGTGGGCACGGCATGACCGGAACGCCTCAGCCCCCCGCCCTGGACCGGGAACTCCACCACCCCACCCGGCTGGCCCTCGCCGCCTACCTCTCCGCGTGCGGGGAGGCGGAGTTCGCCGTCCTGCGGGACTACTGCCAGGTGTCCGACTCGACGCTGAGCAAGACGCTCTCCGCCCTGGAGAAGACGGGCTACGTCAGCATCCGCAAGGGCTACCTGGGCAAGCGCCCGCGCACCTGGGCTGCCCTCACGTTCACCGGCCGGCGCGCACTGACGGGCCACCTGACGGCTCTGGAGGAGATCGCGTCGGCGGCCCGCAGGGCGGCAGCGGGGTCCGAGGGGGGCCGGTCGGAGCCCGGAGAGGACTAGCTACTCCTCGTCGACCTCCTCCGTCCCCCGGGTCCGGCCCGGCTCGGGCAGCTCGCCCAGTTCGGAGCGCACGAGCAGGACGTCGCCGATGAACAGGTCGTAGATCAGGATCCCGATGATCCCGCCGACGAACGGCCCGACGATCGGGATCCACCAGTAGCCGCTGTACACGCCGGACACGCTGCCCGGGAAGGCATAACTCTGCCACCCTGCCGCATAGGTGAGCAGCCGCGGCCCGAAGTCACGGGCCGGGTTGATGGCGTACCCCGCGTTGGCGCCGTAGGACATGCCGATCGCGGCGACCACGAAGCCCACCAGCAGCGGGCCGAGGTTGGCCTTCACGGCCTGGTTGCGCAGGTCGATGAGGGCGGCGATCAGCATGAGCAGGAAGGCCGTACCGACGATCTGGTCGATCAACGGCCCCCAGATGCCGCCGTGGAAGTACGCGGCCGGGAAGGTCGCGAAGATGGAGAACGTGGCATTGGTACGCCCGTTCACCTTCGGCCCCGTCGCGGCGTGGTCATAGGCGCTGATCGCGTCGTGGTACACGAGGTAGACCAGCGCCGCGCCCGCGAATGCGCCGACCACCTGCGACAACATGAACGGCAGGACCTTGGTCCAGGCGAACCCGCGGCGGATGGCCATCGCCAGCGTCACCGCCGGATTCAGGTGGGCACCGCTGACACCACCGGCGACGTAGACACCGAAGCAGACGGCGAACGCCCAGCCGAACGCGATCAGCAGCCAGTCACCGGCCGCGAGGAAGATCGTCGTGGGCGTCGCCGCACGGCCGGAACCGGGGAGTCCGGCCACCGCCATCGCGACCACGCCGCAGCCGAAGGAGATGAGGACGAAGGTCCCGAGGAACTCCGCCATGCACTCGCCCAGCAGGCCACCCCGGCGCCTGAACTGGGAGGGCTTGATGAGCGGGGGGATTTCGACAGCCATTGAGGCCCCCTTGAAGAGAGCGATACGGCCCGATACGACCATCTTGGCCCACAAACGCTCTTCACGCAGGGCGACGCGATCTCCGGGCCGCCGGGTCAGCTGTCGAGGTCGTCGGCGTAGTGCCGGAAGCCGTGCCGCTCCCGGTGCATGCCCCACAGGGTCTCCGCGAGCACGGCCGGGTCCTTGCGCACATGCCCGGGCGTGATGGCCCCGGGGATCACCAGCTGGGCGACATGGATCCCCTCACGGGCGAGCCGGTCGTGCAGCAGATGCCCGTACGCGCTCTCCGCGGCGAACGCGATCGAAGTGCCCGCCCGCTCGGGATGCGGCACGGCGGCCGTCCCGCCGTTCACGAACAGGATGGTCCCCCGCCCCAGCGCCCGCATACCGGGCAGCACCTGCTGCACGGCGGCCACCGGCCCGTACACCGAGAACTCGATCGGCCCGAGCAGGTCCCGGTGCCGGGTCTCCAGCACGGGCCGCATGAAGTCCCGGTGCGGGACCGGGCTGTACTGCAACACCTCGACGGTCCCGAGCACGGCCGCGGCATCCTTCAGGGCCGCCACCAGCTGCTCCGGCCGACGCACATCGGCGGGAAACCCACGCGCGGCGACACCCTCGTCGGCAAGCTCGCCCACCAGGACCTGCAGTCGCTCCCGGTCCCTGGCGACGAGGGCGACGTCGTACCCCTCCCGCCCGAACCGGCGCGCGACGGCGGCACCCAGCCCGGGCCCGGCGCCGACGACGGCAATGGTGCTCATGGGTAGATCCTTGCCCGTACGACGGCACACCACCACCCACGCCCGGGCAGGACGGTGACGGGTCTCAGCCCTCGGCGGCGCCGGCGGCGGACGCCGCCGCCACACCCGGCTGCCCCTGGCGAATCCGCTCCACCTGTACGGCGGTGACGGCCCGCACGGCGAACGCGCCCGCCACGGCGGCACCGATGACCGCGGCGTCGGACACGAGCAGCGGCCACACCTCGGTGTACGCGCGGGCGATGAGCTTGTCGGTGGAGTCGCGGTACATGATGCCCACCCCGCCGAGCATCCCGATCACCCAGAGCGCCCACCACACGTTCACGGAGACGGGCAGCTTGCGTCCCGGAGCGGTGGTCCGAAAGGCGTCGGCGACGATGCCGCGCGGGAACCACAGGCTGACGACGGGCACGAGCCACCCCAGGTAGACCCAGATGCCTGCGTACTTCGGCGTCTGCCCCGTGAGCACGCGCGCGTTGTCCCGCACCCGCCACATCCAGGAGAGAAAGAGGAGCGCGCAGAGGAAGGCGGCGCCGCCCCCGATGCTGGTGACGAGGTGGTACGAGTCCTCCAGCCCGTTGAGCGCCCGGTGCACCCCGTCCCCCTGGTCCGGCGGCCCCGCGGCAGGCTCCCCGGCCATGGCCAGCCGCACCTCCCACACGGCCCGCACGACCCATGCGAGCCCCGCGAGCAGCAGGGCCCCGGCAGTCAGCCGCCCGGACACCACGACGGGCCTCAGACCGAGGGAGCGGGAGGGCGCGGCGGACTCGACTATCTGTTCGTTCACCGCATCATCCTGACGCACGGCCACGCAGAGCTGCCAGGGACACGCCAGGCACGAGGCGATCAGCGAATGCCCTCGTCCATGAGTACGTACAGCAGCCCCACGAGCGACCCGCTGCTGACGATCTCGCGCCGGTCGATCATCCCCCGCACCTCGGCGAGCGGCACCCACTCGATCCGGTCCGACTCGTTCTGCTCGGTCGGCGGCCCGACGTACGCGGCCCCGTCCGCACGGAACACATGATGCTGCGAGTCGGTGATCCCGTTGGCCGGCTCGGCGTAGATCAGCGGCTTCAGCGGCCCGGGACGCCAGCCGGTCTCCTCCAGCACCTCACGCGCCGCCGCCTGCTCCGGCGTCTCCCCCTCCTCGATCAGCCCCATGGGGAGTTCCCAGGCCCACGAGTCCGTGATGAACCGGTGCCGCCACATCATGAGGATCTCGCGCCGGTCGTTGACGACGGCCCCCACCGCGAGGTGCCGCAGCCGCACGACGTGGTACTCCCACCGCAGCCCGTCAGGCTGCTGCACGTCCACCAGGCACAGATTCACCCACGGATTCGAGTAGATCCGCCGCTCCCCATAGGTCTTCCACTCCATCGAGGCACCCTTTCCACCGGCTGCCCGCAGCCTCCCAGAGAGACCCGCACCGACACGCCCCCGCGCATCCCGTGCGGATGAAACAGCGCAGATCGGCACCAGCCGGACGAACACGATGGGTACGGTGTCCGCCTCCGCTCATGAGCCGGCAAGGGTCGTCGGACTTCCCGTGCAGAAACCCCCTCAGGCCTCCGCGTCCGGCACCGGCACCGCGCACCGGCAGTCCTCGCCGGTCGTCGGCGGTGCGTCGGACAGCGCCGCCGTGAAGGAGCGGATGAGCGGGCTCTCCGCGGCCGTGCGCCAGACCGGGGCCCATCGGGACGGCGGGGCGTCGAGGATGGGGATGAAGGCCAGGTTGGGCCATGGGTAGAAGTCCGCGATGTCGCCCGACACCGAGGCGACGGCCTGGCCGTTGGCCACGGCGGTGAGGGCCTCCTGCCACGTCGAGACCTGCGGGCCACGGGGGATGGGGCGACCGGAGGGGGTGTGGAAGGGGTTGAGGGCCTCTTCCATGTAGGCCGGCAGGGCGCGGCTGGCCACGAACGCGCAGTCGGCGAGGTCCTCCAGGCGGACGGCGTCGCGCCGGGCGTACGGGTGCGAGGCTCCCGTCATGAGCAGGGTCCGTGAGGTGTGGATGACCGGGCCCACGGTGAGGTCCGGTTCCTCGACGGGCAGCCAGAGTACGGCTATGTCGACGTCCCCGGAGCGGAGCAGGTCCAGGGGTGCGGGGGGCTGGATCTCGCGGAAGCGCACCTGGACCGCCGGGGAGCGGGTCCGCAGGTGGGCCACGGCGGCGGACAGCATCCAGGAGTGGGGGCCGACGGTGCCGACCGTCAGGGTGTCCGTCCCGCGGGCGGCGGCCTTGGCCGCGGCGACACCGTCCATGATCTGCCGGTAACCGGCGCCGAGTTCACGCCGCAGCTGCTCGCCGAGCGGGGTGAGCCGCACCGCGCGGCTGGTGCGTTCGAACAGGAGGCCGCCGATCTGCCGCTCCTGCTTCTTGATCGACTGGCTGACCCGGGCCTGGGTGACGTGCAGGCGGTGCGCCGTGCGGCTGAAGTGCAGTTCCTCGGCGAGGGTCAGGAAGATCTCGATGTCGCGGAGCTCCACTCGTGCCCCTTCGGACTCATTAGCCGACGGCTATGACTCGTTATCAGGTTCATCGTTGATGCCCGAACGGGCCCGGCGCAAGGTGGGGGCCGACACCGAAGCGGATCCACGGGGGAAGACGCACATGAGGAAGATCCTCAACACCGCCCACATCTACATGATCATCGGGCTGGTCAGCGGTCTGTACTACCGCGAGCTGACCAAGGCGAAGGACTTCGAGGGGGACACCCAGCTCGCCGTCGTGCACACCCATGTACTGGCGCTCGGCATGCTGTTCTTCCTCGTCGTCCTGGCGCTGGAGAAGCAGTTCTCGCTGACCTCCCACCGGCTGTTCGGCTGGTTCTTCTGGACCTACAACGCAGGCCTGGCGGTGACCGTCGGCATGATGACCCTGCACGGCACGCTGACGGTCCTCGGCCACTCCGGCTCCGACGCCATCGCCGGGATCGCGGGCCTCGGCCATGTCCTGCTGACGGCGGGCCTGGTGCTCTTCTTCGTCACGGTCGGCAAGTGCCTGCCCGGCGCCTCCCGGGCCGAGGGCACCGGAGTCACCCGCCCTGTGGACGCAGCCCCGTCAGCTTCTCCGGGTTCACCTGCAGGCGCAGATTCCTGATGCGGTCCTCGGTCAGGTCGTAGGTGAGGGCCGCCACCGGCATCTCGCCCACGGTGAACAGGATGCCCAACTCGCCGTTGACGAGGGCCTGTCGGAAGGTGACGCCAGCCGACTGCGGCTTCGCCAGGACGCCGAGGATCCAGCGCGCCACGTGGTCGGGGCCGTGCAGCGGGCGGCGGGCCGCGGTGACCTTGCCGCCGCCGTCCGACCAGCAGGTGACGTCGGGGGCGAGGAGTTCCATCACCGCGTTCAGGTCGCCGCCCGCGCACGCCTCGATGAACCGGGTGGTGATCCGGGCCCGCCGGTCCGGGTCCGTGTCGTGGCGCGGGCGGCGGGACTGGACGTGGTTGCGGGCGCGGTGGGCGATCTGACGGACGGTGGGTTCCGGGCGGTCCAGGATGCCGGCGATCTCCGCATGGGAGTAGCCGAAGACCTCGCGCAGGACGAACACCGCCCGCTCCACCGGGGTCAGCGTCTCCAGGACCACCAGCATGGCCGTCGACACGCTGTCGGCCAGCTCCGTCTCCTCGGCGACGTCGGGAGAGGTGAGCAGGGGCTCGGGGAGCCAGGGGCCCACGTACTGCTCGCGGGTCGCGCGGGCCGAGGTCAGCCGGGTCAGGGCGAGGTTCGTGACCGTGCGGACCAGGTAGGCGCGCGGATTGCGGACCGCCGAGCGGTCCGCCGCGTTCCAGTTGAGCCAGGCGTCCTGCAGGACGTCCTCGGCGTCCGCCACACTGCCCAGCATCCGGTACGCCGTCGCGAACAGCAGCCGCCTGTTCTCGAGGTACGGGTCCGGGCTCCCGCCGCGCTGCGCCTGCGTGATCTCCATGGGAATCAACCTGCCAGAACGGCCCCGCTCGTGTCGTCGGCGGCGGTCTGCCTCCTCGCCCGGCCCGCCTTCGACACCGCCGCGGTCACGTTCATGCGCCTGCTCAGCCGGTAGAAGGTCAGCGGGCTCCCGCTCACCAGCTCCTTGTACCGGACCGCCGCCCGGCCCCTCAGATACGCCCGCCGCGGGGTGTCGTCCGGGTGCGTGAACTGGATGACCGCGTCCCTGCGGCCGAGGCTCACCGGCTGGTGGACGTAGCCGAAGCGGAAGGGGCGGGCCGGGCGGCCGCGCAGCAGGAGAGCGATCGTGTCCGCCGTGTACGCCGCCGTCGGCATCCCGCTCTGGCAGGTGCCGTGCAGCCGGCCCCAGGGCATCCGGATCGCCGCCGCGTCACCGATCGCGTGGATCTCGTGGTGGGAGACCGAGCGCAGGGTCTCGTCCACGAGCAGCAGACCCCGCTCGTCCACCGCCACGCCCGCCCGTGCCGCCAGCGGCGAGACCCGTACGCCCGCCGTCCACACGCACACCGTCGACTCGAGCACCTCGCCCGACGCCAGCGCCACCGCGTCCGGCCGCACCTCGGCCACCCGTGCGCCGGTGCGGACCGTGACGCCCAGGCGGGTCAGGGCGGCACGCAGGTACGACCGTGCCTTCCCGCCCATCATCGCGCCCGGCTCCTGTGTGCAGAGCAGGGTCACCGACAGGTCCGGGTACGACTCCGCGATCTCCGCCGCGGCCTCCACCCCGGTCAGCCCGCCGCCGCACACCGTCACCGTGCCCGCCGTCCGCGCCGTCTCGGCCAGCCGCGCCGCCAGACGGCCCGCCGGACCGTGCCCGTCCAGGGTGCAGGCGTGCTCCGCGGCTCCGGGCACCGCGCCGGTGTCGGCCCGGCTTCCGAGGGCGTAGACCAAGGTGTCGTACGGCAGTACGGCCGCGGCCGGGGCCGCGTCACCCTCGCCGCCGGCGTCCACCGTCACGGTGCGTGCCTCGGGGTCCAGGGCCGTCGCGTACCCCTGGACGAAGGTGATGCCCGTGCCCGCCAGCAGGTCGGGGACGCGGTGCTCGGCGAGTTCCTGGCCGGTCGCCGCCTGGTGCATGCGCAGGCGCTCGGTGAAGCGGGCCGAGGCGTCGACCAGGGTCACCCGGACGCCGGTGCGGCGCGTGCGGTGGGCCAGCCGGATCGCGGCCAGCATGCCGGTGTAGCCGGCGCCCAGCACCACGACCCGGTGGCCGTCCTGTGCCCGTCGTCCGGTCTTCGGCTGCTTCGACATGTCCACTCCCGGGGTCGGGTCACCGGGCACGTCGTCTTCGTCCGGTGCCGGTGACGACCATGGGACTGGCGAGCCCCGCCACGCGTGACAGTCCCTGCTTGTGACTCGCATCACAAGCAAAGGTCAGTCGGTCGGATGGCCCGGCTGGTAGACGGCGAGCGACCAGATCACGAAGAAGTCGATGGCGATCATGACGAGCGCCCAGATCGGCGCGTACGGCAGGAACAGGAACTGGGCGATCACGCTCAGGGAGGCGAGGCCGATGCCGACGGCCCGGGCCCAGTCGGCGCGCCTGAGGACGCCCGCGCCGGTGACGACGGCCACGACACCCAGGACGAGGAGGATCCAGCCCCAGCCGGTGAGATTGATCTTGTACACGTACGCGCCGATGCGGCTGTACACGTCGTCGGCCGCGATCGCGGAGATGCCCTGGAGGACGGCGAGGACGCCCTCCACCAGGAGCAGCACTCCCGCGAAGACGAGCCCTCCCTCGGCCCAGTCGGTCCTCCCCGCCCGGGCCGGACGAGTGTGCTGCGTCATGGCCGTACCTCCGCCGTCGTCCCGAGTCGGTCGTAGGTACGACGATCCGGCCCACCCGGCCCGGAGACCACGGGGGTTGCTCCGTACGGGTGAGCCGGCGGGCCGGGGCGGAACGGCTCAGGCCATCCAGAAGAAGACGGCCGTCATCCGCTTCTGTGCCAGCTCCTTGCCGAAGTAACCGGTCGCGCTGTGCACCAGGTTGGCGTTGTAGAGGAGGAGGCGGTTGTACCGGTGCGGGACGCGGACGTCCTCCTCGAAGGCGTCCGGGGTGACGAACCGGGTGCCGAGGGCCTCGACGAGGTTGTTGTGCGGGGCCTGGACGACGTTGCCGCCGAGCCGGCCGCCGGAGAGGGACTGGCGGAAGAAACTGGTGCCGCAGTCCTTGGGCACCTGCGGGTTGAGGTACAGCACGGCCGCGTACCGGCACAGCGCACGCGAGTCGGTGTGCGGGCGCGGTTCGCTCTCGCCCTCGCCGACCACCTGCACGCAGTTGTGGTTGAGGGTGCCGCCGCCGGGCGCCTGCTGCACCCACAGCTCCCTGGCCCCGGTCGCCTGCTTCACCAGCCGCTCGATGCGGCCGAGTTCACCGGGCTCCAGGCCGGGCATCGCACGCAGTCCGGGCCAGGTCTCCGAGGTGTACGGGTAGCCCTTGACCCAGTCGTCCTTCGCCAGACACCGCTCGCGCACCGCGTCGACGTCCGGCAGGACGTCGTCCAGGACCCAGTAGTCGCGGCCCTTGGTGGGCTTGCGGTAGGGCAGCACGGGCAGTGCGGCGGGCGTTCTCGGGGGTGGCTGTGGGGGCATGCGGCGAATCTAGGACCGCGTTTCCCCTGGCTTCTCCCGAGGAAGAGTCAACTCTCCGGCGGGAAGGTCAACCTTTCACCAACCGCGGTCTTCGGCCCCTCAGGCACGACCGGGACGAATCTTTACCCGAAACCACCGACACAAATGACCTCCGCATCCGTACTGCTGTGCGTCCGAACCGCCTGCAGGCGGATCCACGGCCAGGCAGGAGGCACGGTGCGCATCTCGCGGAACGCGACGGGAACTCTCTTCGTGGGCGGAGCAATGGCCCTGACCCTCGGTGCGCTCGCCTACCCGAGCATGCTGGGTGTCAGCACGGTCTCGAGCTCTCCGGACCGTGTCATCGCCAACACCCAGTGGGGTCCGCTCACCGAGTCCGACCGGGACTTCGTGGTGAAGGTGCGCGCGGCCGGTCTGTGGGAGTACCCGGTGGGGCAGATCGGGCTGCAGAAGGGCACCACCAAGGGCGTCCTCGAGGCCAGCAAGCACCTGATCGACGGGCACTCCGCGCTGGACACCTCCTGCCGCAAGATCGCGCCGATGCTGAACATCACGCTGCCCAACGTGGCGAGCCCCCAGCAGGAGGGCTTCGTCAACACGCTGAAGTCGGACAGCGGCAAGAAGTTCGACACCGACTTCGCCAACATCCTGCGGATGACACATGGTTCGATCTTCAACACCATCGCGAAGATCCGGTCCACCACCAAGAACTCGCTGGTGCGCGCCCTCGCCGACCAGGCCAACAACACCGTGCTCGACCACATCACGGTGATGGAGAAGACCGGTCTGGTCGACTTCGACCAGACCCTCTTCCAGCAGACCACCCCGCCGAAGCTGCCCAGCACGGACCTGACCCCGCCGCCCCCGCCGGCGGGCCAGCCGGAGGTCGTCCTCACGCCGCCGCCGAACGCCACCTCCACCCCGGTGAACATCGACGGCCTCACCGGCGGCAACGGCGGCGGCTCCGGAGGGGCTTCACCCGCCCCCAGCCCGACCGTGGGCTAGGCCAGCCACGCCGTGGTGTCCGGCGGGAGAACGCCCGGCTCCGGGAGCGGGGTGCTGACGAGCAGCACCTCGCCCGGGGGCAGTCGTACCGGCTCCGCGGTGAGGTTGGTGACACAGCGCCAGGTCTCGGTGCGGGCGAAGTCCAGCACCCCGGCAGGGGCACCGGGCGTCCAGGTCAGCGTCTCGCCCTCCAGCAGCTTGCGGCGCAGCCTGAGTGCGGCGCGGTACAGCTCCAGGGTGGAGCCCTCGGCACCGGACTGGGCCTCGACGGCGTATGCCGCGAAGGACGCCGGCTGCGGCAGCCAGGCGACCCCGGACCCGAAGCCGTACGAGGGTCCGGTCGTCGTCCACGGCAGCGGCACCCGGCAGCCGTCGCGGCCCTTGCGGGCATGGCCCGTCTGCTCCCAGACCGGGTCCTGCAACGCCTCGGCGGGCAGCTCGGCGACCTCGGGCAGGCCTAGTTCCTCGCCCTGGTAGACGTACGACGATCCGGGCAGCGCCAGCATCAGCAGGGTCGCGGCCCGGGCCCGGCGCAGGCCCGCCGCCCGTTCGGCCGGCGGCGCCGCGCCGCCGGACAGCAGCCAGGCGTTCTCGTCGGTGCCCGGCGGGAGCACGAGGCGCGAGGCGTGGCGGACGACGTCGTGGTTGGAGAGCACCCAGGTGGCGGAGGCACCGGCGGCCCGGGCCGTCGCCAGTGAGCCGGTGATGACCTGACGGAGTTCGTCCGCGTCCCACCCTGCCTGCAGATACTCGAAGTTGAAGGCCTGGCCGAGTTCGTCCGGGCGGGCGTACAGCGCGCGGCGCGCGTCCGGGACCCAGGCCTCGGCGACCGCGGTGCGCGGCGGGCTGTAGGTGTCGAGGATCTTGCGCCAGTCGCGGTAGATCTCATGGACCTCGTCACGGTCCCAGTAGGGGTGGGTGCCGGGTTCCATCCGCTGCAGGGCCTCCTCGCCCGCGGCGCCCAGACCGCCCAGGTCCCGAAGCGGGTCGGTCAGGTCCTTGGCCAGGCCGTGGGCGACGTCGACGCGGAAGCCGTCGACGCCCCGGTCGGACCAGAAGCGCAGGGTGGTGCGGAAGTCGGCGCGGACCTCCTCGTTCTCCCAGTTCAGGTCGGGCTGTTCGGGCGCGAACAGATGCAGGTACCAGTCGCCGTCGGGGACACGTCGCCAGGCGCTGCCACCGAACACCGACTGCCAGTCGGTGGGCGGGAGTTCACCGGTATCGCCGCGGCCGGGGCGGAAGACGTAGCGTTCGCGGGCCGCGGATCCGGATCCGGCCCGCAGAGCCTCCTGGAACCAGGGGTGCAGGTGCGAGGTGTGGTTCGGGACGATGTCCACGACGACCTTCAGACCGAGCCGGTGGGCCTCGGCGGTCAGCGCGTCGAAGTCGTCGAGGGTGCCGAGGCGCGGGTCGACGTCCCGGTGATCGGCGACGTCGTAGCCGCCGTCGGCGAGTTCGGAGGGGTAGAAGGGGCTGAGCCACAGGGCGTCCACGCCGAGCGTGGCGAGGTGGTCCAGACGCTCGGTGACGCCCCTGAGGTCACCGAGGCCGTCGCCGTCGGCGTCGGCGAAGCTGCGCGGATAGACCTGGTAGATGACGGCCTGGCGCCACCAGTCGGGATTCCTGGAGGAGAGGTCTGGCATACACGGACTCTGTCCACATTGCCCGGAAACGGAACCTCGGCTGTTCGTCCGCCCGGCCGTGTGATCTTCAATACCAGGACAGCTGTGCGGCTTTGCAGGCAAAAGGATCGCCGCCTACGGTGAACGGGCCGTGGTGCTCGGGAAGTCGATGCAAGGTCGACGCGGCCCTCGCCACTGTGATCGGGGAGTTCCCGTTCCGTCCGGCAGCCGCCGGGCCACTGGTCGCAGGACCGGGAAGGCAGGAACGGCGAACGCATGACCCTAAGCCAGGAGACCGGCCACGGCATCTCACGAAGTGATCCACGAGGTGCTGGAGCGTGAACCCGATGGCCGGGATGCCCGATGCCGCTTTCCGCTGGCGACGCGAGGACACGATCAGGACGGCGGGGCTGCTGGCGGTCGTCGCCGCCCTGCACGTCGTCGCGTTCGGCGTGCTCTTCCTGCTCGTCGCTCCCGGGCACTACAAGGTCGGCCGGGACGTCTTCGGCGTCGGCCTCGGCATCACCGCCTACACCCTCGGCATGCGGCATGCCTTCGACGCCGACCACATCGCCGCGATCGACAACACCACCCGCAAGCTGATGGCCGACGGCAGGCGGCCGGTGTCGGTGGGCTTCTGGTTCGCGCTGGGCCACTCCAGCGTCGTGGTGGTGCTGGCCGCGCTGATCGCCGGCGGCACCCGGCTCGCGGGCAAGGTCATGAACGAGCACTCGCGCACCCACCAGGTGCTCGGCTTCCTCGGCACGACCGTCTCGGGCACCTTCCTCTACCTCATCGCCGCCCTCAACCTGGTCGCCCTGGCCGGCATCCTGAGGGTCTTCAGGGCCATGCGGGCGGGGACGTACGACGAGAAGGAGCTCGAACAGCACCTGGATTCCCGGGGCTTCATGAACCGCATCCTCGGCCGCCTCACCAGGTCGATCAGCCGCCCCGGGCAGATGTACCCGCTGGGCTTCCTCTTCGGGCTCGGCTTCGACACGGCCACCGAGGTCACACTGATGGTCATGGCGGGCTCGGGAGCCGCGGCGGGCCTGCCCTGGTACGCGGTCCTCTGCCTCCCCCTCCTCTTCGCCGCCGGGATGAGCCTGTTCGACACCCTCGACGGCACGTTCATGAACTTCGCCTACCAGTGGGCGTTCTCCAACCCCGTCCGCAAGGTCTTCTACAACCTCACCATCACCGGCCTGTCCATCGCCGTCGCCCTCTTCATCGGCACGATCGAGCTGGTCGGCGTCGTGCACGACAAGTTCGCCCTGACCGACGCCGTCACCGGCTGGATCGCCGGGATCGACCTGGACAGCGTCGGCTACCTCATCGTGGGCCTGTTCGTGGTGGTGTGGGCGGCGGCGCTGGCGTACTGGCGGTACGCGCGGGTGGAGGAACGGTGGGCGGCCCGGGTGCCGGCGGCCTCCGACTGAGGCCGGACGTCCCGCCGGCCCGGCCGGTGTCCGCCCCGCCGGACCTGCCCTAGCGGCGCGCCACCGTCTCCAGGTACAGCTTCACGTACCGCTCCACGTCCACCGCCAACGCCACGTCCACCAGCGCCTGTTCGCGTGCACCGCCGTGGATCTCGGACTCGCCGGGACGGGCGCGGCGGTCGACGATCGTCTGACCGCGGGTCGGGCCGGGGGCCAGGCTGACCTCGACGGGCAGCAGCCGGGTGGTGATGCCGGCCGGGTCCGCGACCGCGCACACCGCGCCCGCGTCACCGAGCCCGCCGGCCGGGTCGTCGCCGTCGGGGTCGGGTGCGGACGGGCGGTGGGCCAGCAGCTCACCGGCCAGCCGGGTGCCCGGCTCCCTGCTCTCCCGCAGCCGCCGTACGTCCGTGCCCGGTACGACGACCTGGGTGAACACGTCGAGTCCGTACATGGTGATCGGCACCCCCGCGGTGAGCAGGACCGCCGCCGCCTCCGGGTCGTGCCAGACGTTGAACTCGGCGACCGGCGTGGCGTTCCCGGTGGCGACCGCGCCGCCCATGAACACGATCCGCTCGATGTTCCGGGTCACCTCCGGATGGGTGCGCAGCAGGAGCGCGATGTTGGTGAGCGGTGCGGTCGGGATCAGGGTGACCGGCGTCGGGGAGCCCAGGATCTCGCGGTACAGGAGGGTCACGGCGTCCACGGCGGCGCGGCCTCGTCTGGGCGCGGGCAGGCCGAGGTCGCCCATGCCGTCCACACCGTGCACATGCCGGGCCGAGCGGGCCGGCTCGATCAGCGGGCGCTCGGCACCGCGCGCGACCGGGATGTCGGGGGCGCCCGCCTCCTCCAGCACGGTCAGGGTGTTGTGGACCACCCCGTCGACGTCGGTGTTCCCGGCCACGCAGGTCACCGCCCTGAGATCCAGGCCCGGGTGGCGTACGGCGAACAGCAGGGCCAGGGCGTCGTCGACGCCGGTGTCACAGTCGATGATCACGGGAATGGGCTGACCGGTCACGTCGGACTCCTTCCGTCATAGCGACACTAGGTCAAGACCAGAGTGCGGTGCCCTTCGCCGCCACGCGGTCGGCGACGCGGCGCAGGATCTCGGGCACGGGGAGGGCGCCGGGGCGGCGGCCGTCGCGCAGGCGGAGGGCCGCGAGGCCCGCGCCGGCCTCGCGGTCGCCGATCACCGCCTGGTACGGGACCAGGCGGGCCGCGCGGATGCGGGCGCCGAGGGTGCCTTGTGCGGGGTCGGCGAGTTCCGCGCGCAGGCCCAGCGCGGCCGCCTCCCGGACCGCCGCGGCCGCCCGCTCCACCTGCTCCTGCGCGACCGGCAGCACGGCCAGCTGTACGGGCGCGAGCCAGGCCGGGAACGCCCCTTCGTGCGCCTCGATGAGGTGGGCGACGGCCCGCTCCACGCTGCCGATGACGCTGCGGTGCACCATCACCGGCCGGTGCTTCGCGCCGTCGGCGCCGATGTAGTGCAGGTCGAAGCGGGCCGGCTGGTGGAAGTCGATCTGGACGGTGGACAGGGTGGACTCGCGGCCGGCCGGGTCCGCGATCTGCACGTCGATCTTGGGGCCGTAGAAGGCGGCCTCGCCCTCCGCCTCCTCGTACGCCACGCCGGACCCGTCCAGCACCTCCTTCAGCAGCGCGGTGGCCCGCTGCCACAGCTCCGGGTCGGCGACGTACTTGCCGCCCTCGCCGGGCAGCGAGAGCCGGTGGCGTACGGCCTCGATGCCGAGATCGGCGTAGGCGCGGGCGATCAGCTCCAGCGCGGCGCGGGCCTCGTCGACGGCCTGCTCCAGGGTGCAGAAGATGTGGGCGTCGTTGAGCTGGATGGCGCGCACCCGGGTCAGGCCGCCGAGGACGCCGGACCGTTCGGCGCGGTACATGGTGCCCAGCTCGGCGATGCGCAGGGGCAGTTCGCGGTAGCTGTGCGAGCGGGAGCGGTAGACCAGGGCGTGGTGGGGGCAGAGGCTGGGGCGCAGGACGACCTCCTCCGCTCCCAGGTCCATCGGCGGGTACATGTCGTCGCTGTAGTGGTCCCAGTGCCCGGAGGTCTCGTACAGCTCGCGCTTGCCGAGCGCGGGCGAGTACACGTGCCGGTAGCCGGCGGCGCGTTCCGCCTCCCGGATGTACTCCTCCAGGGTGTGCCGTACGACGGCCCCGTCCGGGAGCCAGTAGGGCAGGCCCGCGCCCATCAGCGGGTCGGTGTCGAACAGGCCGAGTTCACGGCCGAGGCGGCGGTGGTCGGGGACGCGGTCGCCGGTCGGGTCGGTCATCGGGGTCTCCTCGGTGCGGGAGGCGAACACCCCGGTGCATGCCGAAGCCCCGGGGCGTTGGCCCCGGGGCTTCGGACTGAGTCAGGTGTCAGCGCGCCGGGACGGTCTCCGGCGTCGTCGTGCTCTGCGGACACGGCTGGGCGCGCTTCATGGAGCGACCGTAACGGCGGTCCCGGTCGCAGGGCCACCGGTTTTCCCCGGGCTTTCCCGGCCGCTCACCCGGACGGGTTTTCCCGCCCTCACCCGGACGGCCCGGAGCGCTGGTGAGCGGGTCGCGGCGATGGTGCCGTGAGAGGAGGCACCTCCACCCCCACCTGCCCCGCCAGGGAGGCACCCCAGATGACCGCCGCCATACGCCCCCACGCCCTCCCTCTCGCCGCCCTCGCCACCGGCCTCCTCGCCCTCACCGGCTGCGCGGCCCTGGGCCTGGAGCGCCCGCCGTCCGCGCACCAGCCCCTGCCCACCGTGGACAAGCCCTCTCCCTCGGCGAAGCCCTCGGCCCGGGCCGACGGATCCACGCTCACCGACGGCCAGGCCCGGGCCGCGCTCATCACGGAGACCGATCTCGGTGCCCCCTGGTCCGCGACGCGCGGGGCGGCCACCTGGCGGGACGGGCTGCTGAAGGCGGCCACGACGGCCGGTGAGTGCCAGCGCCTGCTCGACGCGCTCTACTCCGACGAACTCCTCGGCGCCCCCGCCCGGGTCGCCGTGGGTCTCGACGACGACGACACCCAGGCCCAGCTCCGCTACCAGATCGCCGCCCGCCGCCCGTCGGACGTCGACACCGCGCTGAGGTGGCTGCAGACGATGCCGGTCCAGTGCGCCCGTTTCACGGCCACCACGGAGAACGGCCTGGTCGAGGACGTCCAGGTCCAGGACGCCCCGCTGCCGGAGGTCGGGGACGTACGCCAGGGGCTGCGCGTCACCGTCGCCACCACGACCTCCGAGGACCAGGACGTCTTCCTGACGATGGACGTGGCCGCCGTCCGCGTCGGCGAGGACGCCTTCGCCCTGACCAACGCCGGCCTGGGCAACGTGGGGAACGACGCGACACAGCTGGCCGTGCAGATCGGCGCACTCCGTCTGGCGGACGTACGCAAGCAGGGCCGGGCCCAGGTCTGACCCACGCACTCGCGCTAGGACGGCGTGGACACGGAGGGCCGCAGCGACGGCGTCCGCCCCGTCACCTGCACCACCGCACCCTTGTCCAGCCGTGTGTACACCCACTTCGCGTCGGCCTCGGGCAGGCCGATCCAGCCGCCGGTGGACGCGTAGGTGCCGGGGGCCTTCAGGTCGTAGGTGAGGGCGATGGCGGTGGTCGTCTTCCGGTCCACGGAGCGCAGTTCGATCACCCACGGCACGCTCGGCACCGAGGTGCCGCTGCCGCTGCCACCGCCGCTGCCCGTTTCCATCGGCCGTTTCAGGGACTTGGCGAAGACGGTGAACCTGCCGGTGGGCGTGGGCAGTTCGGAAACTCCGGAGGAGATGGGCATGATCCGCCCGTCGACCGTCATCGTCATCCCGGTGAGGTCGACGACGGCGTCGGCGGCGACGGCCGGAGTCGGGGTGGGTACCGGGCTGGTCCGCAGCCGGGGACTGGCGGCCGGAACGGTACGGCGGCCGGAGTCGTGGCCGGAGCCGGAGTCGTGGCCGGGTCCGAGGCCGACGGTCACCGTGACGGCGAGGGCCGCCGCGGCGGCCACTCCGCCGGCCACGACGGCCGTGCGCCGGCGACGGCCGCGCCGTACGGCCAGGCGGCGGACCTCGGCACCGGCGACGGGCGGCGGGGACTGGTTCTCCTCGGCCAACGTACGCAGCGCGCCGGAGAGTTCGGGTCGGCGGCCGGTGTCGTGGTCGCGGTCATCGGACACGGTCGCCCTCCCTCTCCCCCTCGCCCGGGGCCAGCACCCGGGCCAGTGCCGCGCGGCCACGGGACAGACGGGCCTTGACCGTCCCCACCGGGGCGCCGGTTTCCGAGGCTACTTGCTCCACGCTCAGGTCGCACAGATGGTGCAGGACGACGGCCATCCGCTGGGCCTCGGGCAGGGTGCGCAGCGCGGAGACGAGCGCGGCGCGCTCGGGGTCGGGCCCGGGCACGGACTCCGGCGGCGGGGTGCGCCGCACCAGCTCGAGCCAGCGCCGGGCGCGCCGCCACCGGCTGACGGCGAGCCGCATCGCGACGGTCCTGACCCACGCCTCGGGCGCCCCGTCCGCGAGGAAGTCGCGCCGCCGGTCCCAGGCCCGTACGAACGCCTCCTGCACGACGTCCTGCGCCTCGCCGTGATCCCCGGTGAACGCGTAGAGCTGGCCGGTCAGCCGGGGGAACGCGGCGGCGTAGAACGCGTCGAACTCGTCCTCGGTCATGCCTCCCCTGCCACTCGTGCCCCAACTTCCCCGTACCGCCGTGCAACCCGGACCGCTTCGCGGTGCGTACAGGTCCCGTACGCCGCACATCGAAACACATCGCAGGGGGAACCCGATGACGACCAGAGCCGACCGCCGAACCCGTCATCGCGCCGGTCGCTCCGGCCGCCGGACCGAGTTCGGCGGCTATGCCGCCGTGGCCTGGCCGCGTCTGCTGCGCACGGCCCATCTGCTGACCGGCGACGCGGCCGAGGCCGACGCCCTGACACGCACCGCCCTGTCCGACGCGTACGCCCACTGGCGGCGCATCCCGGGCAACGACACCGACTTCTACGTACGACGGCTGCTGGTGCGCCACCATCTCGGCCGCAATCTCGGCCGTCACCTCGGCCGTCACCTCGGCCGCCGTCCCGGCCGCCGGCCGCACCGCACGGGACCCGCGCCGCGGGGCCCGCTCACCCGCGCCCTCGCCGCCCTGCCCGCGCGCCAGCGGGTGGTACTGGTCCTGCGGCTCGGCGAGGACCTGGGACGGCTGGAGATCGCCGAGATGCTCGGCTGGTCGGTGGGCGCGGTGAAGTCGTACGAACGACGGGGGCTGAAGGCCCTGGGGGCGGTATGAGGCACAGGCAAAAACAGCCCCTGGAAGCCGAGTTGGGCGAGGCCTTCGCCGCCGCCCGCGACGCGGCGCCCCGCACGCCCGTCCCGCTCGCCGCCATCGAGCGGGAGGGCCGGGCGCGGCGCCGAAGGCGCCGGATCACCGTGCTGCTGGCCTGCTGTCTGCTGGTGCTGGTCCCGCTCGGCTACGCCGGCCGGCGGCTGACGGGCGTCTCCGGGGGCGAGCCGACCGCTCCCGGACGGTCGGTGGCCGCCGGAACCGTGCGCGTGGTGGCCGCCGGTGAGCACGTACGGCCGCTGTCCGGCCAGGAGTTGTGGCTGACGAAGGACGGCGCGCGCTGGTCGTCGCCGCAGGGCGGGGGTGAATCCCTGCCGGTCTCGGGGCTCTCCGCGGCGCCCCCGACCGTCACCCTCCGGCTGGAGGTGACCGGCCGGAGCGGGCTGCTGCTGTCCGGCGTGCACCGCGGCGGCGGACCGGCCGCCCGCGTCGAGGTGCGGATGCCCTCGGGCAGGACCACCGCGACCGTGCTCACCCTCGCGGGGAATCCGGGCTGGGACGTCTGGTACGCCACGCCCCGGCTCCCGGCCGACAAGCAGGAGCTGCTGCGGACCCGGGTCACGGTCTACGACGCCGCAGGCAAGGTCCTGGCGCGGGGCGGGGTGGGCCGGTGAAACGTCTCCTCAAGCATCTGCGCCGCCGCCGGGGCCGCTGGGCCCGGCGCATCCTCGGGACGCTGCTCGCGCTGTGCCTCGCGCTGGTCGGCACGGTGTGGGTGGCGTACGTGCTCACGTCCGTCCCCGAACCGCACCCGGAGACGGTCAGCCAGAGCACGGTCTTCCTGGACGCGGAGGGGGAGTACCTGGGCCGGCGCGGACCGGTGGACCGGCAGGACGTGTCCCTGGCGCAGGTGCCGCGGCACGTCCAGGACGCGGTGATCGCCGCCGAGAACCGCTCCTTCCGCACGGACTCGGGCGTCTCGCCCAGCGCGATCGTGCGCGCGGCCGTGGCCACGCTGTCCGGCGGGGAGCGCCAGGGCGGTTCGACGATCACCCAGCAGTACGTGAAGAACGCCCTGCTGAGCC
This sequence comes from Streptomyces sp. NPDC044064, assembly GCF_056434245.1. Classification (NCBI taxonomy): domain Bacteria; kingdom Bacillati; phylum Actinomycetota; class Actinomycetes; order Kitasatosporales; family Streptomycetaceae; genus Streptomyces; species Streptomyces sp. NPDC044064. The sequence goes on from NZ_JBWKFN010000004.1 coordinate 107,449, forward strand.
CCGAGCAGTCGCTGACCCGCAAGGCCCGTGAGGCGCTGATCTCCGTCAAGCTGGACCGCACCCGCTCCAAGGACTCGATCCTCGAGGGCTACCTCAACACCGTGTACTTCGGGCGGGGCGCTGCGGGCATCGAGTCGGCGGCGCGGAACTACTTCGGCGTGGACGCCGAGGACCTCACGGTGTCGCAGGGCGCGGCGCTCGCGGCCATCATCAACCGGCCGACGTTCTACGAACGGACGGGCTCGGACGCGAAGGTCACCACGACGCTGCAGAAGCGCTGGCGCTGGGTGCTGGACGCGATGCGCTCCTCGGGCAGCATCACGGCCGCGCAGCGCTCCTCGGCCGCCTTCCCGGCCTTCCGCTTCTATCCGCCCGGCGACACGGACGGCCAGCGCCAGTACCTGATCGACGCGGCCGCCGCCGAGGCCGCCCGCCGTCTCGGCATCACGCAGGACCAGCTGGCGCGCGGCGGCTACACGGTCCGTACGACCTTCGACCTGAGCACGCAGTACGCGGTGTCGGAGCGGGTGCGCCAGCGGTCCGCGGGGCTGCCGAAGGGCACGAAGCTGCATGCGGCCGTGATCGCCACGGTCCCCGGCGACGGCGCGGTCCGGGTGCTGTACGGCGGTACGGACTACGCCCACCAGCCCTTCAACGACGCCCTGTCGGGCGCGGTGGAGGCCGGTACGGCACTGCGGCCGTTCAGCGGCCTGCCGCTCGGCGCGCCGCTGTCGAAGCTCACGAGGACTGCGGCACCGACACCGCTGACCGTGGCCTCGGCGTACGCGAGCGCGGCGGCGGACGGCACCTACGCGACGCCGTACATGGTGCAGCGGATCACCCGGGGCGGCGACACCGTGTACACGGCCCACCCGGACCGGCACCGGGTCATGGGCTCGGTCATGCCCGCGGCGGCGGCGAAGTACGCGGTCCCGGGCGAGCCGGTGACGTACACCGGCGGTGCGGGCACGGGACCCGGCACCCGGACGCTGTGGGAGTCGGCGTACACCGGCCGGCTCGCCCTCACGACCGCCCTGTTCGCCGAGCATCCGGCGACGAAGGGGCACCGGGCGCGACCGGCCCACCTCCCGTCCTCGGCCGGGGACCTGGTCACCGGGGTCCGGTCGGACGTGTTCACGTCCAAGGCGGTGACGCCTGTGCGCGGGTGAGGGAGGCGGTCACAGGGGCGGCTGCGCGGGCGCCGGGCCGAGGGTCGTGGTGCCCGGCGCCGTGCGGTGGCCGAGGCCCGTGCGGTAGGCGTCCAGGGCCGCCTCGACGCGGCCGGTACGGCGCAGCAGGTCGCCGAGCAGGCGGCACAGGTCGGCCAGGTCGCCGGCCGCGCCGGCCCGCTCCAGGAGGCTGAGGGCGCGGACGTAGTGCTCCTCGGCGGCCTCGGTGTCGCGGGCGTCCTCGGCGATGATGCCGAGGAGGCGGTGCGCGGCGGCGGCGTGCACGGCGCCGCGTTCGGAGGAGAGGCCGCCGAGGACGTCGTTGAGCAGGTCGGCGGCCTCGGCCGACTTGCCGCGCCGGTGCAGGACGTCGGCGAGTTCCACGGCGGCCTGGCTGCGGTAGAGGGCGGCCCGGGTCTGGGCGAGCATGGTGAGGGCCTGGCGCAGCTCGGCCTCGGCCCGGTCCAGGTCGCCGTTCTGGGCGCAGACGTAGCCGCGCATCCAGTGGCAGTTGGCGAGTTCGGTGCGCAGCTGCAGCTGGCGGTACAGCTCGGCGGCCTTGGCGAGGGAGGCGTCGGCCTCGGCGACCCGGCCCTCGGCGAGCAGGGTGCGGGCGACCGAGCGGTGCATCCGGGCGATCAGCGCGGGGTCGGCGGCCTGCGGGGCCAGGGCCAGGGCGAACTCGGCGGCCTGGGCGGCGCGGGCGTGGGCGCCCATGTCCATGTAGGGGCCGATGGCGCTGGCGTACAGGAGCAGCAGGGCCTCGGGGTCGTGCAGGCCGCCGCGGTTGAGTTCGTCGAGGGTGGATTCCAGGAGGTAGACGGCGTAGCGGAGTTCACCGGCGAGATAGTGGGCGATCGCGCGGCCGCGGACGGCCGGGACGCGGCTGGGGAGGGTCTCCTCCGCGAGGCGGTGCTCGGCCCGCTCGAAGTGGTCGCGGGCCCGGGACAGTTCGCCCGTCTCCAGGGCGCATTCGCCGAGCCCCAGGAGTGCGGTGGCCTGCTCGGCGACCAGGCTGTGCGTGTCCGCCTCGGCGAGCAGCGCGGTGTACTGGCCGGCCGCCTCCTCCGCCTTGCCGTCGGCGAGGGTGCGCTGGGCCTCGGTGAGCCGCAGCCGCAGGGCGGTGGCGAGATGGGCGGGCCGGCCGACGGCCAGCTCCTCGAAGGCGACGCCGAGGCGGTCCGCGATGTGCCCGAGCGCCTCGTCGGAGGCGCGGACCCGGCCCGCCTCCAGGGTGGAGATGTAGGCGGGGGTGTACGCCGGTTCGGCCAGCTGACGCTGGGTCAGGCCACGTTCGGTGCGCAGTTGCTGTACGCGCCGGCCGACGACCTCGGGGTCGTCCCGTTCCCGCATGTCCTGCTCCCCCCAACTCCCCTGGTACCTCTTGCCGTTCGGGTTCCGCACCCCTAGGTTAAACGGCGAATTAAACATGCTTAACAGGCCGCTGTTGTTGTGAGGTCGCCGTGCACGGACATACATCCGCACCCTACGGGCACCCCACCGCACTGCCCCTCTCCCGGCCCCGCCCGAGCCGGGGCACCCCGGCCGCCCGGGGCGTGGCGGCGGCCGTGCTCGCGATCGCGGCACTGATCACAGCGGCGAACGCGGGACCGGCCCGGGCGACGGACGCACCGCCGAGCCCGCCGGCCGTGCAGCAGTCCCAGCCCTGACACCTCTCACCCGCCTCGGACCCGCCCGATGTGGACATCCTGCGGACCTTGAGCGAAGACGGCGCGACGTTCGGACACATCACCCGGCGGCACCTTCCCGGAAGCGAAGACCGACGAGAACCGCCAAAGAAACAACGGCACTTCGTCAACCCCCGGAGAAGGTTGTACGCGAGTGGCATATCTCACCACCAGCCCCTGCATGGATGACCACGCCGTTAGTGTGTGCGATCCGGTGCAGCCGCGACGAGGTCAACGTGCGCTTCGTCAGGGCGGGAAGGGCAGGGGAATGACGCTGGACGCGCAGGCGCGGCCGAAGAACCGGGGGCGGCACGGCGGGGGCGGCGGCCGCGGAGGCGGCGACACCGAACCCGGCACCCCGCGCCCCAAGCGCCGGATACTGCGCTGGTCGGCGGCAACCCTGGCCGTCGTCATACTCGGGACCGCGGGCGCGGGCTACCTCTACTACGAGCACCTCAACGCCAACATCAAGAAGGCCCGGCGGAACCTGGGCGACTCCGACGTGCCCGAGGCGACCCCGAACGCCGCCGGCCAGACGCCGCTGAACATCCTGATGATCGGCTCGGACAGCCGGAACACCGCCAAGGACCTGAAGCTCGGCGGCTCCAAGGCCGACGTGGGCCGCCCGCCGCTCGCCGACGTACAGATGCTGCTGCACGTCTCGGCCGACCGCAGCAACATGTCCGTGGTCAGCCTCCCGCGCGACACGATGATCCCGATCCCCAGGTGCACCACCGACAGCAAGAAGTACGAGGCGCTCTCGCTGGCCATGGCGAACGAGTCGCTGGGCCGCGGCGGCCCGGGCTGCACCGTCGCCACCTGGCAGAAGCTCACCCGCATCCACATCGACCACTTCATGATGGTCGACTTCTCCGGCGTGGTCGACATGGCGGACGCCATCGGCGGCGTCCCCGTGTGCGTCAAGCAGAACGTCTACTCGCACACCTCCGACGGCCACGGCTCGGGCCTCAAGCTGAAGGCGGGCACGCACCCGGTCAAGGGCGAACAGGCCCTGCAGTGGCTGCGCACCCGCTACGGCTTCGAGGACGGCACCGACATCGGCCGCACCCACGCCCAGCACATGTACATGAACTCGATGGTCCGCCAGTTGCGCGCGAACGCGACGCTCGGCAACCCCACGGAGATGCGCAGGCTCGCGGAGGCCGCGACGAAGGCGCTCACGGTCGACGACGGCCTCGGCACGGTCAAGAAGCTCTACGACCTGGCCGGGGAACTGCAGAAGGTCCCGACCAAGCGGATCACGATGACGACGCTGCCCACCGTGCAGTGGTCGCAGGACCACAACCGGCTGGTGCCCGACCCCGAGGACGCCGACCAGCTCCTCTCCATGGTCCGCGACGACACCCCGCTGGACGGCCGCGGCGCCAAGCACAAGTCGGAGCAGAAGGCGAAAGCCCCCTCGACCCCGGCCGGCACCCTCGCGGTCCAGGTCCGCAACGGCACCGGGACGACCACCGAGGCCCCGACGCCCGCGCGGGCGAGCGCGGTCACCCAGGTCCTGCAGGGCAAGGGGTTCACCCGGGCCGGGGCGGACGTCAGCGCGGCCGCCGAGACCAAGACCCTCGTCCTGTACCCCAGTGCCGATCTCGAGGGTGACGCGCAGGCCGTGGCCAAGGCGCTCGGCGTCCCGCTGGGCCAGGTGCACCGCTCGACCGACGTCTCGGGCGTCACCCTGATCGTCGGCGCGGACTGGCGTACCGGCGACACCTATCCGAAGAGCAGGAGCGCGGACAGGGCACCGTCGACGGCGGCCGTGCTGTCCGGCGACAAGGCGGACGCGTGCATGGAGGTGCAGCAGGGGTTCACCTGGTGAGCCGGGCTCTCCCCCGGCGTCCCGCCGGGGGCCTACCCTTTCCCCCGTGACTTCTCCCGCGGCGCGCACCGCTCTGGATCTCACCGACGGACTCCCGGTCCCGGACCTGGAGGACTTCTACCGCGACCTGCACCGTCACCCCGAGCTGTCGTTGAGCGAGCACCGCACCGCCGGGAAGCTCGCCGGGCGGCTCAAGGAGGCCGGCTTCGAGACGGCCGAGGGGATCGGCGGCACCGGGGTCGCGGGGGTGCTGCGCAACGGCGACGGGCCGACGGTGCTGCTGCGCGCCGACATGGACGCGCTGCCGGTGCAGGAGGAGACCGGGCTGCCCTACGCCTCGCGGACGGCCGGGGTGATGCACGCCTGCGGACACGACCTGCACGTCACCTGGCTGGCGGGCGCGGCCGCGGCGCTGGCGGCCGGGCGGGAGACCTGGAACGGCACCCTGCTGGTCGTGGGCCAGCCCGCCGAGGAGACCGGGCAGGGCGCGGCCCGGATGGTCGCGGACGGGCTGTACGAGCGCTTCGGGCGCCCGGACGTGCTGCTCGGGCAGCACGCGGCCCCGGGCCCGACGGGCCTGTACCCGCACGCGCCGGGCCTGATCATGTCGGCGTCGACGGACGTGGACATCGTGGTGCACGGCCGGGGCGGCCACGGTTCGCGGCCCGAGTCGACCGTGGACCCGGTGGTGACCGCCGCCTACCTGGTCACCCGGCTGCAGACGGTCGTCTCCCGGGAACTGGCCGCCCGCGAGTCCGCGGTGCTCACCGTGGGCCGGATCGAGGCCGGCACCCGGCACAACATCATCCCGTCCGAGGCGCGCATCGAGCTGAACCTGCGCACCCAGTCGCAGGAGGTGCGGGAGCGGATGCTGGCCGCGATCCGCCGGATCGCCCAGGGCGAGTGCCTGGCCGCCGGCTGCCCGCGCGAGCCCGGGATCACCCTCGGCAACACCTTCCCGGAGACGGTCAACGACGTCGGCACGGACACCGCGGTGGCCGCCGTGCACCGCGAGGTCTTCGGCGCGGACACGGTGTTCGACCCGGGCCCGGCGATGGGCAGCGAGGACTTCCCGGAGCTGGCGCTCGGCTCGATCCCGTACTCGTACTGGTTCGTGACGACCACTGCGGCCGAGGTGTGGGAGAAGGCACCGGGTGCGACCTTCCAGGAGAAGTTCGCGGCCGTCCCGAGCAACCACAGCCCCCGCTTCGCGCCCGACCTGTCCACGATCGCCCCGGGTGTCCGGACCCTGGTCTCGGGGGCGCTCGCCTTTTTGTCAGTGGCATGACTTAGTCTTCGCGACCTAGTCTTCACCCATCCGCCACGGAAGGCACACAGGGGGCTTGTACATCAGCCGTGCCACGTGGCGCTCACCTCACTCATTCGTTCCGGGGGGTTCGAATCAGCGTGCGTATGCGCACCCTCACGACTGCCACCACCCTGGCCGTCCTCTTCAGCTCGGCGGCCCTCGCCGCCACTCCGGCAGCCGCCGACTCCAGCAGGATCCTGCCGGTCAAGCAGACCGCCGACCTCGTGGTCGACGGCGCCCACCAGCAGGTCTTCGTCAGCGACCCGAACAACGGCAAGATCGTCGTCACCGACTACGCCGGCAAGGTCGTCAAGCAGCTCACCACGAACCTGCCCGGCGTGAGCGGCCTCGAACTGTCCGCCGACTCCGGCACGCTCTACGCGGCCGTGCCGGGGCTCGACGCCATCGCGGTCTTCGACACCGCCACCGCCACCGAGACCACGCGCTACGAGGTCAAGGCCGACCAGCCGCGCAGCGTCGCCCTCGCGGGCGGCAAGCTCTGGTTCGGCTACGGCGGCGCCGGCGCGGGCAACATCGGTTCCGTCGACCTCGCGGGCGAGCAGCACGACGTCACCCTGGATCTGGACAACGGCTGGTACAGCGCGCCGATCCTCGACGCGGCACCCGGCTCGAACACCCTGGTCGGGGCCCAGACCGGGGACAGCTCCGGCAAGGTCGTCTCGTACGACGTCACGTCCGGCACCCCGAACCGGCTCGCCTCCACCAGCGCCGGCGAGAACACGCGGGACATCGCCGTCACTCCGAACGGCCAGGACGTCGTCGTGGCCAGCGGATACCCGTACAACCACCCGGTGTTCAAGACCTCCGACCTCACGGCGGACGGCAGCTACCCCAGCGCCACATACCCGAACGCCGTGGCGGTCGCCGCGGACGGGACCGTCGCGGCGGGCGTCGACGGCTGGTACAACCCGGACATCTTCGTCTACAAGCCGGGCGCCACCACGTCGGTGCGCGAGTACGACTTCCCGGACACGGACCACATCAGCGGCTCCGACGAACTCGCCGACTCCACCCTCGGCTGGGCGCCCGACGCCTCCCGCCTGTTCGCGGTGTCGTACAACAACGACGGTGTCTACTCCCTGCGTGTGTTCGACGCCCCCACCAAGGCGACGACCACCGTCACCGTGGACGCCCCGGCCACCGCGGCCCGCGCCAAGCAGCTCACCGTCAAGGGCAAGGTCACCTCCAAGGTGGCCCTCCCCGCCGGCGCCAAGCTCACGGTCACCCGCACCGACCTGGACTCCCCGAACGGCAAGACCCTGCCCTCGGTGACGGTCAAGGCCGACAACAGCTACTCCTTCACCGACACCCCGCCGGCCGGCGGCAAGGTGAAGTACAAGGTGGCCTACGCGGGCGACACCGACCACGCGGCGGGCTCCGGCACCGACACCGTGGACGTCTCCCGCGCCAAGCCGGCGCTGTCGGTCGACAACAACGGCAAGGTGTACTCCTACGGCAAGGACGTGAAGTTCACGGCCCACCTGGGGAGCACCTACAAGAACCGCACGGTGGAGATCTGGGCCGACCCGTTCGGCTCCGACAAGCCGAACAAGCTGGTGAAGTCCGGCAAGGTCAACTCCGCCGGCAACCTGTCGGTCACGCTGGACCTGAAGCGGGACACCAAGGTCACCGCGAAGTTCTCGGGCGACGCCCGCTACCAGCCCCGGTCGGTCTCCAGCACCGTCGGCGCCAGGGTCAGCGTGTCCACGTCGGTCAGCAACCACTACAAGTCGAAGAGTGCGTGGGGCCACACGTACTACTTCTTCCACAAGAGCAAGAACCCGCTGATCACGACGAAGATGCCGTTCTTCCCGGGCCGTAAGCAGAAGTTCGAGTTCGAGGTGTACTACCAGGGCCGGTGGTACCCCGGCGACCCCGCGTACTTCGCGCTGGGCCCCGACGGCGTGTCCCGGGTGACGATCACCGGGAACCACGCCGAGGACGTCGGCTGGCGGTTCCGGGTGCGCTCGTCGTACATCAACAGTTCCTCCGGTGACACGGTGAACTCCACGACGCACGGCGCCTGGAAGTACTTCACCTTCACCGGCTGAGGCCGCTACCCGGCCGACTGGAGCTGCCGCAGGTGCCGCTGGACGTTCTCCAGCGCGCCCTGCCGGCGGCCCGGTACCCGGAGCCTCAACTCCGCGAGCGCGGGTCCGAGTTCACGGGCCCGCGCCGCGTCCTTGATGCTCCCCCACTGATGGTGGGCCCGGTCCACCGCCGCCTCCACGGCGGGCGCGTCCACCGCCTGCCCGGCAGCGAGCCGCACCCCGGCCACCCGCAGCCAGGCCCGGCAGCTGCGCACCGGGTCCCCCGCGAACATGGCCAGATCGGCCCGGACCTCGGCCCAGTGCAGCGCCTCGTCGGAGGCGGGACCGTGGGCGTGCACGGCGCCCTGCTCGTGCTGAGCGGCGAGCGCGTCGGCGTCGGCGTGCCGCCCGGCCTGGACGGCGGCGCTGATGGCGGCGTGGGGATCACCGGTCGCCCGGGGCCGCGCGGTGAGCACGATGTTCCCCGGTGCTTCGTCGGCGATCCGTGCCAGGGCCTGTTGGTGCAACTGCTCCAACGGCGGCCGGTGTCCGCTGCGCAACAGCGTCGCCACCGCCCTCATGTACGACGGCTCGGCCAGACCCCGCTGTTTCGAGGGGGGTGCGATGCGGCCGTACACCGCGCTGGTGCGGCCCGAGTCGAGCGGCCGCCGGGCGAGGTGCTGCCAGGTCTCGGCGTCCGCGTGCAGGTCGACGAAGAGCGCCGTGGACCCGGCCGAGCGCAGCCGCAGTTCCTCCCTGATCCAGTGCCACGGCAGCGCCGTGTAGCGGACGGTGGCCGGGGTCGTACGGGCCAGGGCCAGGTGGGGCTGGTGCTGGCGGCGGTCCAGGTGGAGCTGCCCGGCGATGTACACGGTGAGCGGGCCGGGCGCGGCCGCGGCGGCGCGCAGCCGGGTGAGGACGGCCTGCGGCTCCAGCGGGTCGGCCAGTTCGACCACGTTCGCGGTGTCGGTGCCGGACAGCACGGCAGGGGCGACCGCGGCCAGCACGGGCAGCACCCCGGCCGCGTCCACCAGGCGCCCCCGGCCCAGCGGCGAGGCCGCGAGCAGCAGCACGGTTCCGGGCATCGTCCCTCCCCCTCAGATCGCCCTACAGCCAGCACCGTAACCGCTGCTGGTGCAAAGGTGCGCCTCAGGACTGCAAACGTCCCCGTACGGGGTCTTCGCCCGCCCGCCGGACGGCGAAGATCGTGGTGTCGTCCTCCAGGCGGCCGCCGCTGTGCAGCAGCACCCCGTCACGGACCCGGCGCACCAGGCGCCGCGGCTCGGCCCGCCCCGGGTCGGCCTCGACGGCCCGGGCCACTTCCCGGACCAGCGGATAGAACTCCCCGGCGGCGTCCCGCGCCTCGGTGACTCCGTCGGTGACCATGAGCAGGGTCTCCCCGCGCCCGAACGGCACCCGGTGCAGCGGCGGGCGTCCGGAACCGAGGTCGCCGAACCCGAGCGGCAGGCCGTCGCCGCCGGGCAGGGTGCGCACCCCGTGCGGTCCGACGACGAGCGGCGGCTCGTGCCCGAAGTTGATCAGCTCGATGGTGTCCGGGGCGCCTTCGGGGAAGCAGAGCAGGAGGGCGGTGGCGAAGCGGTCGCCGTCGTCCCGGCCGAGGGCGGTGGTGTGCCTGCCGTGGCGGACCATGCGCACCTCGAGCCGCTGGGCGACGGTCGCCAGGTCCGGCTCGTGGTAGCCGGCCTCCCGGAAGGTGCCGAGCAGCGCGGCCGCCGCCTCCACCGCGCCCAGGCCCTTGCCCTGCACGTCCCCGACGAGGACGCGGGTGCCGTGCGGGCCCGGCTGGATGTCGTAGAAGTCCCCGCCGACCTGGGCCTCGACGTCGGCGGCCAGGTACACGCCCGCGTGCTCCAGGCCCGCCCAGACCGGCGGCAGCGGGCGCAGCACGGTACGCCGGGTGGTCTCGGCGATGTCCCGGATGTGCAGCATCTGCCGTTCCCGGCGCACCCGCACGGCGGAGGCCAGCACACCGAGGGCACCGCCGAGGGCGACCAGGACGAAGTCGGCGAGTCCGGCCTGGTACGCGCCCGGCCAGAGGCTGTCCACGACGACGTACGTCGCCAGCGACAGCACGGCGAAGGCGGCCGTCCCCCACACACCGCAGATCGCGGCGGCGATGCCGGGCACCAGGACGATCCAGGAGACGATCCGGAACCGCTCGGTGGTGTTGATGTCCACCAGCACGATGGCGACGAGCAGCAGCAGGGGCGGCACCCAGGCGATGCTCCGGCCATGGACCCGCAGCAACTGCCGCCGGAGCCGGTACTCCATGTCCGTCACGGCCGGGCAGCCCTCCATGTCCTCGGAGAAATTCAGCGAAACACGGGAGCATCGGCGCCGCATCCGGGCACCCGTCACTCGTCCGGCCGACTTGCCAGGGCGTCCCCCCCCGGTGTGCTCTGGTAGGCGGGGGCGAGGAGAGAGAGGAGTGCTCTCATGGCGCATGCGGCACCCGCGACCGGCGGCATGATCCGGGGCGGTCGTACTCCCGACGTCTTCAGCGAGCGCACGCACGCGGTGGCCAAGGTCGCCGTTCCCGTCGTGCTCGGGCTCATCTACGGGTACTGGGCCGCGGCCAACACCCGCTACGGCGGCCCCATCACCGGCTGGAACCTGCTGTTCGGCTTCGTGACGGCCATCGTGTTCGCGGCCGTCTGGATGGGGCTCGCGGCCCTGACCCCGCGGATGCCGCGCGAACTGCACGCGGCGCTGTGGGCCGCCTTCACGGGCATCGCGGTCGGCTTCCTGTACAGCCTGAGCGGCCGCGGCCACTCCGTCCTGGCGTCGGCCGGCCTGGGCGTGGCGTTCGCCGTGGTCGTGGGCGGCGTGCTGTTCTACCGCTACTACACGCACGAGGACGGGCCGGGAAACCGCATCCGCTGAGCAGCCGAGTACACGGGACGCGCGTGGGCCCCGGCCGGAGACCGGCCGGGGCCCACG